>NZ_JAWLFK010000053.1:0-13393 GCF_041685615.1 Thioalkalivibrio sp.
GTTATCCGGAGCCTTTTGCTCCGGCCTCATTGAAGCGACGCAGGTGCGTGGGGTCGATCGCGATCTTCCACCAGGACGGGTTATTCGTCGGAGAGCAGGCGCTGGAGGGTTTCGGCGTCGATGGGGAGTTCGTCGGCAGCGTCGGGGTCGTCCTTGCCGTGGACGTGGTCGGCGAGCTGCTGTTTCTGGGCCTGCAGGGCGAGGATCTTTTCTTCCACCGTGCCTTCGGTGACGAGTTTGTAGACGAAGACGGGCTTGTCCTGGTTGATGCGGTGAGCGCGGTCGGTGGCCTGGGTCTCGACGGCCGGATTCCACCACGGGTCGTAGTGGATGACGGTGTCGGCTTCGGTCAGGTTGAGGCCGACCCCGCCGGCCTTGAGGCTGATCAGGAAGAGATCAACCTCGCCCTGACGGAAGCGCTCGATGGCCTCTTCGCGCTTGCGCGTCTGGCCGGTGAGCTTGGTGTAGGCAATACCGCGCTGTTCCAGTTGCTCGCCGATCAGCGTCAGCATCGAGGTGAACTGCGAGAAAAGCAGGATGTGTCGCCCCTCTTCCAGCAGTTCGGGCACCAGTTCCAGGAGCATCTCGAGCTTGGCGGAGCGGATGTTGTGGGTGTCGAACTCCGAGCTGCGGATCAGTCGCGGGTCGCAGCAGACCTGCCGCAGCTTGAGCAGGGCGTCCAGGATGGTGATGTGACTGCGAGCCAGCCCCTGGCGCTCGACCGCTTCACGGACCTTCTTTTCCATGCTCAGGCGGATGCTTTCGTACAGCGCTCCCTGGCGGGCGTCGAGCGCGGTGGTACGCAGCAGTTCGGTCTTGGGCGGGAGTTCGCGCGCCACGCGGTCCTTGGTGCGGCGCAGGATGAAGGGTGCGGTACGCTGACGCAGGCGTTCCAGGGTGCCGCGGTCGCCTTCCTGCTCGATCGGCTTGCGGTAGCGCTGGTTGAAGGTCTTCTGGTCGCCCAGAAAGCCCGGCAGCAGGAAGTCGAACTGCGCCCAGAGTTCGCCCAGGTGGTTCTCCATCGGGGTGCCGGTCATGCACAGCCGGTGGTTGGCCTCCAGGGTGCGCACCACTTGGGCGGAGCGGGCCCGCGGGTTCTTGATCTGCTGGGCCTCATCGAGGATCAGGAAGTGCCAGCGGCGGTTCAGCAGTACCTCGTCGTCGCGGGTGAGCAGCGGGTAGGTGGTCAGCACGAGGTCGTGGTCCTCGATCGCGTCGAACCATGCACGCCGGTCCGGCCCCTGCAGCACCAGCACCCGCAGCTTCGGGGTGAACTGCGCCGCCTCGCGCCGCCAGTTCCCCAGCAGGCTGGTGGGGGCGATGATCAGGCTCGGGTTGCGCATGCGTCCGGCGCGCTTCTCCACCGCCATGTGCGCCAGGGTCTGGATCGTCTTGCCCAGCCCCATGTCGTCGGCGAGGATGCCAGCCAGCTCGTATTCACGCAGGAACTGCAACCAGTCGAGCCCTTGTTGCTGATAGGGCCGCAGGGTCCCCTTGAAGGTGCTCGGCGGCGAAACCGCGCGGACCCCTTCGAAATCGCGCATGCGGCGAGCCAGCTTTTTCAGGCGTTCGGCTCCGCGCAGGCGGGCGGCATCGAAATCCAGCAGACGCGGGGCATCCAGGCGCGACAGGTGCAGGCTCTCGGCGCCCGGCTCGCGGCCGAACAAGTCCAGCAGGGTCTTGAGCACCGGCTGGACCTGGGCACCGGGGACGGCAATGTAGTGACCGTCCCCGGCATCCAGATAGAGTGTCTCCGGCAGGTTGTCCGCATCCACCCGGCCGATCAGTTGCTCGACCAGGGGCAGCAGCGGAATGCGCTCGCCCTCGACTTCCAGGTCAAAACGCAGATCGAACCAGTCACGATCCGAATACTCGACCTCGGCATCGATCTGCTCGGCGCGGCTCAGGGTCGGCGCATTGACCGCGTCCGCGACGATCTCCCAGCCGCGCGCCTCCAGGTCGGGAAGGACGGTTTCCACAAACTGCAGCCAGTGATGCAGCATGGCGTCGGCGCCGGCGGTATCGACATCCAGCTGAAACTGGTTCGGCGGGTCGGAAAGGGGGCGCGTGGCCATGCCGAGCAGGGCCTTGCGCGCCGCCTGCTCCGCCTCGGGATCGCGCTGCACGCGAACCAGGCGCTCGCCCGTGTCCCGTACCGGTTCGGCTGACATTTCGCCCGGGTCCAGGACGACGTCGTCATAACGAAATCCCAGCGCCAGGTGCGCCGCAAAGGGGTCGTGACGGTCGAACAGCAGGTGCAGGCGCGGAACCGGGTCCGCCACCAGCGTTTCGATCTCCACCGGCTCGGGCGTGGGGAGCCCGGGCGCCCGCAGTGCCAGCATGCGGCTGATCCGCGCGGCCTCGTCCGGCGCCACCGGCGGGGCCTGCGGCAGGCGGGCGAGCAGCCGGGCATCGACACCGTCGGGCAAGCGCACCGGGCCGGCCTCGCCGCGCCGGGTGTCCACATAGGCGGGTGGTTCGAGCTGTGGAAAGACATCCAGCGCGGGGTCTGCCAGGCCCAGGCGATACGTCTCGCCCTCCCGGGTCCACGTCAGTTCGACATCCCGCTCCGGGCCGGCCTGCAAGGGACGGTCACCCGCGTCGGCCAGAAAGAGGCGCCCGGACTCCAGCATCAGCTTGAGGGCCATGGCGCCGGCGACTCCCGCCAGGATCGCCTCGCCCTGGTACAGGAAGGCCCCGGCACTCGAGGCCTGCAAAAGCGACAGGATCTCCGCATCATCGCCCTGCACATACGCTCCGCGCCGCCAGGGGTCGCTCAGCGTGGCGAAATTGACGGCGCGGCCGCGTCCCCAGGTGCCATCGCGCCGGCGCCGCGAGACGACGAAGTTCACGCAAAGCTTGCGGTCGCCCCTCGGGCTCCGCGTTAGCCCGTACAGGAGCCGATTTTCCGTGCTGTCCGCAGCGGCGGGGGAGCCCTCCGCGGTCACCTGCTCCAGCCAGGCCTCGAAGCCCGTCCCGCGCGGCGGGTCCGCGGCGGCCCTGTCGCGCCACGCCAGGCACACGGCCGCCACGTGCTTGCACTGGTACGCAACCGGGCAGGAACAGAACCCTTCGATGTCCACATGCATACCGTACTGGCGGACATGGACATCCTGGGTGTACAGGCAGCTGCCGCTGCCCTGTACCGACCCCAGGAGCAGAAATCCGTCCTCTTTTTCTGTTACCCGGACATCCTTCACCCGCCCCTGCTGGAAATAGTCCAGCCCGCGTTCCATGAACAGCGGATCGAAGCTCGCGAGCAGCAGGTCAGCAGACAGATCCATGACGTATTCGTACACCCATGCAGGTGAGGCCAGAGCCCCGGTGTGGACACCGAAAGAAGGTAGCAAAGACGCTCGGTCCGGATCAGATCAAGTGCGAAAACTCGCGCAAGCGCTGGGCGGTCACAACCAGCCCGTGTTTTTCCAGCGTGTCGATATAACCATCCGGATCGACCTCCGGGTTGCGCAGGGCGACGCGCGCTTCCTTCGCGGCCCGCAGGACCGCACCTTCGCCCAGGTCCAGCTGCTGCTCGACAAAGACATCTGGGTGGAGGGCTGCCAGATCGAAGCACTCGAGGCCGCTTTCGGGAAAGTCCCTCAGGTTAAACGTGACAATCGCCTGCGCCCCCGATCGGATTGCCGCCGCCAGAACATGTCGATCATTCGGATCGGGTAGATCGAGCGCATGGACAAGCGGTTCGTAGCCATGGACGAGGCAGTCCGGGACGGCTCGCTCCATCAGCTCTCGGGTTCGCTGGAGATATTCCGCAACCTCCGGACGCCGAGCCGACAGGCTACGGATCTACTCTTCCTGAATGTCGTCAGCCCACTTCGCGGAGAAAAGGCCGGTACGGGCCAGGCGGATCAGGAAATCACGCAAGGGGGCGGGATACAAAACACAGGCATCGTAAACAACGACGAAACGCACGCATCAGTAGCCCATGTCCAGCTTCTGCGCTTGCGCGGCGAGGGCATCCATTGCTTCACGGCTATCGCTGTCCATGCGTGCCTTGTACCTCATCAGATCCTCGTACCGGATTCGCCGATGTGTGCCGGCTTTCCGAAACGGGATCTCGCCCTGTTCCAGTAACTTGATCACGAACGGGCGCGACACATTCAGGATGCTGGCGGCCTCCTGCGTGCTCAGCTCGGCATGCGTCGGAACGATCGTCACTGCATTGCCTTGCGCCATCTGGGCAAGAATATCGCGCAATAGAGAGACCGCCTGCCGCGGTACGATCAAGTCGGTCCCATCCATACGAACCTGTGCCCGCTCGGCTTCGGGCTTCTCCGCAAGCAAACGGGCCAGCTCGCTCGCGCTCTCGCGCGCGAGCGCAGCCACTTCGGCATCGGGCAAACCGTTATTCTGTTCCCTGACGTTCATGGCGGTTCCTGTACGTTTCCCGAAGAATATAGACGTGCCCGCTTCTCAAACGCAATAAACGAAACAAGCCAGACGGAAATCCGGACGCCCGGCGGACGACATCGACGGGCCCGGCACAAAAGCGCCGCAGGGTGCGTTGAGTTTGGCGAAACGCACCGGTCCCAACCCCGTGCGAGGCCCCCGATGCGATTCGCTGCGCTCATCACATCCTACGGCCGGGCGACGGGCACATCGATGTCCAGTATTCCCCGCACCTGCGCGGTTAACCCGGAAGAGTCGGCCGCCGCAACGAAACCCGAAAGCGCCAAAGTGGCAGAGGCCTTGATCCCCGTACGGTGAAGCGGGAGTGAGTATGCCCGATTACCCTACCCAGATGGTCTTGGCGTTGACGAATTCGCGAATGCCGAGCTCGGAGAGTTCGCGGCCGTAGCCGGAGTCCTTCACGCCGCCGAAGGGCAGGCGCGGGTCGCTCTTGACGATGCCGTTGACGAAGGCGCAGCCGCATTCCAGACGCCGGGCCAGGGCCTCGCCGCGCACCGGATCGGCGGTCCAGACGCTGCCGCCCAGGCCGAAGCGCGAGCGGTTGGCCACCTCGACGGCGTGGTCCGGGTTACGCGCCCGGGTGACCGCCGCGACCGGGCCGAAGGTCTCCTCGTCGAAGGCCGCCATGCCGGGTTCCACGGCATCCAGCAGCGTAGGCGGGTAGAAGTACCCCGCCCCGTCGCGCGGCTCGCCGCCCGAAACCAGGCGCGCGCCGGCCGCGACGCTGCGGGTCACCTGGTCGTGCAACTCGTCGCGCAGATCGTCGCGCGCCAGCGGCCCGATGTTCGTTCCCTCGTCCATCGGATCCCCGATGACCAGGGCCTCGATGGCCGCCTGGAAGCGTTCGACGAAGGCATCCGCGACGGCCTCCTCGACGATAAAGCGCTTGGCGGCGATGCAGGTCTCGCCGTTGTTCTGGAAGCGCCCGCGCACGGCCTGCTCCACGGTGTGGTCGAGATCGGCATCCGCCAGTACAACGAAGGCATCCGAGCCGCCCAGTTCCAGCACCGAGGACTTCAGGGCCTTGCCGGCCGCAGCCCCCACCGCACGCCCGGCACCTTCGGAGCCGGTCAGGCTGACGCCCTGCACGCGACGGTCAGAGATGATGCCCTCCACCGCTTCGGAACCAACCGGCAGGTTGCGGAACACGCCCTCGGGAAAACCGGCCACCGTGAACACCCGCTCCAGATGTTCGGCACATCCGGGGACGTTGGAGGCGTGCTTCAGCAGCACGGTGTTGCCGGCCAGCGTGGCCGGGATCGCCTGGCGAAACGCCTGCCAGTAGGGAAAGTTCCAGGGCATCACCAGCAACACGGTCCCCAGTGGCTGCCAGGCGATGAACGACCGGCTCGCATCCGAGGCGATCATGGTGTCCTGCAGGAAGTCCGGGCCATGATCGGCGTAGTACTCGCAGGCATTGGCACACTTGTCGACCTCGGCGCGCGCCTCGGCCAGCCGCTTGCCCATCTCGCGGGTAGCCGTGGTTGCCAGGGTCTCGCGCTCGTCGCGCAGCACCCCGGCCAGGTCGCGCAGGCGGGCGGCGCGCTCCGCCACCGGGCGTGCCGCCCAGTCCGGTGCGGCACTGGCGGCACGTGCCAGGGCGGCCTCTAGGGTGTCCTGGTCCATGCGGGGGTAGCGCGCGAGCGTCTCGCCGGTCGCAGGGTTGATCGCGGTCAGTTCGGTCATGTCGGCGCCTCGGATTGGTGACCCGGAAACAGGCCATGGGAAACACAGGTCAACTATTTGCCAGTTTGAACAATGCGGATCACCCGAGTATAAGACGTCCCGCACTCGCTTTCGGAAGGACCTTGCCCCATGTCGATCGATTCGATTCGCAATGTCTGCCTGCTGGGCGGCACGGGCTTTGTCGGCCACCACATCATCCGCCGACTGATTGACCGCGGACTGAAGGTCCGCGTGCTGTCTCGGCGCCCGCATCGCCATCGCGATCTCCTGGTCAACCCCGAGGTGGACCTGGTTGAGGGCAGCACCCATGACCCCGCCACCCTGGAAGGTGTGTTCGCGGGACAGGACGCGGTGATCAACCTGGTGGGCATCCTCAACGAGCGCGGTCACAACGGTGACGGCTTCCGCGCCGCCCATACCGAGCTGACCGAGAAGGCCCTGGCCGCCGCCGAGTCGCAGGGCGTGCGCCGCTTCCTGCAGATGAGCGCGCTGAAGGCGGACATGGACGACGCCCCCAGCCACTACCTGCGCAGCAAGGGTGCCGCCGAGCAGGCCGTGTTCGCCAGCGAATCCCTGGCAGTCACGGTGTTCCGGCCGTCGGTGATCTTCGGACCGGAAGACTCCTTCCTGAACCGCTTCGCCTCACTGCTGAAATTCTCGCCCGTGATGCCGCTGGCCCGCGCGCGGGCGCGCTTCGCCCCGGTGTTCGTGGGCGATGTGGCCGAGCACTTCGTCGAGGCCCTGGAAGACCATGACACCGTGGGTCAGGGCTTCGAGCTGTGCGGCCCGAAGTCCTACACCCTGGCCGAGCTGGTGCGCTACGTCGGGCGTGTCTCCGGCCACCGGCGCCCGGTAATCGGCCTGCCCGACTGGGCCGGCAGGCTGCAGGCCAGCGTGCTCGAGTTCGTGCCCGGCAAGCCATTGTCGCGCGACAACTTCGCCTCGCTGACCATCGACTCGGTCTGCGACGGCGAGCAGCAGCTGCCCTGCCCGACCCGGCTCGAATCCATCGCCCCCAGCTACCTGGGTGGCGGCGGCGCCGGACGCGAGGCCCGGATGCAGGTACTGCGGACCCTCAACCGCGGATCGGGCCGCGGCTGACCCGGACGCGAACCCGGGGCCGCCATGCAGACCTATCTCGTCGGCGGTGCGGTTCGCGACCGCCTGCTGGGACGCCCGTTTACGGAACGCGACTACGTCGTTGTCGGCGCCACGCCGGAGGCGATGGAGGCCGCAGGCTTTCGCCCGGTCGGGCGCGACTTTCCCGTCTTCCTGCACCCCGAGACCCACGAGGAATACGCGCTGGCGCGCACCGAGCGCAAGACCGCGCGGGGCTACCACGGCTTCCAGTTCAACGCCTCGCCCGAGGTCACCCTTGAGGACGACCTCGAACGCCGTGACCTCACCATCAACGCGATGGCCGAGGACGCCGACGGCCGCCTGATCGACCCCTACAACGGCCGGGCCGACCTGGAGGCACGCCGACTGCGGCATGTCGCCCCCGCCTTCGCCGAGGACCCGGTGCGCCTGCTGCGCGTGGCGCGGTTCGCCGCCCAGCTCGCGCCGTGGGGCTTCGAGGTCGCGCCCGACACGCTGACGCTGATGCGCGAGCTCGTCACCTCCGGCGAGGTCGACGCGCTGGTACCCGAACGCGTCTGGGCGGAATGCGAGAAGGCCCTGAAGAGCCCGGCCCCGCGGCGTTTCCTGGAGGTGCTGCGCGCGGCCGGGGCGCTCGCCGTCCTGTTCCCCGAGATCGAACGGCTATTCGGCGTGCCCCAACCGGAACGCTACCACCCGGAGATCGACACCGGCGTGCATACCCTGATGGTGCTGGACCAGGCGACCCGGCTTTCCGAGGCGCCCGAGGTCCGTTTCGCCGCGCTGGTGCATGACCTCGGCAAGGGCACCACCGATCCGGCGATCCTGCCCAGCCACCACGGGCACGAGGAACGCGGGGTGGACCTGATCCGCGCCCTGGCCGAGCGCTTGCGCGTACCCAACCGCTACCGCGACCTGGCGGTGCGCGTGGCGCGCTACCACGGGCTGGTGCATCGCGTCTTCGAGCTGCGCCCGAAGACCGTGATGAAACTGGTTGACGGCCTGGACGTCCTCCGACGTCCGGAAAACGTGGAGCCCTTCCTGCTGGCGGTGGAGGCGGACTTCCGCGGGCGCACCGGCTGGGAGGACAAGCCCTACCCGCAGGCCGACGCGGTGCGCCGCGCGGTGGCAGCCGCGCGAGCGGTGCAACCCCAGGCCCTGATCACCGAGGGCTACAAGGGCAAAGCACTGGGCGAGGCCCTGCAGCGCGAGCGCATTCGCGCCATTGCCGAAGTCCTCGACAAACACCCCGACCCCGACGCGTAGAAGCCCGCTCGCAGGCTTCTACTTGCCTGTTTCGGCCCGCGAACGTACTCTTTCGCGGCTGTCGAGCGTACTGAGGAAACCGCGATGGATTACGCCAAGGCCCGGATCAACATGGTTGAACAGCAAGTCCGCCCCTGGGACGTGCTGGATACTCGTGTTCTGGACGTGATGGAAACGCTGCCGCGCGAGCGCTTCATGCCCGAGCCCTACCAAGCCCTGGCGTACGCCGATTCCGAGATCCCCCTGGGGCACGGCGAGAACACGCTGCCTCCGGTCGTGGTCGGTCGCCTGTTGCAGGCCGTGTCACCGCAACCCACCGAGACCGTACTGGAGATCGGCACCGGTTCCGGCTACGTGACCGCCTGCCTGGCCCACCTGGCCGCCCAGGTCGACAGCATCGAGCGCATCGACGAGCTGCGCCTGGCCGCGCGCAACCGGCTGACGGACCTCGGCCTCGACAATGCCCACCTGCGCACCGCCACGGTGACCCGGGACTGGACGCCGCCGCGCTCGCGCTACGACGCGATCATCCTGACCGGCGCCATGACCGAGTACGAGGATTTCCTCGAGCCGTACCTGACGCTCGGCGGCCGGCTGTTCGTGATCACCGGCGACGGCCCGATCATGGAGGCGCAGCTGATCACCCGCACCACCGAGGACGACTGCCGCCACGAGGGCCTGTTCGAGACCCGCGTGAAGCCGCTGGTCGGCTTCGAGCCCAGGCCCGCCTTCGAATTCTGAGTCCCCCCGGCGTCCCACGCCCGGGGGGCACCGATCCATGTACGCGCTCGCGTCGGTCCCGCAGGAGCGGGGGCGCCAGCCCCGGAGAGGCGCGGCCGCGCGTTGTTGACGAAAACGGGCGCGCACGGCGTTGCGGCTCTGATAGGATAGGCGTTTCCTAATATCCCCCGGAGTCGCGTCCATGAACCGTCTGCCGTCGCTTCTCGCCGCCGCCGGGCTGGCGCTTGTGATCTCGGCCCCTGCCACTGCCTCCAGCTTGATGGAGGTCTACGAGCGGGCGGCCGCGGAAGATGCTGAACTGCGTTCTGCCGAGGCGGAATACCGCAGCGTGCTGGAGAACCGTCCGATCGCGCGCTCCGCCCTGCTGCCGCAGATCTCCGGGCAGGCCGAGGCCGGCGCGTTCTACCAGGACGGCCTCAACCAGCCGAGCCGCGACGGGCGCCAGACCAGCTTCGGCGTCAATCTATCCCAGAGCATCTACGACCGCCGCAACTACATCGAACTGGCACAGGTGGACCTCGAGATCACCCGTGCCGAGGCCGAACTGGATGCCGCCCGCCAGGACCTGATCCTGCGAGTCGCCGAGGCCTACTTCGACGTGCTGGTCGCGCAGGAAACCCTCGCCTTCCGCGAGGCCGAGGTCGAGGCGATCGAGCGCCAGCTGGAACAGACCGAGCGCCGCTTCGATGTCGGTCTGGTCGCCCGCACCGACGTCAGCGAGGCCCAGGCGCAGCGCGACATCGCCGAGGCCGAACGCATCGCCGCCGAGAACCAGCTGGACCTGACCCGCGAGCAGCTCGCGGTGATCACCAATTCCTACTGGGACGAGCTCGATATCCTGAGCGACGAGGCCGAACTGACCCCGCCGGACCCGGCGGACCCCCAGGCCTGGGTCGACATCGCGCTCGCGAACAACCTGGAGCTGGCCGCGCAGCGCCTGAGCACCGAGACCGCCCGCGAACAGATCCAGCGCCAGCGTGCCGAGGGCCTGCCACGCATCAATCTGAACGCCTCGGTCAACGAAAACCGCTACCACGGCCTGGACATCCCGCCCGGCTCCGGGGGTGCGTTCTTCGAGGGCACTGAGGCCCAGGTCGGCTTGCAGCTGGAGATCCCGTTCTACACCGGCGGACGCGTCAGCGCCCTGACCCGCCAGGCACGCGAGGACTTCCAGGCCGCACAGGAAGGCCAGTCGCTGGTCGAGCGCCGCACCACCCAGGACACCCGCAGCGCCTACCTGTCGGTGATGTCCAACAACTCGCGCGTGCGCGCCCTGGAACAGGCCCTGGCCTCTACCCAGTCCGCGTTCGATGCGGCCGAGGCCGGCTTCGAGGTCGGCACGCGCACCCAGGTGGACGTCCTGCTGGCCCTGCGCGAGGTCTTCCGCGCCGAGCGCGACTACGCCGAGGCCCGCTACGGCTTCCTCGGGGAATCGCTGCGCCTGCAGCGCGCCGCCGGCCGCCTGAGCGTGGCCGATCTCGAGTCCATCGACGACTTGCTGGAGTAATGGCCGGGCCCGCCGCGCACAACCCGCAGGCCCGCTGTGAACGCGAGCGCTCGCGTCTGGTCCTGATTGACCTGCAGGAGCGCCTGCTGGCCGCGATGCCAAAAGACGCCCGCGCCGAGGTCGAGTGCAACACCGCACGCCTGATCGAGGCCGCGCGCCAGCTCGGCATCCCGATCGAGGTCTCGCGCCAGTACCCGACGGGCCTGGGCGAGGTCGCCGCCCCCCTGCAACAGGCGCTGGAAGGGTCCGGAACGGTCACGGACAAGACAGCCTTCTCCTGCTGCGCGGAGGATACCCTGCGTGCCCGCCTCACCGGGGGCGACCAGATCATCCTGACCGGCGCCGAGACCCACATCTGCGTGACCCAGACGGCACTGGAGCTGCTGGAGGCGGGCGTGACGGTGTTCGTGGTCGAGGACGGCGTCTGCTCGCGCGAGGCCGGGCGCAAGCGCAACGGGCTGGAACGCCTGCGGGCGGCCGGGGCCATCATCACCAACCACGAATCGGTGCTGTTCGAATGGCTGCGCGACGCGGCCGATCCGCAGTTCCGCCAACTGAGCCAGCTGATACGTTAGGGAGTTCCGCAGGGATGCGCATTCTTGGAAACATTCTGCTCGGCGCCTGGCTGATCCTGTTCGGCCTGCGTGGCCTGCTGGGGCTGCAGTTCCAGTACGACCACTACGTCATCAGCGGCCTGGCGGTAATCGCCGGTATCCTGTTCATTCTGCGACGCTAATCGAACCCGAGCCATGCGCCTGACACCCGACGAATACCGCAACCAGGACCACCGCCGCGTCACCCTGCTGGGGATGTCCGGTGTCGGCAAGACGCGCCTGTCCAACATGCTCCGGCGCGAGGACTGGTTCCACTACTCCGGCGACTACCGCATCGGCACGCGCTACCTGAGCGAGCCGATCCTGGACAACATCAAGGCCCAGGCCATGGCGGTGCCGTTCCTGCGCGACCTGTTGCGCTCGGACTCGATCCAGATCATCAACAACATCACCGTGGACAACCTGCACCCGGTGGCAAGCTTCCTCGGCAAGCTCGGCAACCCGGAACGGGGTGGCCTGCCGCTGACCGAATTCAAGCGCCGCCAGACCCTGCACCACGAGGCCGAGGTGCAGGCGATGCTCGACGTGCCGGACTTCATCCACAAGTCTCAGACACTGTTCGGCTATCCGCACTTCGTCAACGATGCCGGCGGTTCGGTCTGCGAACTGGACAGCGCCGGCGTGCTCGAGACCCTCGCCGAGCACACCCTGATCCTGTACATCAAGGCGACCGACGAAGACGAGCGCCAGCTGATCGAGCGCGCGGAGAGCGACCCCAAGCCGCTGTACTACCGCGAGGCTTTCCTCGACCAGCAGTTGGCCGAATACATGCGCGACGAGGGGCTGGACTACGTCGCCCAGATCGACCCGGACGCCTTCGTGCGCTGGGTCTTCTCGCGCCTTTTCCGCGCGCGCCTGCCGCGCTACGAGGCGATCGCCGAGACCCACGGCTACACCATCAGCACCACCGAACTGGCGCGCGTACGCAACGCGGCCGACTTCGACGATCTGGTCTGCATGGCCCTGGAACGGGAGGCGCGCCTGTAATGCCACTCGTCGCCTACTCCGACCTGCCCACCTTTGCCCGCCTGAGGAGCGAGGGCGAGACCGTACTGCCCAGCGACTTCGCGCAGCAGCAGGAGATCCGCGCGCTGCACATCGGGCTCTTGAACATGATGCCCGACGCGGCACTCGCGGCCACCGAGCGCCAGTTCTTCCGCCTGATCGGCGAGAGCAACCAGATCGCGCAGTTCTATATCCATCCGTTCACCCTGCCGCAACTCAAGCGCGGGCCGAAGGGACGCGATCACGTCAAGCAGTACTACGAGGACTTCGAGGACCTGAAGAAGGAAGGCCTCGACGCACTGATCATCACCGGCGCCAACGTGACCCAGCCGGATCTGGCGCTGGAACCCTTCTGGGAGCCGCTGGCCGACGTCGTGGACTGGGCGTGGGAGAACGTCACCTCGACGCTGTGCTCCTGTCTGGCGACCCACGCCGTTCTGCAGGCCCGCTACGGCGAACATCGGCGGCACATGGGCGAAAAGCTGTGGGGCGTGTTCCGGCACCGCGTGGTGGACCGCGGGCACCCGCTGGTCACCGGCGTGAACACCCGCTTCGACGTGCCGCACTCGCGCTACAACGATGTCTCGCGCGAACAGTTCGAACGCCACGGGCTTCGTGTGCTGGTGGAGAGCGACCAGTCCGGCATTCACCTGGGTGCGTCGCCGGACGGCTTTCGCATGGTCTTCTTCCAGGGTCACCCGGAGTACGACTCCATCAGCCTGCTCAAGGAGTACAAGCGCGAGGTCGTGCGCTATATCCAGGGCGAACGCGCCGCCTACCCGCCGTTGCCGGAGAACTACCTGATGCCGCAGGCCGCCGCGATCCTCGACGAGCACCGCGAGCACGTGGAGGCGGCACTGGAACACTGTACCGAGATCCCGGCGCTGCCCGAGGCCCTGTTGCTGGATCGGCTGGACAACACCTGGCATGACACTGCCCTGGCGGTGATCAACAACTGGCTGGGCAACGTCTACCAGCTGACCAACCTCGACCGGCGCAAGCCGTTCCGCGACAGCGTCGATCCGAGCGACCCGCTGGCCGGGCGGCG
>NZ_JAWLFK010000100.1:0-3216 GCF_041685615.1 Thioalkalivibrio sp.
CGCAGGCCCGAGGACAGACGCTCCAGGCTCTGACCCAGCGCACCCTGGGAATTGTTCAGGTTGCGCTGTGCGTTCAGGGAAAGAACGTTGGTGTTGATTACTTGAGACATGATCGCTCTCCTGTAGAGTCGTTCGTCACCGCCTCGGGCGGTTCTGGTGAACGGGCCGATCCCCGCTCTCAGATGCCTTAACGACCACTCCCGCAGAACCTTTAGCCCCTCGTCGAATATTTTTTCCACCCGCGGCAATTTCTTGCCGCCCCCAAGGTTATCCAGCCGCGAAACCGTAACGCCACTTACCGAAGCCGACCTCGTCCGGACCGTATGCCGCCCACCGTGGCCCACTCGGCCGAATCGCGCGCCACCCGGCCACCCCGTTCCCATCATCCAGGCCGCAGCGCACCCCTTCCCGTCATCCCGGCCGGAGCGAAGCGGAGAGGGGAGCTCCCCACGCGCGATCAACTCGACGTTTGTGCCACCCCAGCCACGGAGAATCCGAATGACCGCTGCGCGGTTTCGGCAGTAACGCGGAGGGCATGTCGGCAGGGGCTTGATATACTTGAGCGATGCGGCTGACCGACGAACAACAGACGATTATCCGCGAAGAAGTGGCCCGTGCCTTCGGGCCGGATGCGCGCGTAAAGCTGTACGGCTCGCGCGTTGGACGATGCCGCGCGTGACGGTGACATCGACCTCTACATCGAGGCGGGCGGCTCGCCGGATGAACTGCTGGACCGGGAACTCCGACTTTATGCAGCCTTGCAACGGCGGCTGGGCGAACGCCGTGTGGATATCGTCGTGCATCCGCGCGGGGCACCGCATCGGCCCATTGACTGGCGCTGCTGGACAAGGCTATGGGATTGCCCTCGCTGCATTAAGGGGGGTCTACTGCAAGCCGAGCGTCAGCACCAGGATGACCAGCACGGCGGTCTCCACCAGCTCTAACGTGGCGCCGGCGGTGTCACCGGTAAAGCCACCAAGCCAGTTCTTCAAAAGGCGGGTGGCGCCCCACAGCAGCAGTGCGCCGGCGAGCAGCGCCGGAATCACGCCCCACAGGCCCGAGACGAACCCCAGTACCACCGCCAGCACAGTTGCCACACCGACCGTGCCGATCGCAGCCCTGCGCGGCAGGTGTTGCGCCATTTCCGCCCCCAGTCCTACCGGATTCACATACGGCGTCGTCAGAAACAGGACCGGGGGCACCACACGGCCCAGCACGATCGCAAGCAGCAGGGCCATCCACGCCCCCGTCTCCATCACGGCCACCAGTGCCGTGCCTTTCAGCAACAGCACCAGGATCAGGGCGGCGACGGCCATCGGGCCACAGGCAGGATCCTTCATGATCCCGCGGGCACGCTCCGGGTGCCGCTGACCGCCGACCCAGGCATCCACCGTGTCCGCCAGCCCGTCCAGGTGCAGCGCGCCGGTCAGGCCGACCCAGACGGTCAGCACCAGTGCCGCGACCAGTAGCGTCGGCGCACCCGGAATGGAGGACAGCGCGATTCCGACGAGCACCACGATCAGACCCAGGACCAGCCCCACCAGCGGATAGGTGAGCACGGAACGGCCCAGGTCCTCGGGGCGCGGTTCCAGTTCGGGCGTGGGCAACCGCGTGAGGAACTGGATGGCTAGCCAGAGGGGCATCATGACGGGGTTCATACGCCCCCTCCGCCATTTCTACCTGTAGGAGGCCAGCCCTCTGGCCGATCGGGAATATGCCAGCGCTCCTTCGGCCAGAGGGCTGGCCTCCTACATGTATCCTGCCCAATCACGCGGGCAGCGAAGCCCCTGCCAGAGTCGGGCACGGGCCGGGGCTTCGCGTGCAAGCACGCTCCCACAAAACCTCCCGCAAGCGCCCGGACGCGGGTTGTCACGGGGTCCTGGTGCAGCGCGGGATGGGAATTCATCAATAGGGCTGCCATGGCTCGACAATATGCAGGGAAGCGAGCGGGACGTCGATGCTCAGCAGGTTTTCCAGCGGCCACTGCTGATGCCGGCCGCGAATCACCCGTATGACACCGCCGTGCGCGATCACGAGCACCCGCTGCCCTTCGTCGGGCGCCAGGTCATTCCAGGCGGCGACCACGCGGTCGCGAAATTCCAGGAGCGACTCGCCGTCGGGCGGCGGGTGATTGAGCGGGTCCTGCCAGAAACGTCCCAGTGCATCGGCGTCCGTTTCCATCAGTGCCGCCGCCGTGCGGCCCTCCCAGGCGCCAAAGTCGAGTTCGGCGAGGCGGTCGTCGACGGCGAGCGGTACGCCCGCCTCCGCCGCAAACGCCTGCGCCGGGGCAAGGCAACGCATCAACGGCGAGCAGACGATGCGATCCCAGACAGCACCTCCGGCCAGAGCGTCGCGCATCGCAGACCACCCGGCCTCTGTCAACGGCACATCGCTGCCGCGACCACAAAAGCCCTGGCCCGTGGTTTCGCCGTGGCGCAGCAGCCCAATGCGCGCGGGCCCGGCGCTCAAGCGTCCTCTCCACTGACGCCCGCCTCGGCGAAGGTGGCCATGCCCGAGTGCAGTGCGCAAGCCAGGCGCAGCAGGGGCACGGCCATGGCTGCACCGCTCCCCTCGCCCAGACGCATGCCGAGATCGAGCAGCGGATCGGCCTCCAGCGCCGCCAGCAGGCACCGATGCCCCGGCTCCGCCGAACTGTGGGCGTAGAAAAACCAGTTTGCCGTGCCCGGACACAGGCGCTCGGCCACGAGCGCCGCCGAGGTGCTGATGAAGCCGTCCACCAGCACTGGCAGGCCGATCTGCCCTGCGGCGATATACGCCCCGGCGAGCCCGGCAATCTCGAAGCCGCCGAGGCCGCGCAGGCTGCCGAGGGCGTCGCCCCGTACGTCCGCATGGGTGTGTAGGGCCTGTTCGATGACCTCGGCCTTGTGCCGCACCCCATTCGCGTCCAGGCCCGTGCCGGGCCCGGCCAGATCGGCGGGCGGCAGATCCAGCAGGGAACAGGCGAGCGCAGCGGCAGAGGTCGTGTTGCCGATGCCCATCTCGCCGCCGATGAATAGCTGCGCCCCACCCCGCCGCGCCCGCTCCGCGCACTGCCGACCGGCATTCAGCGCCCGTTCCAGCTGCGCCGGCGTCATCGCCGGCTCGCGAGCGAGGTTTGCGGTGCCGGGGCCCAGCTTCAATTGCTGCACACCGGCGACCGCGGGCGGCTCCGCGGCCGTGCCCAGGTTGATCACCTCGATGGAGGCGCCCAGGTGC
>NZ_JAWLFK010000015.1:0-45905 GCF_041685615.1 Thioalkalivibrio sp.
CCCTTGCCTGCGGGGCGTTTGCCAGCGGCGGCATAGGCCGGACGCTTGCGGTTGGCCGGCGCCGGGCCGCGCTTGTTACCGCCCGGCTTGCTGAAGGATTTCGGCTTGCCGCCGGTCGCGGGCTTTTCGCTGCGCGTACCGGCCGGCTTGCGCGGCGTCGGCCTGGGGGTGTCTTCCTGGCTGGCCGCCTGACCCGGGCGGGGCGCCTGGAGGGTCAGTTCCAGCTTGCGATTCGCCACATGAATGTTGCCCAGGCGGCGAATCGAGGCTTCGTCCAGCGAAGCCGGAAGATCCACGTGGCTGTGATCGTCGCGCAGGCCGATGCGGCCAATATCGCGGCCGTTCAGGCCGCCCTCGTTCGCCAGGGCGCCGACGATGGCGCCCGGCGCCACGCCGTTATTGCGCCCCACGGGCATGTAGTAGCGCACCATGTCGGCTTCCGGCTCGCGATCCTTGCCGCGTGATGGACGTTCGCCGCGCGGCATCGCATCGCGGCGGTTGTGGCCGCGTTCGGAATAGGGTGCACGGGCGGCGGCCAGCAGTGGATCGTTGCCCTTGTGGGCGTTGGCATCCAGCGGACTGCCGGCGGTCGCCAGGGCGACCAGGGCAGTGGCGAGCTCGCGTTCGGAAACCTCGCTCTCGGCCAGCAGGCGCTCGACCAGGGCCTCGTGCGCGCTGGCCTGTTCGCCGCCCAGGAGGGCTTGTACGCGCTCCGCGAAGCGGCCCTCGCGGCGGGCCTGGACGGCCTGGCGGTCGGGTAGCGGCTGTTCGCGTACCGGCTTGCCGGTGAGGCGTTCGATGTCCTTCAGCATGCGGCGTTTGCGCGGCTCCAGGAACAGGATGGCGCGGCCCTTGCGCCCGGCCCGGCCCGTTCGGCCGATGCGGTGCACGTAGACCTCGGCATCGCCCGGGGCATCGAAGTTGAATACGTGGCTGATGCGCGGAACATCGATCCCGCGGGCGGCGACGTCCGTCGCCACGATCACGTCCAGGCGACCGTCGCGCAGGTCACTCACGACGCGCTCGCGCTCGCCCTGTTCCATGTCGCCATTCAGGGCGGAGGCGGCAATGCCGGCCTGGCCCAGGGCATCGGCAATCTCGACCGTGGAGGCCTTGGTGCGGGCGAAGACCACCGCGCCGTCCAGCCCGTCCTCGGTTTCCATCAGCCGGGTCAGGGCCTCCAGCTTGTGCCGGGCGTCGACCAGGCAGTAGCTCTGGTCGATGTCGGTGCCCGCCTCGTTGCCGGCGCCGATCCTGATCTCGTCCGGCTCGCGCATGTGGCGGTGCGCGATGCGGCGGATGGGCGCGGGCATGGTGGCCGAGAACAGGGTGGTCTGGCGGGTGTCGGGGGTCTGTTCCAGGATCCACTCGATCTCTTCGACAAAGCCCATGCGCAGCATCTCGTCGGCCTCGTCCAGCACCACGACGCGCAGGGCGTCCAGGTTCAGCGTGCCGCGCTTGATGTGGTCCACCACGCGGCCGGGCGTGCCGACGACGATCTGCGGGCCCTTGCGCAGGGCGCGTAGCTGTTCGCCCATCGGCTGGCCGCCGTAGACGGGCAGCACATCGATGCCGGCGAAACCCGCGGCGAACTCGGTCAACGCGCCGGCCACCTGGTTGGCCAGCTCGCGGGTCGGGGCCAGGACAAGCGCCTGGGGCACTCGCTGGGCCGCGTCGATCAGGTCGATCAGCGGCAGGCCAAAGGCGCCGGTCTTGCCGGTGCCGGTCTGGGCCTCGCCCAGGACGTCACGGCCTTCCAGTAGTGCCGGAATGCAGGCGGCCTGGACCGGGGTCGGGGTAGAGAAGCCCATGTTCGACAGGGAACGGACCAGCGACTCGGAAAGCCCGAGCTGGGAGAAGGAGGGGGAATCAGACATTGGGGGGTACTCACACAGGCCGGAAACGAAGGCCCGGCGAAAATCGGATGGCAACTGCCAACCCGGCATCATACACGAATCGGACCCCTAAAAAGCCAAAACCTGGAGAAATTATCGAGGGGTTCGCGTGCGCGCTGCAGGGGGCGGCCATCGCCATGTGGAGGTCCCGGCCGCATTGCATCACTGTACAGGGAGGCGGGGATGGCCCGCACCGTCATGCAATTGGCTGGGCTGGAAATTATGCGACGGGTTGATCCGTCTGTACGATAATGAGTGGTCGCAAACGCCTTGCTTCGCGTTGTCCCACCAGAGCTGTCGGGATATAGTTCGTGAACGGCTTTTTCTGGATGCATTATGTCGCTTAACCCCACGGACCTGTTTAACCTGCTGGCCGACGAAACCCGGTTGCGGGCGCTCTTGCTGATGCAGGCGGAAGGGGAGATGTGCGTTTGCGAGCTGACGCACGCGCTCGAAATGTCCCAGCCGAAGGTGTCGCGTCACCTGGCGGCGCTTCGACATTACAAGGTGGTCAGTACCAGACGCGCGAGCAACTGGATCTATTATCAGCTCTCGCCGGAGCTCCCGGGATGGGCCGCGGAGATCCTTCAGACGGCAGATCGCGCCGTAGCCACGACGGAGCCATACCGAAACGACCGCGAGCGGCTCAATACCGCGCCCGGCCGTTTGGAGTGTGTGGAGTCGGCGGACTCCGCCTAACACTGCCGCTCCGTCAATCGCCGCAGTACCAGAAACGGCCGGATCGCCGGGAAGAGTGATCCGGCCGTTGCGTTTTAATCAGGCTCGCGGTGCACGCAGGCGAGGATCGCGGTGGCGATGTCGGCGGGCTCGATGCCCGGGGCATCCAGGCCGATCTCCTGCATGCAGGCGGCCGCGGCGCTTCGCAGAGCCTCGGTTTCCAGTGGCTGGCCGTGCAGGGCGCCGGCGATGCGGTCCATGCCGTCTTCCGGGAAGACCGTGAAATCGCCGGAAAGCAGGAGGTCGGCGATATGGTCGTCCTTCTCCATTAGCTGGGCGCGGATCAGGCCACCGGCAGCCTTGTGGGCGCCCTCGGTCAGGTGGGTGCCGGCGGCGATCTTGACGCCCATCTCCACGAATTTGCGGCCCTTGCGGTAGGTCCATTCGGGGTCGGTCAGTTCGGCCATCTGTTCCTCGATGGCGGCGGTTTCCTCGGCGGTGGGTTCGCTCATCTCGACCTCGACGTCGAGGTCACTGGCCACGCGTTTCAGGAAGGCATCGCGCACGGTCTCGCGGGCAGGCATTTCGCCGAGTTCGCGTGACAGCGTGGTGATGTAGTCCTCCATGCCGGCGCGCAGCTTGTCGCGGAACTTCTCCGACGGGACCTTGAGGCAGCGGGCCATGGTGGCGGTGTCGAAGTCGAACATGAAGCTGCCGACCATCACGGTGGCATTGCCGATGCTGGCGGCACCCGTGCCACCGATCTTGCGTCCGTCCACGTGGATGTCGTTCACCGGGCGGAAGGTCGCGTTGACGCCCAAGGCCTGGTAGGTGTTGATCACCGGGTCGATGAACGTCTTGTAGATATCCGAGACGATGCGGGGCGCCTTCGACGACGGGTAGATGAAGTGAAAGAACATCTGGTTGTGGTCCAGGTACACCGCACCGCCACCGACGTGACGGCGGATGATCGGCAGGTTCTGTTCCTTGCAGAAGTCCTCGTCGGCCTCCAGGGCGATCTCCTGGTGCAGCCCGACGCAGACATACGGGTCGTCGGGATTGACCAGGGTGAGCACCGGATCGTCGTCCTTGCCCATGGCCTCGGCGATGCCGTGGTAGACCGCCTGGGAGCGGACGGCCGGCTGCTGGCCGAAGTCGATTACGCGTAGACGCATGGCGTTGTCCTTGTCTGGTCCTTGGGGCGAATACTTACGCCGGTCTAGAACTCGGCGTTCCAGGTCAGCCCGAAGCTGCGGCCGGGCGCCCAGATGTCCTGGACGCCGTTGGCCGGGTCCAGGCGTGCCTCGGTCATCTCGTTGACGTGCTCGCGGTAGGTCTTGTTCGCGATGTTGGTCACGCTAAAGGTGAGCTCGTTGGAGCGGAAGCCCGCGCTCGGTCCGAAGCGGTAGCCCACGGCGAGGTCGGCGGTGGCGAACCCGGAGGTGTCGCGTTCGTTCCCGGCGGTGAACGTGTCGGCCGTGCGGCTCTGGCTCGCCACCGCGCGAATGCGCGCATCCCACTGCCAGCCCTGCGCGCCGGAATGGCTGAGCCCGATGCTGGCCTCCGGCGGTGGCATCTGGGTCAGCGGCTCGTCGAAGCGGCTGTCGCGGTTCTCGCCACGGATCCACGTGGCGCTCGCGTAGCCGGTGATCGCGTCGGTGAAGGCGTGTTCAACCTGGGCCTCGACGCCGTGGATGCGGGCTTCATCGAGGTTGATCGTTTCCTTTAAGCCCTGGGCGATCACCTGACCGCCAATGTAGTCGCGGATCCGGCTTTCGTAGGCCGAGATGGTGTAGGAGGTCGCGCCAATCCGGCCTCGGGCGCCCACCTCGAAGGTGCGGTTGCGCTCCGGGTCCAGTTGCGGATTGCTCTGCCAGGTGAACCCGTCGCTATAGGGGTAGGTGAGGTAGCGCTCCAGCAGGCTCGCGGAGCGGTAGCCCTCGGACAGGCTGAAGTAGGGGTTGAAGGCCTCGTCCATGTGCCAGGTGAGTCCGGCCGACCAGCTGAGGTTGCGGTCGGTCTTGTCCAGAGGTCCGGACACGTTGGCTGCGGCGTCGGCGCTGCCGCGTACTTCGTCATATCGGGCGCCGAGGTTGACGGTGGCCCAGTCAAGGTAGGTCTCGTGCTGGACAAAGACCCCTGCGGATTCAATTCGCCCATTCTCAACCAATGGGGTAGGCGCTGCATTTTCGGGTCGGAACCCGTTGGCCTCGGTGCCGATGAACGAAACGGGACTTGCACGAAGGCGCCAGGCTTCGGCTCCGACCAGCAGGATCTGGTTGTCGGCGGGGCCCAGTTCCGTCTGCACGCGAAGCCCGTCCGTAGTGAAGTCGGTATCCGAAGTGCGGTAATCGCGGTCGAGTTCCGCGTTCCAATCGTAGTTGCCACGCGAGAGTTCGTGTCGGTACACCGAGGCTTCGACGCGTGGTGCCCAGTCGCCGGATAGTTCGCCTTCGTAACGAAGTTCGAAGAGATCGCGTGTCTGACTCGGGGTGTAGTGGGTATTAAGCCCCAAAGGCGGAGCAATGGGACTCGGTGAGGCGCTGGGTGGGGTTTCATTGAAGTTGCGCGAGGTGAGGTACCAGACATCCTTGCGTTCGTCGCGCTGGGCGCGGAACTGGACCTCGTGGCCCGGTGCGAGCTTGCCGCGGTAGCGCAGGTGGTAGGCGTTCTGCTCAGTGCCGGAGTCGCGCAGGCGGTCGCCGTCGCCGTTCTTGTAGTCGTCGGTGTTCAGGTAGGCGGTGGAGAGGTCCAGCACGTTGCGGTCGTTGGAGACGGTGACGCCGACCGCGCCGCGGATGCCGTCATCCACGGACGTGACGCCGAGGCGCGAGAAGCCTCGGGTCTCGGGTTCGTCGGTGAAGTCGCCACCGCGGGTGATGATGTTGATTACTCCGCCCATGGCGCCGGCGCCGTAGAGCACGGAGCCGGGGCCGCGCACGATCTCGATGCGTTCGATCAGGTCGATGTTGACGTAGGAGGCCAGCGATCCCCGTGCCGGGGGCTGCATGGCGTTGATCCGCACACCGTCCACCAGGACCAGCACCTGGTCGCGCTTCAGGCCGCGGATGATGGGATCGGAGCCCACCGATCCGTCCACGGCCGTGGCGATACCCGGCTGGCCGCGCAGCAGGTCGCCCAGGGTGCGGGCCTCGCGGTTGCGGATTTCGCTGGCCTCGATCACGGTGACGGAGGAGGGGGTCTCGTCGACCAGCGTCTCGTAGCCCGTGGCCGTGACCGAGACGGTGTCGAGTGTCTGCGCGGCCTCCTGGGCGAGGGCGAGGGCGGGTGACGCAAGCAGGCTGGCCAGCGTCAGGTGACCGACAACACGACGTTTCATGGCTGGATGGCTCCCCAATAAGCATTCAAGAACGCGCTAAAGTAGGTTCGTCGATCGCGAAGGGCAATTTACACCTCGAACCGTCGGGCCCATTCGGGCCCGGTACACGAACATCGAAGGACCTTGGGCGAGGAGGGATCGGCCATGCTGGAACTGGGAATCGTCGCGCTGACCACGTTTTTCGTGACCATCGGTCCCGTGGACGTGGCGGTGGTGTTCGGTGTGCTCAGTCAGGGCATTAATCCGGCCCGGCGCCGCGCCATGGCGATCCGGGGAGCGGTGGTCGCGGGCCTCATTTTGTTGCTGTTCGCGCTGGCGGGGGAGGCGCTGCTGTCGCTTCTGGGTATTTCGCTGGCCGCCCTGTACACGGCCGGCGGGATCCTGCTGCTGCTGATCGGCATCGACATGGTGTTTGCGCGCAGCTCCGGCGGGGTGTCGGCTACGGCGGCGGAGACCCAGGAGGCCCGCACCCGCAAGGACCTCTCCATCTTTCCGCTGGCGACCCCGTTGCTGGCCGGGCCCGGTGCGATGGGCGCGGCGATCCTGATGATGAGCCGGGCCGAGGGCGACCCGGCGGGTCAGGCCGTGGTGCTGGGTGCGCTGGTTGCGGTGATGGGGCTGGCGCTGGTGTGTCTGCTGGTCGCGTCGCGCCTGCAGCACTGGCTGGGTGTGACCGGGGCGCACGTGCTCACGCGCATTCTGGGCGTACTGCTGAGCGCCCTTGCCATGCAATTCATCTTTGACGGCTTACAGCGCAGCGGGCTGCTCGGCGCCTGAATGGCACGGAGCGGGGGCGGGCCGAGGGCAGCCGCTGGTTTCCATGGCCGGCCGCGCCGGGCTCTTCGTGTCGCGCAGTTCCGATGTGTCGCCACGAAAAGAGTGCCGCGCGGGCGTTTTCACGCGAGGGGTGTTTCAGGCGACGTGGCTGGCCGTTTCCCGCTCGCGGCGGGCCAGATCACGCAGGGCGTGGCGCAGGGCGGGCCGTAGTGGGGTCTTCAGATGGGCCCTTGCCCGGCCCGGCGGGATGCCCTGACGGCGGAGGAACAGGCCCAAGGCGTAGGCGAGGTCGTCGCGTGACAGAGCCGCGTCTCGCTCCGCGGCCGGCCCCTTGCAGGCACCGCACTGGTTCACGCGGACCTGGAAAGCGGTATTGGCCAGCATGATGCCGAAACCCATTTGGGTGGCCAGTAGCTCGGCGATGTGGGCCTCGTTGCCCTCGAGCGCCGGCGGTGCCTGGCGAGCGGAGGCCAGCAGACGCAGGGCGATCTCGCGCGCGAAATGGGCAATCAGCGCCTGGGAATGGGCCACCAGTTCGGGGTCGTAGGGGATACCCACGCCACCCGATCCGGTGGTCGTGGCGTTCTGGGTGGCCCGGGCCGTGTTCATCGTGTCCCACGGGATCGGGTCGTCCATCAGGGTGCCTGGGTGCGAGAGCCGGAATGGGCTGTCCGCAAGCCCCGCATGGTCCAGCACACGATTGAATACCAGCTGGGCCATGGCCTTGCGGTTGTCGGCTTTCCCGGGAAAGTGTTCGGCTGTAGGCAGCACCAGGTGCGCATTGCGCAGCATGCCCCCGAGATGGGGCTCGTCATGGGCCCAGTCGAAGATGGCATGGATCCAGGCGCGACTTTCCGGGTCGAGGGCGGGAGCGCGCTGGAACAGGCGGTGGATGAGCGAGGTCACATGCGATCCTGGGCGATGGGTGTAGCGTCCATTGTATGGGAGGCAAGCAGGCTGTCGCGATCGTCAGCAGGGCATGCGAACGATCCGGGACGCGCGGGCCTGCTATGTTCGGGAAACGGGCGAACATGCTGGGATGTGCCCCACCAGCGGGTAGAAATGCTAGGAGGCAGGCATGAGCACGATGAAGGCGGCCGTATTCGTTGAACCGGGCCGGATCGAGATCCAGGAGCGGCCGGTCCCGGAGATCGGTCCGACGGATGCCCTTCTGCGGGTCACGACCACGACCATTTGCGGGACCGATATCCATATCCTCAAGGGTGAATATCCCGTGGAGTCGGGCCGGATCGTCGGACACGAACCGGTGGGTGTGATCGAAAAGCTGGGTAGCGCGGTGACCGGCTACGCGATGGGGCAGCGCGTCATCGCGGGCGCGATCACGCCCTGTGGACAGTGCCATTCCTGCCAGGAAGGGATCTCCAGCCAATGCGGTAGCAAGGCGATGGGCGGCTGGCAGCTCGGCAACACGATCGATGGCTGCCAGGCGGAATACGTGCGCATCCCCAACGCGCAGGCCAATCTGACCCCGGTGCCGGCCGGGTTGAGCGACGAGCAGGTGCTGATGTGTCCCGACATCATGAGCACGGGGTTTGGCGGCGCGGAAAGCGGGCACATCCATATCGGCGATACGGTGGCGGTGTTCGCCCAGGGTCCGATCGGCCTGTGTGCCACGGCGGGTGCGAAGCTCATGGGGGCGACGCGGATTATCGTGGTGGATGGGGTGCCGGAGCGCCTGGAGACGGCGCGCAAGCTGGGTGCGGATGTGGCCATCAACTTCCACGAGCAGGATCCGGTCGGGACGATCATGGAACTGACGGGCGGCCGTGGCGTGGACGTGTCCATCGAGGCCCTGGGGCAGCAGCAGACCTTCGAGGCCTGTCTGCGTGTCCTGAAGCCGGGGGGCACGCTGTCCAGTCTCGGGGTTTATTCCGGCAAGGTCTCCATGCCGCTCGATGCGATCGCGGCCGGCCTGGGGGATCACACCATTGTGACGACCCTGTGCCCCGGCGGGAAGGAACGCATGCGGCGGTTGATGGAGGTCGTCGCCTCGGGGCGCGTGGATCTGACGCCGATGGTGACGCACCGCTACAAGCTCGGTGACATCGAGTCCGCGTACGACCTGTTCTCGCATCAGCGTGACGGTGTACTGAAGGTGGCGATTACGCCATAGACGCGGCGCGAAACCATTTGCCGAACCAGGCGGTGGCACGGTCGGCCGCCTGTTCCAGGGTGCCCGGTTCCTCGAACAGGTGGCTGGCACCCGGGATGACCTCCAGTTCGCAGCGGGCGTGCATGAGCGCCTGTGCCTGGCGATTCAGCTGGATCACGGTGGTGTCGTCGCCGCCGACGATCAACAAGGTGGGGCTTTGCACCCGTTCCAGGGCCTCCCCCGCAAGGTCCGGGCGCCCTCCGCGCGAGACGACGGCCCGGATGCTCTGGGGGGCGTCTGCGGCGGCCTGCAATGCGGCTGCCGCCCCGGTGCTGGCGCCAAAAAGGCCCAGCGGCAGCGGCGCCAGCGATGGCTGTGCGGTCGCCCAGTGGCAGGCCTGCACCAGTCGCCGACCGAGCAGGTCGATGTCGAAGCGGTTGGCTTGGGTCCGGTCCTCCTCTTCCGTCAGGAGGTCGAACATCAGGGTGGCTATTCCGCTGGCCTGGAGGGTGCCGGCGACTTGCCGGTTTCGGGGGCTCAGGCGGCTGCTGCCGCTGCCATGCGCGAAAATGACCAGGCCGGTGGGAACTCCGGGCAGGCCGAGAATGCCCTGATGGGCGTGCCCGTCCAGGAGCAGGGAGACCGTCTGTGCCTCAGCGGGAGACATCGGGTCTTTGTGACTGGTGGACCGACGCGAGCAGGGTGATGACCTCGTCGTCGGATGTTTGTTCGAAGTCCTCGTAATACGCGCCCACCGAGCCGCGGTAGTACTCGGGGATGTCCAGAGTGACGAGTTCGTCCACCTCGGTTTCCAGTACGGCGGCGGTGTCCGCCGGCGCGACCGGGATCGCCACGACCAGGTGCCGGGGTTTGCGCTGGCGCGCATCGCGGATGGCGGCGCGCATGGTCAGTCCGGTGGCGATCCCGTCATCGACGATGATGGCGAGTTTGTCGCTCACGTCCGGGGCGGGTGTGGTGCAGTAGAGTTGGCGGCGCCGACGGGCCTCGGCACGTTCGTGTGCCTCTGCCTGCTCCAGCCAGTCCGGATCCACGCGCTCCGCTTCCCGCGCATTGCAGACCCGGTCGCCCCGCTCGGGGACGGCGCAAATGGCGAACTCGGGGTGGAACGGGTGGCCGATCTTGCGTGGGATCAGGAGGTCCAGAGGCAAGCCCAGGTGGCGAGCGACCGCGACCCCCAGCGGGACACCGCCGCGCGGTAACGCGTACACGACGCCAGGCTGGCCACGGTAACGCTCCAGGGCCTGTGCGAGTTGCGCGCCGGCTTCGTTGCGATCACGAAAACGCATGGGGCATCGCTCCAGGTTGGCTGGCATTTCCTGAAGTGTAGGACAGCGCGGCATGAACCGGAGCGCCACAATGAAAAAGGCCCGGGACCATCGGTGCCCGGGCCTTTTGACGCGTTCTTTCGGTCTAGTTGAAGGCTTCTCCGGGCTTCACGCCCATGGCCTTCAGGATCATCGCCAGCGGGCAGAAGCCGGTGAAGGCCGACTGCAGCAGGTTGGCGCCGACGAACAGGGTCAGGATCAGCCACATCGGGGTGAACACCCACGCGAGGATCGCGCTGATGATCACGACGGTGCCGGCGAAGGCAAGAACGATTCGGTCAATGCTCATGGAACATATCTCCTGGTTAAGTATTAGCTAGAGCTAATATGAGGCCTGGCACCCGGGAAAACAAGGGGTGTGCGGGCGTGTTGCCTTCTGGGATCCGAAGCCGGAGCCTGGGTTCAGGGAAAGATCTCGCCCGGCTTGAGACCCATGGATTTCAGGATCATGACCAGGGGGCAGAAGCCAGTGAAAGAGGCCTGAATCAGGTGAACGCCGATAAAGGCCGCGAGGAGCAGCCACCAGGCGCTGACGAGCCAGGTGAGCAATGCGCTGACCAGTACGACGATTCCGGCGAACATCATGAAGAAGCGGTCGGTTGACATGGCGACTCCCTCCTGTACGTGTGGAGCCCAAGCGGTCCTGTCCACGGGGTGTGGCCCCTGGGGGGCCGAAGTCCATGGACCCGGCGTTCCTCGGGGTGGCCCTCTGAACACCCTTCTAATGAGAGAGTACACCGCGCACTACGCCCGTCAAGGTGGCGACGCGTGGACGGCGGTGACCGGCTCCGGAGCGGAGGGAGCGGGCGGAAAAAATGGAGCCGGTGACAGGAGTCGAACCTGCGACCCTCTGATTACAAATCAGATGCTCTACCAGCTGAGCTACACCGGCTGGGTGTCGGGGAACGTCGTTTCCCGGGGATGGGCCTTTCGGAGGGCCCGATACAAAAGGATGGTGCCGGGAGCGAGAATCGAACTCGCACTCTGTTGCCAGAACCGGATTTTGAGTCCGGCGCGTCTACCAGTTCCGCCATCCCGGCTTGTGGGGCGCTAGTGTAGCGCAGGTTCCCCCCTACACAAACGGGGCGGCCATCGCGGATGCGGGGAACCGGGTCGGCGCGCTGCGTGGTAGGATCGCGCGCCATGCGTGTTGCCGATTTCGATTACGAGCTCCCGCCGGAGCTGATTGCCCAGTATCCGCTGCCGGATCGCGCGGGTTCGCGCCTACTGGTTCTGGAGGATGAGCGTCCGCGAGATGCCGGGTTTGCGGAGATCGAGGGCCTGTTGCGTCCGGGGGATCTGCTCGTTCTGAACGATACCCGGGTGATCCCCGCGCGGGTATTCGGCCACAAGGAAAGCGGGGGCCAGGTCGAGGTGCTGGTCGAACGGATCGAGTCCCCCATGCAGGTCCTGGCCATGGTGCGGGCGAGCCGCGCGCCGAAGGTCGGGACGCGGTTGCGACTGGCGGATGCATTCACCGTGGAAGTAACCGGACGCGAGGGACCGTTCTTCCGCCTGGCGCTGATCGACGCCGACGATATGCTGGGGTTGCTGCGCGAACACGGGCATATCCCGCTGCCGCCGTATATCGAGCGGGCCGACGAGGCGCACGATGCCGATCGCTACCAGACCGTGTTCGCCCGGCGCGAGGGGGCGGTGGCCGCGCCCACGGCCGGCCTGCATTTCGATGACACCCTGCTGGGGCGTCTGCGGGATGCCGGAGTGGAGACGGCGACCGTGACCCTGCACGTGGGGGCCGGTACCTTTCAGCCGGTGAAGGTCGAGGATACCGCCGCCCACGAGATGCACGCGGAGTGGCTGGAGGTGTCGGCCGAGGCCTGCGCTGCCGTGGCGACCTGCAAGGCCCGTGGTGGGCGCGTGGTCGCGGTGGGTACCACCTGTGTACGTTCGCTCGAGACCGCCGCCGCGGGTGGTGAACTCGCTCCCTTCCAGGGCGAGACCCGACTGTTTATCCAACCGGGTTACCGCTTCCGCGTGGTGGACCGGATGGTGACCAATTTTCACCTGCCGCAAAGTACGCTGCTGATGCTCGTGGCGGCCTTTGCCGGCTATCACCGCATCCTCGATGCCTACGCGCATGCGGTCGCGCAGCGCTATCGGTTCTTCAGCTATGGCGATGCGATGTGGCTGGCGCCGGGCCGGTCCGATGACCTGCCGCCCAGCGTTAGAACGGATACGGGGGTCTCGGATGGAGTTTGAGAACCTGGCCAGCGACGGCCCGGCCCGACGTGGTCGGCTGCATTTCCCGCGCGGGACGGTGGAGACCCCGGCCTTCATGCCGGTGGGGACCTACGGAACGGTCAAGGCCATGACGCCGGAGGAACTGCTCGACCTGGGCGCGGAGATTATCCTCGGCAATACCTTCCACCTGATGCTGCGGCCGGGCACCGCGGTGATCCGGGCCCACGGCGACCTCCATGATTTCATGCACTGGGAGGGCCCGATCCTGACCGACTCCGGGGGCTTCCAGGTCTTTTCGCTGGCCGAGATGCGCAAGATCAGCGAGGAGGGCGTCCGCTTCCAGTCACCGGTGGATGGTTCGAAGGTGCTGATGACCCCGGAGTCCTCGATGCAGGTGCAGCGCGAGCTGGGCTCGGACATCGTGATGATCTTCGACGAGTGCACTCCGTACCCGGCCACGGAAGACGAGGCGCGCCGGTCGATGGAGCTGTCGCTGCGCTGGGCCGCGCGTTCGCGCGCTGCCCATGGCGACAGTCCAGCAGCGTTGTTCGGGATCGTGCAGGGCGGCATGTATCCGGCGCTGCGGCGGGAATCCGCGGAAGGCCTTCGGACAATCGGCTTTGACGGGTATGCGATGGGTGGGTTGTCGGTGGGCGAGCCGGAGGAGGAACGCCTGCAGACCCTGGATGTGACCCTGCCGGAGTTGCCGACGGATCGCCCGCGCTACCTGATGGGCGTGGGGCGCCCGGAGGACATCGTCGAGGCGGTGCGCCGCGGTGTGGACATGTTTGATTGCGTGATGCCGACCCGCAATGCGCGCAACGGCTTCCTCTATACGCGCGAGGGTGTGCTGCGAATCCGCAATGCCCGCTTCCGCGACGACACCGGCCCGGTCGATCCGGAATGCGGGTGCTACACATGCCGTCACTATTCGCGTGCCTATCTCAAACATCTGGACAAGTGCAACGAGATTCTCGGCTCACGCCTGGCGACCACACACAACCTGCATTACTACCAGGATCTGATGCGTGGATTGCGCGAAGCGATCGCCGTGGGGACGCTGGGCGAGTTCGTCGCCGATTTCTATGGGCGACGCGGCATGGAGGTCACGCCTGTGCCATAATCCGCGCGTTATTTTTCGCGCCGGCGGGCTGCCAACCTGCGGCCGGCCGGGGCACGCACCTGAACCGAGAGACGGAGTGTTTCGATGGACTTTCTGATTTCCGCAGCGCATGCCCAGGAAGGTGGAGCCGCCGGCGGCGGCATGATCGAGTTTCTGATCATGATCGCCATCTTCTTCGCGATCATGTATTTCCTGATCATTCGCCCGCAGAGCAAGCGCGCGAAGGAACATCGCAACATGGTCGAGGCCCTGTCCAAGGGTGACGAGATCGTTACCAATGGCGGCGTGGCCGGCAAGATCACCGAGGTCAGCGATGACTTCATCAAGGTGGAAATTGCCGATGGTGTGAACGTGGCCGTGCAGAAGCAGTCGGTCGCCTCCGTGATGCCCAAGGGCACGCTCAAAGATCTCTGAACGTCCCGTTAGCGCCTCCAAGGTCCTCCATATGCGCAATTCCTATCCGGCGTGGCTGTACGCCCTGATCGTCGTGGTCGTCCTGGGTGCGGGGCTGTACGCCGCGCCCAACCTGTTTCCTGAGGATCCGTCGGTCCAGATCGGCAATCCTGTGACCGGCGAGATCGACGGAAACATCCGTGACCTGGTGGGCACGATCCTGGGCGCCCAGGATGTGACGCCGAGTCAGGTCGAGGAACAGGATGATGGGCAGCTGCTGCTGCGGTTCGAAACGACCGACGAACAGGCCCGGGCGGCCGGGATCCTGCGTGATGCCCTGGATGACAACCACACGGTCGCCCTGAACCTGGCGCCGGCCACGCCGAACTGGCTGCGTGCCATCAACGGTCAGCCGATGGCGCTGGGTCTGGATCTTCGTGGCGGGGTGCACTTCCTGATGGAGGTGGACCTGGATGCGGTGATCGATACCGCCATGGAGCGCTATGCCAACGAGCTGCGCGGGCGCATGCGCGACGAGCGCCTGACGTTCGATACGATCGAGCGCAGTTCCAGCGACTTGACGGTGATGTTTGCCGACGAAGAAAACCGCGAGGCGGCGGAGGACTGGCTGACCCGTGAATACCGCGACGAGCTGGAGTGGGAAATGCGCGGCTCCGGCGACACCAGCCGCATGGTCGCTACCCTGGACGAGGACCACCTGACCGAACTGCGGCGTCAGGCACTGCAGCAGAATATCTCCACCCTGCGCTCGCGTGTGGATGAGCTGGGTGTGGCCGAGCCGATCATCGCGCAGCAGGGCGAGAGCCGCATCGTGGTGCAGCTGCCGGGCGTTCAGGATACCGCCCGGGCGAAGGAAGTGCTGGGTGCCACCGCGACGCTGGAATTCCGTCTGGTGTCGGAGTCTGGCGACCCGATGGAGGCCGACCAGACCGGTAGTGCTCCCTCCGGGACACGCCTGTACCACGAGCGTGACGGGACGCCGGTCCTGCTGCAGCGCCAGGTCATGCTGACCGGCGACTACATCACCGATGCATCCTCCGGTATTGCCCAGGACACTGGCGGCGCCGCGGTGTTCATCAACCTCGACGGGCAGGGCGCCCGGATCTTCTCGCGCGTGACTTCGGACAACGTGGGTCGGCTGATGGCCTCGGTGTTCATCGAGACGACCACCGAATCGGTGGAGGAAGACGGCGAGCAGGTCCTGCGCACGTCGCGCAGCGAAGAGGTCATCAACGTCGCGCGCATCAACGAGCCGCTGGGACGGCGCTTCCAGATCTCCGGACTGGATAGTACCCGCGAGGCGCGGAACCTCGCCCTGCTGCTTCGAGCCGGTGCGCTGGCGGCGCCGATGTCGATCGTCGAAGAGCGCACGGTCGGGCCGAGCCTGGGGCAGGAGAACATCGATCGCGGCATGCAGTCGGTGGTCATCGGCTTCATCGCGGTGATGGTCTTCATGGTCCTGTACTACCGTGTGTTTGGTCTGATCGCGAACGTGGCGCTGGCACTGAACCTGATCTTCATCGTGTCGGTATTGTCGATGTTGCAGGCAACCCTGACCTTGCCGGGTATCGCCGGGATTGTGCTGACGGTCGGCATGGCGGTGGACGCGAACGTTCTGATCTTCGAGCGCATACGCGAGGAGATTCGCAATGGCCTGTCACCGCAGGCGGCGATCTCGTCGGGCTACGACCGGGCCTTCACGACCATCGCGGATGCCAACGTGACCACGCTGATTGCGGCACTGGTGCTCTTCCTGTTTGGCACCGGTCCGATCAAGGGTTTTGCCATCACGCTGTCGATCGGGATCATCGCGTCGATGTTCACCGCGATCGTCGTGACCCGCGCAATCGTGAATCTCACCTACGGACGCCAGCGTCGACTGTCGCGCCTGTCCATCTGAGCGCGGAGATAAAACATGCATCCGCATCTGAATTTCGCCGAATCGAATATCGATTTCCTGGGCAAACGCAAGATTACCATCGCGATCTCGCTGGTCCTGATCCTCGTTTCGGTGGCGCTGCTCGCGACCCGTGGGCTGAATTTCGGGATCGACTTTACCGGGGGGACCCTGGTGGAAGTTGGCTACCCCGAAGCGGTCGAACTCGATCCGATCCGCGAGACGTTGTCGGGCGGCGGCTATGCCGGGGCGCAGGTGCAGACCTTCGGGACCTCGCGCGATGTGCTGATTCGTCTGCCCCCAAGCGAGGACGACGATGACCCGGAAATGCTCTCGAACCGGGTGTTGGATGCCCTGCAGGATGGCGGCCCGGACGACCCGGACCTGCGTCGGGTGGAGTTTGTCGGCCCCGCAGTGGGGGAGGAACTGCGCGAACAGGGTGGCCTGGCCATGATCTACGCCCTTGCCGGGATCCTGATCTACGTGGCGGTGCGCTTCGAGTGGCGCTTCTCCATCGGGTCCGTTCTGGCCCTGGTGCATGATGTGCTGATTACCCTGGGCATCTTCTCGTTGCTGCAGCTGGAATTCGACCTGGGTGTGCTGGCGGCGGTGCTGGCCGTCATCGGCTATTCGCTGAACGACACCATCGTGGTGTATGACCGCATACGCGAGAATTTCCGGGTTTTGCGCAAGCAGGGTACGGAACAGGTGATGAACAACGCGGTGAACAAGACCCTGGCGCGAACCATCGTGACCAGCTTGACGACCCTCCTGGTGCTGTTCTCGCTTGCGTTCCTCGGGGGGGCTGCGCTGCAGAACTTCTCGATTGCCCTGATTATTGGCGTGATCGTCGGAACCTACTCGTCGATCTTCATCGCTGCGACGGCCGCCCTGATGCTGGGTGTCGACCGACAGGTGCTCCTGCCCGTGAAGAAGGAAGGGGCCGAGGAAGACCAGACGCCCTGACCTCGTCCATCGATCATTGAATCCACCCCTTCTTGAGGGGGGGCAAGAAAAACGCCCGGGGCCGAGAGGCCGCCGGGCGTTTTCGTTTGCGGGATTGGCCGGGCAGGCGTCAGAAGGCGAGGGCTTCCTTGATGATTCGCTCGACCAGGTCGTTCACGTTCCGCAGGCTTTCCTTCGACTCCTCGTCGCCGACTTCGGGAACCGGCGTGTACCCCATATAGACAGTGCCGGGTTCGTCAGCGAGCTCGTACACGGTGATGATGTAGGGGCAGAACAGCATGTTGTGGGGGTCTGCCTCCATGGTGGCGCGTGAGTAGCTCGCGCTGCAGAAATCGACTGACCGCCCGTTGAGGAAGATGCCTTCTCCGCTCTCCTGCTCAGCGGTACGGTCCAGCATGTCGGCGATATGCCCCACGTTGTTGATCACCAGCCCTTCCGATGCGATCGCCTCCTCGACCATTTCGAAGTAGAAGTCATATTCGCCTTCGGTCTTGAAGATGACGCGTTCGTCCGTCTCCATGACCGTCTCGTAGGCGCTGGCCGTGCCGGCGATGACGAGACCGAGGCCAAGCCCGACCGCCAGGGCCGTGTGGCGGAGGGTGCGCGAGGTACCGGTAAGTGTCTTCATGGTTCCTTCCTCTTCAAGGGTTGAAAGGTGGCAGTTAAGTGGAACAAGGCGCCGGTACCCGATCCGGGGGGCGCACGCGGGAAGCCGTTGTGGTCAATCGAAAAAATGGCCGGCAAAGCGGGTTCGGGGTGCCCAGTACGGGTTGTCCAGCTGCTCGATGCGAACCTCTCCCCGTGAGCTGGGCGCGTGCACGAAGCGGCCGTCTCCCAGATAGACCCCCACATGATCGATTTGATTCCCGTCGATGGCGAAGAAGACCACGTCGCCCGGGGTGGGCGAGCCATCGCGCCGCGTGGCGGCGCGGGCCTGATCGCGGGTGGTGCGGGGCACTTCGTGGCCAGCTTCGCGGTAGGCCCGCTGCACCAGGGCCGAGCAGTCCAGTCCGGAGGCGTCGGTGCCGCCGTATCGGTACGGGGTGTCGAGATGCCCGAGGGCAGTGAGCACGACCTCGGAGCGTTCCAGCCCTGCCTCCGGGACCGGGCTCATCGGGCCGTCGGGAAGCGATTGGGGTGCGGCCACCTCCGGCGCGGCTTCACCGCCACGAGGCTCGGGGCCAGTGCTGCAGGCTGCAAGGAGCAGCAGACCGGAGCCGGCCAGGCTCAGCGCGATACCGGGCCGTGAGGCGTCAGAAAAGGTCGCGTTCGGCATAGCTGTCGGGCACGGTGAAGAGTTCCGGACTCAACTCATCGGTGGAAATGCCAGAAAGGCGGGTGGTGACGCCATCCTGTTCGCTGACCTCCAGGGGGATGCCGTCGACGCGCGGCAGCAAAGACGCGCCCATCTGTGACGCCATGGGGCCGCCGGCCTGTAGCGCGCTGAGAGACAACTCGTACAGCCGGTCCATCAGGCCGCCGAGGGTGGTGAAGTCATCGTCCCGGAGTCCCAGGGAATCGGGCTGTGCGACGCATACGGTGCTTTGCACGTTCCCGTCAATCAGGACCTCGTGATCGTCGCAGACGAAATCGTCAATTTCGCGCTGCTTGCCGGTGGCACGGGTGTCGATCTCGGCGTCGAACCCTTCGGCCCCGATGCCCAGTTGTTCCTCGAGTTGCTGGCGCACCTCGGGCGGGAGTTGCTCCATCTGGCGGCGCAGGTCGCTGACCATGTCGGTCATGTCGCGCATCTGCTGGTCCATCACCTCGCGAGTCAGCGGGGTGTACGTCTGTTCCGTGTCGTCCACGACCGTCAGCTGGTCGTTCGTGGCGTCGAAGAGCATGTAGCCGGAAGTGCCGCTGATGGACTCGTTGAGCTCCATGCGCACGATGTCACCGCGCACCAGGATCTGGCTCTCCAGCCCCTCGTCATCGACATAGTGCAGAAGGGCATCGGCCTGCGCCCCGGTTCCGATCGTTAACAGCCCGCATGCGGCCATGGAAGCGAGGGTCTGGCGGATACGGGCGAGCGGACCGGTGCGACGAGCGTGCATGAGAACTCCTGTGGGTTGTGGAGCGGCGGCGAGAGCGGGATGACCGCGACTGGCGGGCTGGCCAGTAACGGGTGCTCGCCTGTATCCGCTAATGTTGCTGGGCTTTCCGGCGACTGTCCATGTTCGATTGTACCCGGTCGCTCAGGATGCGATGGGTCGCAGCAATTGGCGAGCCAGGGCATCGCGATCCAGTGGGCTTTCCGGGGCGACCTCGATACAACCTTCCTCCGGGGTCGGCCATTCCTGGCGGGGCTGTTGCTGCTCCATGACCTCGATGCTCGCGTCCGATGCGTCGCTGCCCGCACGGGCCCGCTGCTCGAGTCGCTCGCGCAGCACGTTTTCGTTGGCGCGGCAGGCCACAACCGCGAAGCCGGCCGCATGCCGGCGCGCGAGGGTCAGGAACGGGACCCGCTGCGCACGCGTGAGAAAGGTCGCGTCGACCACGACGGTAAGGCCCAGCGACAGGAGCTGATCGGCGCGTTGGTGCAGGTGGTCGTAAATGCGGGCGCGCCCGGATTCGCTGTAGTCGACCGGTGTGGCCATGCGCTTGCGTTCGATGTCGGAACGCAGGCGGACGGCGCCCAGGCCTTCCATCACCTGTGAACTGATCACGGTCTTGCCGCTGCCGGACACGCCATGCATGAGGATTAGACGGGGGGAACCGCGTTCGGTCAGGCGATCGGCCAGGGCGAGGTAGCGTCCCATTTCGGACTTGTGAGCCGCCTGCTCGTCGGAGGGGAGCTGCGCCTCGGCGCTGTGGATGCCCTGGACCTTGGCGCGGACCAGTGCACGGTAGACCTGGTAAAGCGGCAGCAGGGCAAGACCGTCAAAGTCCTCGCGGCCGTCGAGATAGGCGTTCAACAGCCGCCAGGCGTGGGCCCGGGACTGGCGGGCCAGCAAATCCATGGTGGTGAAGGCGATCTCGGAGATCACGTCGATCCATCGCAGGGCGGGGTCGAATTCGATGGCATCGAAGGCAACCGGCACTTCCTGCCCGCTGTCGTCACGGACGTACACGAGGTTTCCCAGGTGCAGGTCGCCATGACCGTGGCGAACGAAACCTTGGTCATGCCTTTGCTGAAGAATCTCCCGCAAGCGATGGATTTCCGAGCGCGTCCAGGCCTCCAGGCGTTCGAGCCGAGCGCGATCGGCCGCACCGGTTACCGCCTTCTCCAGGGCGGGGAAATTGTCCAGCATGGGCTGTGTGGCGGCCTCCACGGTGCCGTACTCGGACTGTGCATCCGTGCGTTCGGTACGTTCGTGGAAGGCGGCGATGTAACGGCCCAGTGCATCCATGGCGGATGGCGGTAGCTGGCCCTTCTCCAGCAGCCGGTCGAGCTGGCGGGTCCGGTCGAACCGGCGCATGTGCACGGCGTAGTCGAGCAGGGGGCCCGGCCCGTTGATGACGGGGCGGGCGTCGTCGCCATTGAGGGTGACGACTTCGAGGTAGATCTGAGGGGCCAGGCGACGATTGATTTCCAGCTCGGTCTCGCAGTAGTGGCGACGGGCCTCCAGGGTCGAGAAGTCGAGAAAGCCCAGGTTCAACGGCTTCTTGAATTTGTAGGCGTCGTCGCCGGCGAGGATCACGGTGGAGATATGCGTCTCGATGCTGCGCACGGTCTGCGCCTCGGGCACGGGCTCGGGAAACCCGAGGCCCTCGACCAGGTGGCGCAGGCGATCGTGGTGCTGTTCCAGTTCGGTCATCGGGGCTCCGCGGTGAGGCGTGGGGTCTGGTGCATCGGGGACAACAGCTTTTTGCCGGAATCGCCGGGTATGCACCCGTTTTCCTCTGTCTGTCAGGTTACCATTGCAGCCGTTCTGGTCACCCCGTTCCGTACCCGCCATGCCGCGAAAGCCTTCTCGACGACCACGCAAGCAAAGTGCGCCCCGCAGGGGGCGTGTCCGGCGCCTGTTTGGTGCCGGGGGCTGGACTCTGGCCGGCCTGCTGCTTGCGGCCGTGGCGGTGGGAGGCGTCTACGTCCATCAACTGGACCGCGAGATCCGCGAACGGTTCGAGGGCCAGCGCTGGGCGTTGCCCGCCCGGGTGTACGCGCGACCGCTGGAACTGTACGCAGGAAGTCCGTTGACAGTGGATGCGCTGGAGACGGAGCTGCGGGCCCTGAATTATCGCGAGACGAAAGACGGGGCGGGGCCCGGGGAGTTTCACGTCCGCGGGGACGATGTTCGCTTGACCACGCGTCCGTTCATGTTCGGGGACGGGCCGGAACCCGCGCATTCGGTTCGGGTGCAACTCGCCAACGGGCGCGTACAGTCAGTTGCCGAGCAGTCCAGTGGGCGCGACGTGGACCTGATGCGCGTGGAGCCGCTGCTGATCGGCAGCATCTACCCGACCCATGGCGAGGACCGCATCCTGGTCGATATCGACGAGGTGCCGCGCGAGCTGATCGGGGCCTTGCTGGCCATCGAGGACCGCCGCTTCATGTCGCACCGGGGGATCGATCCCGTGGGCATTGCGCGCGCGGCTCTTGCGAACCTCAAAGCGGGCCGTACCGTGCAGGGCGGCAGCACGCTGACTCAGCAACTGGTCAAGAACTTTTACCTGACTCGCGACCAGACGTTGACCCGGAAGCTGAACGAGGCGGTGATGGCGCTCTTGCTGGAGCACCGCTACGACAAGCGCGAAATCCTCGAGGCCTACCTGAACGAAGTGTTCCTGGGCCAAACCGGGGAGCGCGCGATTCACGGGTTCGGGCAGGCAGCCCGGTTCTACTATCAACGGCCGCTCAATGAACTGCGCCTGGATCAGCTGGCGGTGCTGGTGGGACTGGCGCGGGGGGCCAGTTACTACGATCCCCGGCGGTTCCCGGAGCGTGCGACGCAACGGCGAGACCGCGTCCTCAAGGCGATGGCCGAGACCGGGCTGGCGGACCGCGAGCGGGTGAACCGGGCGCTGGAGACGGCGCTGGATGTGTCTCCCGTGATGCCCGAGGGACGCAGCCGCTTCCCGGCGTTCCTCGACCTTGTACGCCGGGAGTTGCGCGCGGATTACGCGGACGAAGATTTGCGCAGTGACGGCTTGCGGATCTTCACCACCATGGATCCCGTGGTGCAGATGCGTCTGGAGGAGCGGCTCGTCCGGGGCGTCGACGATCTGGTCCAGCGGCGCGGGGAGGGGACGGACCTCGATGGATTGCAGGCGGCCGCGGTGGTGACGGACCCGCAGGCCGGCGAGGTGCTGGGTGTGGTCGGGGACCGCAATCCGCGTTACGCGGGATACAACCGCGCGGTCGAGGCCCAGCGCCAGGTCGGGTCGGTGATCAAGCCGTTCGTGTACCTCGCCGCCCTGACCAACCCCGACCGATACACCCTGGCCACCCTTCTGGACGACAGCTCGCTGACCCTGCAGTTGCCGCACGGGGAGCCGTGGACGCCGCGCAACTTCGACCAGGAGCACCACGGATCGGTCACCGCGTGGGAGGCCCTGGTCCAGTCCCACAACGTGGCCACCGTGCGCCTGGCGGAGGATATCGGCATCACTCAGGTGATCAGCCTGTTACAGACGCTGGGGCTGCAGCGCACGCCGGCCCCGCTGCCCTCGCTGGCGCTGGGGGCTATCGAGTTGTCGCCGCTGGAGGTGGCCGGGCTTTATCAGGCGTTGGCGAACGGGGGCTATGCGACGGGCACGCGGGTCATCCGCGAGGTGCTGGACCAGGACGACGACGTCCTTTCGCACTATGGTCTGTCGCTGCAGGGGGCGGTGTCGGATCGCTCAGTGCGCCTGCTGACACACGCCCTGCACGATGTCACGCGCGAGGGGACCGGCCGCCGTATTGATGCCCGCCTGAATGGCCAGATCGTGGCCGGAAAGACCGGCACGACCAACAATTTCCGCGACAGCTGGTTCGCCGGCTTTGATGATCGGCATGTCGCGGTGGTGTGGCTGGGCATGGATGACAACCGCCCGACCGGGTTGACCGGCGGGGTCTCGGCGGCGCCCGTCTGGGCGGAGATCATGGAGGGACTCGGCGTCCAGTCGCTACACCTCGAGGGCCATCCAGGGATTGATTATCAGCGGATTGACCTCGCCTCGGGGTTGCGGGTGAAGGGCGACGATCACGCCTGCGAGTCGGTGAAGATGTTGCCGTTCTGGCAGAATTCGAGCCCTGAAACCCGCGCCGAGTGTGATCTGGGCAGTGATTCCGGCCGGCAGGGCTGGTTCGAGAGGCTATTCCGGTGAATAAAATTTCTACGGCAACGACCGGTTTTTCCGAGGGAATGGGCGTCGGCTGGGGACGCGCGGTCGCGCCGGGGGCGCTTGCGGTCGTGCTCGCCTTGCTGCTGGCCGCGTGTGCCACACCCGCGCCCCGGGATGCCGGCACACAGTCCGCGGACGACGAAACCGAGCGTGCCGGCGAGGGTGATCGGGCGCGGGAACCGGATACCCGGGAACGCGAATCCATCCCCGGCGCGGCGCTGAACCTCGCCCGGCAAGCGGAGTCCGCCCGCCAGGCCGGGGATACGGCGCGTGCCGAACAGCGCCTCGAGCGCGCACTGCGCATCGCGCCGCGGGATGCCGGCCTGTGGCACCAGATGGCCGCGTTGCGCCTGGAACAGGAGCATTACGAGCAGGCGGAGCGTCTGGCGGGGCGCTCCCTGCAGATGTCCGCCGGCCGCGACCGCGATCTGGCCCTGAAGAACTGGCGCCTGATTCTGCGGGCCCGCGAGGCACAGGGTGATGCGGCGGGCGCCGCCGAGGCTCGTGAGGAAATTCGCCGGCTGGAATCCGACGTTGTCTGACGGCTTCGGCACCGTCCCGGCGGGCTCGGCGGCCGTACGGGCACTGAGCCCGGGCGGCGACCTCGCGGCCGCGGTCGAGGGATTTCGCCCGCGCGAACCCCAGCAGCGCATGGCGGCGGCCGTGGAGGAGGCGCTGGCGACTGCCCCCACCGCGCTTCTGGTCGAAGCCGCGACCGGGGTGGGCAAGACCTTTGCCTACCTGGTACCAATCCTGCAGGCACGGCGCCGCGCCCTGATCTCCACCGGGACGAAGACCCTGCAGGACCAGCTCTTCGAGCGCGACTTGCCCGTGGTTTGCGAGGCCCTGGGGTACCGCCCGCGGGCAGCGCTGCTGAAGGGGCGTGCCAATTACCTTTGCCATTATCGCCTGGAACTCGCGGCGGCCGAGGCCGGGGGCGCGACGGGGGGCCGCGTGCGCCGCGAACAGTTGCCGGTTATCGAGGCCCTGCAACGATTTGCCCGCACCAGCGACACCGGCGACCTCGGACAGGCCGGGATCCTGGCCGAGGACTCGATGCTGTGGCCGCAGGTGACCTCTACCGTGGACAACTGTCTGGGCGGGGAATGCCCCAGCTATAACGACTGCTTCGTGGTGCAGGCGCGCAAGCGGGCGCAGGAGGCCGACGTCGTGGTGGTCAATCACCACCTTCTGCTGGCGGACATGGCCCTGAAGGAGGAGGGCTTTGGCGAGCTCCTCCCGGAGGTCGACGCGGTGATCGTCGACGAGGCGCATCAGCTGCCGGATATCGCCGGCTCGTTCTTCGGTATTGCGGTGGGCACACGCGCGCTGCGGGAGCTGGCGCGAGACACCCGGCGCGAGCAGGAACAACATGCACCGGAGATGCTGGATGTCCGCCAGCGGGTCGCGGAACTGGAGGCCAGCGTGGCCGAACTGCTCGAGGCCTCCCGAACCTGGGAAAGCCGCTCCAGCTGGGACACGGTCAACCCGGATGGCGGGCTGGATCCGCTGCTGGACCGGCTGGACGCGAGTCTCGGCTTTGTCGGTGATACCCTGGAGGCGGCTGCGGTGCGGGCACCGGGCCTGGAGCAGTTGCGCGGGCGCAGTGCCCTGCTGCTTGAGCGCCTGCGTGCGTGGCGCGAGGAGACACCCGATACCGTTGCCTGGGCGGAGCGCTTCAGCCAGAGTGTGACACTGCACCGGACCCCACTGGACGCGGCGCGCCCGCTGGCGCAGCGCCGGGCCGCGCGTCCGGCGGCCTGGATCTTTACCTCGGCCACCCTCGCCGTCGGCGAGGACTTTGGTCACGCGGCGCGGCGCCTCGGACTTCCCGGGGATGTGGCCAGCGAGCGGCTGGACAGCCCCTTCGACTTCCCCAATCAGGCTTGTCTGGTGCATCCGCAGCCGCCGTTGCCCAATCCCAATGATCCGGGGTATACACGCGCCTGTATTGCCTGGGCATGGCCATTGCTGCGGGACAATCCGGGTGGCGGATTCTTCCTGTTTACCAGTCATCGTGCCTTGCAGGAGGCGGCGACGATCCTCCGCGCCGAGCTTCCGGGGGGTCGCGAGTTGCTCGTGCAGGGGGAACAACCACGGGGAGATCTGCTGGCGCGTTTCCGCGAGTCGGGCCAGGCGTGGTTGCTGGGAGCGCACAGTTTCTGGGAAGGGGTGGATATTCGCGGCGAGGCGTTGTCCGTCGTGATCATTGACCGCTTGCCGTTTGCCGCGCCCAATGATCCGGTGCTGCAGGCCCGGGCATCCGCCCTGGAGGCCGAGGGCCGCTCGCCATTCATGGAATTCACCCTGCCGCAGGCCGTGCTCGCCCTGAAACAGGGGGCTGGACGCCTGATCCGTGACGCCAATGACGCCGGTATCCTCGCACTGTGCGATCCGCGCCTGACCGGCAAGTCCTACGGCCGGCGCTTTCTGGCCAGCCTTCCGCCGTTCCATCGTACCCGGGAACCGGCCGCTGCGCTGCGTTTTCTCGAACAGGCCCGAGAGGCTGACACATGCGTCTGATCGCACTGGAAACCTCGACCGAACAGTGTTCGGCCGCCCTGTATCTTGATGGCGAGATACATGCGGTTCGGGTGCGCGCGGCACGCCGGCATGGCGAACTGATCCTGGGCCAGGTCGAACAACTCCTGCAGGAGGCGGATATCTCGCGTGCCAGCCTGGATGGGGTGGCTGTGGGGCGGGGGCCGGGCGCCTTCACGGGCGTGCGGCTGGGCCTGGGCGTGGCACAGGGGATGGCGTTCGCGCTGGACCGCCCCGTGGTCCCGGTGTCCACGCTGCAGGCACTGGCCCAGCAGGCGCTTCAGGGGGGGTGCCGACCAACGGCGGTTCTGGCGGCGCTGGACGCGCGCATGGGCGAGATCTACTGGAGCCTTTGTCCGGTGCGGGGAGAGCGGGTCGAGCGAGCGCCGGAACAGGTCGGCGCACCCGCTGCCGTGGAGGTGGCGTGGCCGGAGGCAAAACGGTATGCCCTGGGGTCCGCCTTCGCGGCGTTCCCCGACCTGGCCACGAGGCTGGGGCTGGAGGCGTCGGCCGTGGACGCGGATGCGCTCCCGGACGCCCGCGAGGTGGCACTGCTGGCGGTGGACGCCTGGGAGCGCGGCGAGGCGGTGGCCCCGGAGGAGGCGCAACCGGTGTATGTGCGCGACGATGTCGCCCGCCCGGCGGCGCCGCGATGACCCTGGAAAGCGAGATGGGTGCCACCCCGTATCCGTGGTGCCCACCGCTGACGGCCACGATCAAGGGGCGCCCAGAGGATTTCCGGGTCGAGGAAGTGCCGGCGACGATACCGGAGGGCCAGGGCGAACATGTCTGGCTGGAGATCGAGAAGCGCCTGCTGAACAGCGAGGACGTGGCCGTCTGGCTGGGCCGTGAATCGGGCGCAGGGCGCGGCCGGGTCAGCTACGCGGGGCGCAAGGATCGCCAGGCGGTCACGCGGCAGTGGTTCAGCGTGCAGTGCCCGCCGGAGTCCGAACCTGACTGGATCGCCCGGGCCGAAGCCTGGAATGCGGCCCAGGCGGAAGGGGAAGGGGTTGGCTGGGCGCGGATACTGCAAGTGGGGCGTCATGCGCGCAAGCTGCGAACCGGACATCTGGCGGGTAATCGCTTCGAGATTCGTCTGGGCGGCGTGGAGGGCGATCGCGCGGCCGCCGAGGCGATCCTGGCGGTGATCCGCGAGGGCGGCATCCCCAACTACTTCGGGGCACAACGCTTCGGCCGCGACAATCTCGCCCGGGCGCGAGCCTGGCTGGGTGGTGGCCGTTCGCCGCGCAGCCGCAACCAGCGCAGCCTCCTGCTGTCGGCCGCGCGTTCCGCGATCTTCAATGCCGTGCTGGCCGAACGCGTGCGGCGCGGGGACTGGAATCGACTGTTACCGGGCGATGTGGCGAACCTGGAGGGGTCGGGAAGCGTGTTTCCGGTTGCGGAGGTGGATGCCGAGCTGGAGGCGCGTGCCGCGCGTCTGGATATCCATCCGACGGGGCCGCTGTGGGGCAAGGGCGCGATGCAGACCGGAGGCGAAGTGCAGGCACTGGAGGCGGGCGTGGTGGCCGGTGACTCCAAGCTGGCGGCAGGACTTGAGAAGGCCGGCATGAAGGCGGCGCGCCGGTCCCTCCGGATGGTGCCGGGGGCGGTGGACTGGCACTGGGAAGGGGATGACCTGATGCTCTTGCTGGAACTCGGGGCCGGAGAGTACGCGACCGGCGTTCTGGATGCGATCTGTCGGCCGCGGGAGGCGGGCACGACGCCCTGACCGGGAGGAATCAGGCGGAGTCCTTGAGCTTGCGTTCCGCGCGTTCGGCACGCCGTTCGGCCTCCACGCGGTCGGTGATGTCTTTCTGGATGCCGATGTAATAGGTCAGGCGGTCCTCGTCGTTGAAGACCGGGGTCAGTGACAGTTCGTTCCAGAACAGGGTGCCGTCCTTGCGGTAGTTGCGCAGGGTCACACGGCAGGGGCGGTTGTCCTCGATGGCGGCGCGGATCTCCTGGCGCACGTCCTGGTCGGTGTCGTCCCCCTGCAGGAAGCGGCAGTCGCGATAGAGGATCTCTTCCGAGCGATAGCCGGTCAGTTCCTCGAAGGCGCGGTTAACGTAAATCAGGATGTTGTCGTCGCCTTCGCGCTCGGCAATCACGATACCGTCGTTGGAGGCATCGACCGCGAGGGCGAGCAGTTCGGCGTCTATTGTTCGCGTCATAAACGGGTATTGGTCTGGTCTGGGGGTCGAGCGCGCGGAGGATCGATGCCGTGCGCAAGCCCCGCGCTTGTACAGCACGAAAATAGCATGTTCCTCGGGGGTTGTGTTCAATAAATGGACACGAGGCGGGGCGTTTCGGCGTACCGCGGCCACAAAAAGGCCGCCCGGAGGCGGCCTGGCAGGAGCAAGCCCGAAACGCGGGCCAGAGGATCCGGGCGCCTACATTTCCTGAGTGACCGTGAAGGCGCCGCGGACGTCGCCTTCGCTGAAGCCGGTGGCCTGGTCTTCCGGGTACAGGCGTTCGAGAGCGTTCTTCACGTCGCCGCTCACATCGGAGCCATGGCACGTGAGGCAGGCGCCGCCGGTCGGGATCGCCGCCATGAAGCGAAATTGGGGCTCGCCGTCGTCGGACTCGACCACGCCGAAGCGCGGCGGAAGATCGGCAGCCGCAGTGCCGGCCGCGTGCTGCGCGTCGAAGCCCTGCAGCGTCAGGCGCTCCCAGCGATCGGGGGCGTTGTCCTGGTTGCGCAGCTTCAGGCTGGTACGGCCGATCTCGATGCCGGTCTCGGCCGAAATGTCACGCGCGATGGCGGGCGCCCGCTCGTTGCACACCTGGATTGCCTCGGTCGGACCACCAGACTCCATGGCGGACATCAGCTCCCCCTGCAGGGTGCTGGCGAACTTCTGAATGGCGTCGCGGTTGGCGGCGATGCGTTCCTGCAGGTCATCCTGGCTGAGCTGCGGCGTATTATCGGCACTCGCGTAGCCGCTTCCGGCCGTGAATGCGATCAGGCCGAGGGCCAGGGGGGCAAGCTTCCAGTTCTTCATGGCAAATACCTCGCAGTGCAGATTCCGTTGCGTCCTGTATCTATACAATAGCTGTACAAAGCATGGACCAGTCATCGGTGAGATGCAAGGACCGATGGGCGGAAATTATCTCCCGGAGTGGCCTCCGTTTCCGCGGGCAGCCTCGCGTATCCGGGTTCATTCTAAGGCTGCATATCGTAAATTGCGAATATGTCATTGGCCATATGTGAGTCCACCGTTGGTTGGCGGGGAGATCCCGCCCGATGCGCGCATCAGCGAACGGGAGCGGTCTTGCGCCGCTGCTTGAGGAGGACGTAGACGGCGCCGGTTCCTCCGTCGGTCGGTCGTGCCGAGCAGAACGCGAGGACATCGTCGCGCTGGCGCAGCCAGTGGTCGGTCAGCCCCTTGAGTACCGGACCTGTTTGCCGCGAACGCAGGCCCTTGCCGTGCACGATGCGAACGCACAGGGCGCCATTCTGGCGGGCGTCGTCGAGGAACAGGCCGATCGCCCGGCGCGCCTCGTCGGCAAACAGGCCATGGAGGTCGATCTCGTCCTGAATGCGGTAATGCCCGCCGCGCAGCTTGCGGAACACGCGCTGACTGATACCCGGGCGGGCAAAGCGCAGTTCGTCGCCCGGCTGCAGGTCGGCGGCGTTGAGCGGATCGCTGAGCCAGTCGGCGTGGGCGCGTGCCTCGTCGGCGTCACGCTGGCGGGCTCGTGGGGCCGGGCGGGGGGGGCGGACCTCGGCCTGATCACTGTTCAGCCGCCGCACGTTTCCGATGGCCTGCAGGAATTCTTCGAAATCGTTGGGATCGTCCCCGGAGTTCATGGCAGGATACTCGCACTTTTCGAGGGGCAGGCGCGATCCGGTCGAACCGCGAGCGTCTCCCCGGACCGGTTTCCAGTATATTAAGAGCCCTCCCAACGGCCGTGTTCCTGCATGCGCATTCTGGTTAGCAACGACGATGGAATCCACGCCCCGGGCATCCAGTGCCTGGCGACGCATTTGCGCCGGATTGCCGAGGTGTACGTGGTGGCGCCGGACCGGGATCGCAGTGGCGCCAGCAACAGCCTGACGCTGGTGCGCCCGCTGCGGGCCCGCCACCTCCAGGGGGGTGACGTGCAGGTCGATGGAACCCCCACGGACTGTGTTCATCTGGCGATCACCGGGTTGTTGCAGCCGGAGCCGGACCTGGTGATCTCCGGCATCAACGCCGGTGCGAACATGGGCGACGACGTGCTGTATTCCGGCACGGTGGCTGCCGCAATGGAAGGACGCTTTCTGGGTCTCCCGGCGATTGCGGTATCGCTGGTGGGTCCGGATCTGCAGCATTACGACGCCGCGGCGAACGTGGTGGTCGAATTGCTCGACCGCATCAATCGCGTGCCGCTGCCGGCGGCCACTATCCTGAACGTGAATGTCCCCGATCTGCCGCGCGAGGAAATCCGGGGCGTGCAGGCCACGCGCCTCGGGCATCGCCATCGGGCGGAGCCGATGATCGCGGACGAAGACCCTCGCGGGCGCCCGATCTACTGGGTCGGTCCGGCCGGTTCGGAACAGGACGCCGGCCCCGGTACCGACTTCCACGCGGTTCGCGAAGGCTACGTCTCGGTGACGCCGATCCAGGTAGACCTCACACGCTTTGACGCTATCGACACGGTGGGGCGCTGGCTGGATGACTCGCTCCCGGGGGCAGTCCATGGTTCCTGATGCCGCGGGCGCGGGCCTGACCTCACAGCGGGCCCGGGATCGCCTGGTGCGGCTCCTGGAGGGGCAGGGTATTCGCGACCCGCGCGTGCTGGACGCAGTTCGTACGATTCCACGCCACCTGTTCGTGGAGGAGGCCCTCGGCCATCGTGCCTACGAAAACACGGCGTTGCCGATCGGGCATCGTCAGACCATCTCCCAGCCGTTTATCGTTGCGCGCATGACCGAGGCGCTGCTGGAAGGCGAGCGTCCCCGGACGGTGCTGGAGGTCGGTACGGGCTCGGGATACCAGGCCGCGGTGCTGGCGCAGATCGTGGACCGGGTCTACTCGGTGGAACGTATCCAGGCCCTTAGCCGCAACGCGCGCGAGCTGCTCAGTCGCCTGGGCATTAACAACGTGAACCTGCGCCATAGCGATGGCGGCGAGGGCTGGCCGGAGAAGGCGCCGTTCGACGGCATTATCCTGACCGCGGCACCGAAGGAGGTCCCGGAGGTCCTGCTGACCCAGCTGGCACTGGGCGGGCGTCTGGTCGCTCCGGTGGAAGGCTCCGACGGGCGCCAGCAGCTGGTGCGCTATACCCGGACGGAGGAGGCCTATGTGCGCGACATCCTGGATGCGGTGATGTTCGTGCCCATGCTGCCGGGGGCCGAGCAGTGAGCGCGTGTCCCGGATCCCGGTGCTCGCGTGACTGAATCGGTGGCGGCGGTACGGCACCGATGAAGCTCTTCGAGCCGCTCTACGACCGGATCATGAACTGGTCCCGGCATCGCCACGCACCGCGGTACCTGGCAGGGCTGTCGTTCGCCGAGTCCTCGTTCTTCCCGATTCCACCGGACGTGATGCTCGCGCCGATGGCGGCGGCGCGTCCACGTTCCGCCTGGCGCCTGGCGGCCCTGACGACGCTGTTTTCGGCGCTGGGCGGGCTGCTTGGCTACCTGATCGGCTGGCTGGCGTTCGAGTGGATCGGGCCCTGGCTGCAGCAGATCGGGTACGGCGAGGAATTGCACCAGGCCGAGGCATGGTTCGAGACCTGGGGTGTCTGGGTCGTGCTGATCGCCGGTTTTTCGCCCATCCCCTTCAAGCTGTTCACCGTGACGGCCGGGGCCTTGTCGATGGCCTTGCTGCCGTTCTTCATTGCATCCCTGGTCGGCCGGGGGCTGCGCTTTTTCCTGGTGGCGCTGTTCATGGCCTGGGCCGGGCCGCGCGCGGAGCAGCATTTGCGACCGTATATGGAGCGTCTGGGCTGGGCGGCGGTTATCCTGCTGGTCGTGGCGATGACGATTTACCTGGTAATGGACTGATATGCGGGAAGTGGCCGTTCGGGGTTTGCTGGCGGGGCTGGTGCTGGTCCTGGTCGCAGGCATCCTGGCCGGGTGTGCGGCGCGAGCGCCGAGCGGAGCCTCGATGCCCGATACCCATGTAGTTCAGCGGAACGAGACGCTCTACCGTATTGCCCGGCGCTACGGCCTGGAATGGCGCGAACTGGCCCGACGCAACGCCATCGATGCCCCTTATCTGATTCGTCCCGGCCAGCGGCTGCGGCTGCGGGGGGGCGAACGCTCCTCCCCGCCCAGCGCGCCCACCGCCTCCACGTCGGACTCCGAATCCTCTTCCTCCTCCAACGGCGCTGGCTCTGGAACCGGGGGTTCATCCGACTCCGCGTCGGAGCCCTCCCGCTCGAGTTCTTCGCCATCCGACCCGGGTGGCTGGCAATGGCCGGCGGACGGCGAGGTTCTGCGCGGGTTCTCCGGCAGCGGCACTCGCCGGGGGCTTGCCATCGGTGGTGAATTGGGAGATCACGTCCGCGCCACGCGAGACGGCGAGGTGGTCTATGCAGGTGGCGGGTTGGTGGGGTATGGTCGATTAATCATCCTCAAGCACGATGCGCGGTTCCTCAGTGCCTACGGGCACAATGACGAGCTGCTGGTCACGGAGGGTGATCAGGTGCAGGCGGGTGAGCCGATCGCGCGTCTGGGTTCATCGGGGGGTGATCGCCCGATGTTGCATTTCGAGATCCGGGTGGACGGGACGCCGGTTGACCCGACGCGCTATCTCCCGGGCCGCTGACGCGATCAAGAGCAGGACACTACATGGCCAAGACCCGGCAACCGGTTGAGACGGATCTGGATGACGACAGCCTTTCCCAGGATCCGATGCCGGAACCTGGCGCGGATGCGGTGCCCGAAGATCTGGCCCGTCCGGCCGAGGGTGTCGAGGAATCCCTGGATGCTGATGACGATCCGGCCGCGGTCGTGCCCGATGTCACGGTCGGGCTGGAACCGGAACAAGGGGCGCCAGTGCGGCCGAAGACCCTGCGCGATGCCCGGTCCGCCGAGCTGGATGCCATCCAGATCTATCTGCGTGACATCGAATACCGGCCGCTGCTGACTCCCGACGAAGAACGCAAGTACGCCCGTCTGGCCCGCCAGGGGGACGAGGGCGGTCGACGCCGCATGATCGAGTGCAACCTGCGGCTGGTGGTGAAGATCGCACGACGCTACCTCAATCGAGGCCTGCCGCTGCTCGACCTGATCGAGGAGGGCAACCTTGGTTTGATGCATGCGGTGGAAAAGTTCGACCCCGAGCGGGGCTTCCGGTTTTCCACCTACGCCACCTGGTGGATTCGGCAGACCATTGAACGTGCCTTGATGAACCAGGGGCGGACGATCCGTATTCCCGTGCATGTCAGCAAGGAGCTGCGCATGCACGCGCGGATTGCCCGCAACCTCACGCAGGAGCTGGGTCGGGACCCTACCGAGGAAGAACTGGCCCAGCGTCTGGGCAAGCCGGTGGCGGAAATCCAGAAACTGAGGGCGATGTCCGAGCCCTCGACCTCCATGGATTTGCCGTCGGGGCCGGAGGGCGATCGCTCGCTGACCGACATTCTCGCGGACGTGAATGCCCCCGAGCCGTCCACGTTGCTGGAGGACCAGGATCTCCACCACCTGGTGGATGCGTGGCTGGAAGAGCTGGATCACAAGCAGCGCGAGGTGCTGGTCCGCCGCTTTGGCCTGCATGGTTTCGAGCGCTCGACGCTGGAGCAGGTGGGGGCGGAAATCGGGGTCACCCGGGAACGCGTCCGCCAGATCCAGATGGATGCGCTCAAGCGCCTGCGCAAGTTGCTGGAATCGCGCGGGATGAAGGGTGACGAAGTCCTGCCGAATTCCTGACGCTTTCCCTCGGGCCGACGGGACTCGATTACCCCTCGATGATCAGGGCCGCCGCGACCTCGCGGCCCTCGGCCATGATCAGATTGTAGGTGCGGCAGGCCGCCGCGGTGTCCATGATCTCCACGCCCAGGCCCTGTGCGCGCAGGTGGCGCCAGACGGATCGATCGGGAAACTGCTGGGCTTCTCCGGAACCGATCAGCAGCACCTCGGGCGGGTTGTCCAGTAGGGATTGCAGGTGCTCGACCTTCAGTTCACTCACTTTCTGTACCGGCCAGTCGGTTTCGAGTTGGTGCGGTCGCACGATCAGGCTGTGCGTATGGGCAACCTGATTGATCCCGACACGCCCGGTCTCGTAGCCGGTGACGATGTAGGACTCTTCACTGGTGACTTCGGAGAACAGCATGTCGCGTACGCTACTCCGGGGCGGGATATCTCTCAAGAATTCGCGCTGCGCCGAGGGCGTGAGGGGCTGCCGATTCGTTGACAGGTCCAGGCCCGGGTTATACTTTGGCGCGCTTTCCGGTACGGCATCCGGAGGGGGCGGCGAAACACCCTTGCGGGTTTCCCCGACGGCCCCGCAAAGCGACTGTCAGGGAGACACCGATTCGTGTTCCCCTGGCCCCAACCAGGACCCAGACCCGTGACCGACGTCTTCCCCCGTATCGAGCGCCTCCCGCCCTACGTCTTCAACATCGTGAACCAGTTGAAGGCCGAGGCCCGCGCCCGTGGCGAGGACATCATCGACTTTGGCATGGGCAACCCGGACCAGCCAACGCCGCCGCACATCGTGGACAAACTGTGCGAAGCGGCGCAGCGCGGGGATACCCATCGCTACTCCGTCTCGAAGGGCATCCCGCGGCTGCGCCGCGCCATCACGCGCTGGTACAAGACGCGCTTTGACGTGGACCTTGATCCGGAGACCGAGGCGATTGTGACGATCGGGTCCAAGGAAGGCCTGGCGCACCTGGCGCTGGCCACCCTGGGCCCGGGCGACGCCGTTCTGGTGCCGAACCCGGCATACCCGATCCATCCGTATGGCTGCGTGATCGCCGGTGCCGACGTGCGCCATGTGCCGCTGACGCCGGATGTTGACTTCTTCGCGGAGTTGGAGCGGGCGATCCAGGACTCCTGGCCGAAGCCCAAAATGCTGATCCTGAACTTCCCGGCGAACCCGACCACGCAGTGCGTGGACCTGGAGTTCTTCGAACGGGTGGTGGCGATCTGCAAGGAGCACGGTATCTGGATCGTGCACGATCTGGCCTACGCGGAGATCAGCTTCGACGGCTACAAGGCGCCCTCGATCTTCGAGGTGCCGGGGGCGAAGGACATCGCGGTGGAGTTCTACACCCTGTCCAAGACCTACAACATGCCCGGCTGGCGGGTGGGCTTCATGTGCGGCAACCCGACACTGGTCGCCGCGCTCGCGCGTATCAAATCGTATCTCGACTACGGCACCTTCACGCCCATCCAGGTCGCGGCCATTGCCGCGCTGGAAGGGCCGCAGGACTGCGTGGAGGAGATCCGCGAGCTCTATCGCGTGCGCCGCGACGTGCTCTGCGACGGTCTCAACAAGCTGGGGTGGCAGGTGGAAAAACCGAAGGCGACCATGTTCGTCTGGGCGCCGATCCCGGAGCCCTACCGCGAGATGGGCTCGCTGGAATTCGCCAAGAAGATGCTCCGGGATGCCAAGGTCGCAGTCTCGCCGGGCGTCGGATTCGGCAACTACGGCGATGATCACGTGCGTTTCAGCCTGATCGAGAACGAACAACGCACGCGCCAAGCGCTGCGGGGGATCAAGGCGATGTTTCGCGCCGACTCGATCCTCGCCGATGCGGCCGTGGAGAGTCCGGGTTCGAAAGCCTGACACGCAGGACACACTCCGAATGTAATCAACACCGGGCGCCGATGAGCGCCTGACGTCAAGGACAGCAAGGCTATGACGCCGGTAAAGATCGGAATTCTTGGACTGGGTACCGTTGGCTGCGGCACGGTCAACGTGCTGGCGCGCAATGGCACCGAGATCGCGCGGCGCGCGGGTCGCGACATCCAGGTCGTGGCGGCCGCTGCGCGCGACATCAACCGTGAACGCGAATGCGATTGCTCGCAGATCCGCCTGACCACGGATCCGGCCGAGGTCGTCAACGATCCCGAGGTCGAGGTCATCGTCGAGCTGATGGGGGGCACTGACCCGGCCCTGAACCTGGTGCTGGCGGCGATCGACGCGGGCAAGCACGTGGTCACCGCGAACAAGGCCCTGATCGCGCTGCACGGCAATACCATCTTCGAGCGCGCCCAGCAAAAGGGCGTGATGGTCGCCTTCGAAGCGGCGGTCGCCGGAGGCATCCCGATCATCAAGGCCATCCGCGAGGGCCTGGCGGGCAACCAGATCGAGTGGCTTGCCGGGATCATCAACGGTACTGGCAATTTCATCCTGACCGAGATGCGCGACAAGGGTCGCGACTTCGAAGACGTGTTGGCCGAGGCCCAGGCGCTGGGTTACGCCGAGGCCGACCCGACCTTCGACGTCGAGGGCATTGATGCCGCGCACAAGCTCGCGATCCTGGCCTCCATCGCCTTCGGCATCCCGCTGCAGTTCGAGCGTGTGGCGGTGGAAGGCATCAGCAACATCACGCGCGAGGATGTCGGCTTCGCCGCGGAGCTGGGCTATCGCATCAAGCACCTGGGCATCGCCCGGCGCACGGCGAAGGGCTACGAGCTGCGCGTCCACCCGACCCTGATCCCGGAGCGCCGGCTGATCGCGAACGTGGACGGCGTGATGAACGCCGTGCTGGTCAACGCCGACGCCGTTGGGCCGACGCTGTACTACGGTGCCGGGGCCGGGGCCGAGGCGACCGCCTCGGCCGTGGTGGCCGATCTGGTCGACGTGGTGCGCGCCCTGACCACGGACCCGGAGAACCGCGTGCCGCACCTGGCGTTCCAGCCGGATGCCCTGTCGGACAAGCCGGTGCTGGATCTCGCCGAGGTGGAGACCTCGTTCTACCTGCGCCTGCGCACTCGGGATCGCCCGGGTGTGCTGGCCGACATTACCCGCATCCTCGGCGAGCACGGCATCAGCATCGAGGCAATCCTGCAGCGCGAGCCGGACCCGGAGCGGGGCGAGGCCACGATCATCATGCTGACGCACACGGTGTGCGAGGGTGCGATGAACGAGGCGATCACCGCGCTGGAGGCGCTGGACCACCTCCTGACCCCGATTACCCGAATCCGCATGGAAGGGCTAGGGAACCACTGATCCCGGCGCGCTGACCGCAACCGCAACGACAGAGAACATCATGGCCTTTGGACACCGCTATACCGGACTGATTGAGCGCTACCGCGACCGCCTGCCGGTGCATGACGACACCCGCATCATTTCGCTGGGCGAGGGCAATACGCCGCTGATCCGGCTCAACAACATCCCGCGCGGACTCTCGCGCGAGGTCGAGATCTACGTGAAATTCGAGGGCCTGAACCCGACCGGCTCGTTCAAGGATCGCGGCATGACCATGGCCGTGACGAAGGCGGTGGAAGAGGGCTCGCGGGCGATTGTCTGCGCCTCCACCGGCAACACCTCGGCCGCGGCGGCCGCCTATGCGGCGCGCGCCGGCATCACTGCATTCGTGGTGATCCCGGACGGCAAGATTGCGCTGGGCAAGCTGGCGCAGGCAATGATGCACGGGGCCACCGTGATCCAGATCGAGGGCAACTTCGACGACGGCATGCGGCTGGTCAAGGAGGTCGCCTCCAACACGCCGGTCACGCTGGTGAACTCGGTCAACCCGTATCGCCTTCAGGGCCAGAAGACCGCGGCCTTCGAGATCGTCGAGGAGTTGGGCCGGGCGCCGGATTTCCACTGCCTGCCGGTCGGCAACGCGGGCAATATCACTGCGCACTGGATCGGCTACAGCGAGATGGCGGCCAAGAGCAGCGACGACGTCACCGATGCCTGCTCGTACTGCAAGGGCCACTGCAAGTACGCCGGTGGCGGAATGGTGGGCAATCGCCCGCACATGGTGGGCTACCAGGCGGCCGGCTCGGCGCCGTTCATGCGCGGCGCGATGGTCGACAGCCCGGACACCGTCGCAACCGCCATCCGGATTGGCCATCCGCAGTCCTGGGACATGGCCTGGAAGGTTCGCGAGGAATCCGGCGGCTGGTTCGACGAGTGTCAGGACGACGAGATCCTCGCCGCGCAGAAGCTGCTGGCCGAGAAGGAGGGCGTGTTCTGCGAACCGGCCTCGGCCGCATCCCTGGCGGGCGCGCTGCGCGACATCCACGAGGGCAAGATCCCGGAAGGCTCCACGGTCGTATGCACGTTGACCGGCAATGGTCTGAAGGATCCGGACACCGCGATCGCCCAGAGCGTGGTGCAGCCGGCCAAGGTCCCGGCGGAGTTGGACGCGGTCTCCCGCGCGATTCGCGACAATCTGAGCTGAGGCCTGCCAGCATCGCGTCACGCGTGATGCCGGCAGGGCGACTGCGGTGCCGTCAGGGCTTGCTGCGCAGGTCCAGGTCGAACAGGGTGTCGCCGCCCAGGCGGAAGATGCGGCAGGGTGGGCGCAGGGCCTGATCGAGCGAGTGGATCTCGGGAAGGGTGACGCCCGGGCGCCCGGAGCCGATCAGCATGGGCGCGACGGTCAGGTGCAGCCGGTCCAGGGTATCCGCTTCCAAAAAGCGCGAGACCGTCTGGCCGCCGCCCTCGACCAGGAGCCGGTGCAGGCCCATCTCCGCGAGCCGTCCGCGAATCTGCGCGGGACCGAAGCGTCCGTCAGGGGCAGTGGGCATCTCCAGACATTCGACATGTTCGGGAAGCCCGCAGGGTCCGTATCCGGCCGCGTGCAGCACGATCGTGCGGACGGCGGCATCGTGGAAGACGCGCGCGTCGCGGGGGATGCGGCCGTCGGGATCGAGGATCACGCGCGCGGGATTGGGGCCCTCGGTCTTGCGCACCGTGAGGCGGGGATCATCGGCGATCACGGTACCGGCACCGACGATGACCGCATCCACCAGGGCCCGCAGGCGGTGCAGGCGCTCGATGTCTTCGGGGCCGGTCATGTAGTGCGAATGGCCGTTGCTGGTGGCGATGCGCCCGTCCAGACTCTGGCCGAGCTGGGCCACGGTGATGCTGGGCGCCTCGACGATGGGGCCGTAGAGATCAAGCAGCTCGTGGGCGCCCGGCGCGAGCGGCCCGGGAAGGGGGCAGCAGCCTGGATCGGCCCGCTGGGCCAGCAGCCAGCGCCAGGCCTGTTCCTCGGTGACCGGATATGCCGTCATGCCGCAATTTCCGGGGGTACGGGACCGCGACCGGCCAGTTGGGGTAGGCTACCGACCTGCCTGGATGAGCCGGGACCCCGGTTCGGGGAATTCGCGGTTTGCGGGGTGGTCATAAACAAAACTCCCTATGGAAGTACCTGATGCACAACGCCGATCGCGGGATTTTTGATCTTCGCCGGGGCCATCCGGTCCTGGTAAGTGGTTCGCAGTCGAGTGTACTCGTTGCGGCCGTCGAGGGTCTGACCCCCGTGTTGCTCGATCGCCTGACCCACATGACCGGGTCCGCGCCTCGACTGATTCTAACTTCGCACCGGGCCTCTGCAATGGGTTGGTCGCAGCCGCTGCAGGAAGGCTGGGAGGGAGTAGCGCTGGAATTCGCGCCGGACACCGATCCCGAGGCCCTGTTCACGCTGGCCAGTGCACCCGAGGCCTCGAACGAGGCCGCCCACCCCGAGGCGGTATTGGGGCAACCGGCCGTAACCCCGGCGCTACCGGCAGAAATCGCGGCCCTGGAGCTGGTACGGGCCGGCCGACTGTTACCGGCGGTGGTGGCGGCACCGGTGCCCGAGCCGATGCCGGAGGCCATCCGTTCGGCCCTCGCCGATGGCATGTTCCTCGACGTGGACGAACACGAGGCACGTGCGGTGGCCAAGCACCCGCGGCTCGAACTCGCTTATGTCAGCGAGGCCCCGGTTCCGCTCGCGGATGCCCCGGTCACGCGCTTCATGCTGTTCCGCGAGGGCAACGGTATCCTCGAGCACGTGGCGGTCCTGATCGGCGAGCCCCGCGAATGGCCGGACGCCGTCCCGGTTCGGATGCATTCCGCTTGTCTGACGGGGGACCTGTTCGGGAGCCTGCGCTGTGACTGTGGCGACCAACTGCGCCTGGGCGTGAAGACCATCAACGAGTCGGGCGGGGGCGTGCTGCTGTACCTGGCCCAGGAAGGGCGCGGCATCGGTCTGGCCAACAAGCTGCGCGCCTACACCATGCAGACGGCCGGTCTGGATACCATCGACTCGGACTGCCAGCTCGGGTTCGAGGCCGACGGGCGACGCTACGATGCGGCCGTGGAGATGCTCGAGTTTCTGGGCATCGATACTGTCCGGCTGTTGACCAACAATCCCGGCAAGATCGACGCGCTGCGCGCCGGCGGCATCGACGTGGTCGCCCGCGAACCGGTGCACGGCAAGCTGAACCCGCACAACCTGCGATACCTCAGCACCAAGGCGGACCGGGGCGGCCACTGGCTGCAGGAGTTGCTGGCTTCGGAGGCGGAACGCGGCTGAACCGTGTCCGCGTGCTCGTCTCAGGGTGCGAGGTGCGCCCGATCGAAGCGGGCCGCATCATGGATCGTTGCGGCCAGGTGGGTGGCGTAGTGCTCGACCAGACGCTCTCCCATCTCGACGGTCGCGCCACGGGCATCCCCGACCACGCCCGAGGGGTGCAGGTCGCCCGCCATCCAGGCGAATGACACCCGCCCTTCGGGTTCCAGGGTGTCCAGCTCGTCCGCGAGTCTCGCGCCCAGTGAGGGCGCGTTCGTGGCGGCCTCCAGGTGGACCTTCTCCGGCGCCAGGAACCGCATCATCGCGGTCTCGATTAGCCCGCCGTGCAGGCCGTGGCGAAGCTCCGAGGGCGGGATGCCCAGTGCCTTCGGCGGTGGCTGGGCGAAATAGTGGTGTTTCACCACGAGCATGCGGTGGGCACGGCGCAATTCCAGTCCGGCGAGGTCGCATATGGCGGTATTGCCGCCGTGGCTGTTCACGATCACCAGGCGTCCCAGGCCGCTGCGCGCCACGCTATCGCCGATATCGCGCAGTACCGCCAGCGCCGTTTCCGGGCGCAGGGTGAGGGTGCCGGCAAAGGCCGCGTGCTCGGTACTGGTGGCAATCGCCATCGGCGGGAGTACCGTCAGCGGCACATCGTCCTGCAGCGATGTGCAGGCCGCCTGCAGCAGCCCAAGGCCAATGCGGTAATCGGTTTCCAGCGGGAGGTGGGGGCCGTGCTGCTCGATGGCGGACAGGGGCAGGATCGCGACGGCGTCGCGCGCGGCGAGCTCGGTGATCGCCTCGCTTGTCTGATCCTGCCACCAGGGGAGGCGGTCGGGGTTCATGCGTCCAGCCTTGCCGTTCGCCGGGGATACGTCAAGCAGGAAGCCGGCGGGCGTAGAGATCACCCGAACCCATCCGCGCGGCGTGATTCTCCAGCCAGGCGAGGATGCTCGCGCCGGATTGCCAGTCGGTGAACTGGTACTGGCGCCGCTCGCCGGGAATCAGGTTGTACGCGTAGGTGTCGAGCGCATCCAGCTGCTCGATGCAGTCCCGGGTGACATCCAGCGCGCCGGCGACGAACTCGAACGACAATGCCGGCACCGGATGGGTGAGGCCGCGCAGGACCTCGGCTTCCAGCCCTTCCACATCGATCTTGCAGAAGTCCGGTATACCGTATTCTTCGATCAACTGGTCAAGCGTGACCATGGGTACCGTGATTTCCTCGTCCCAGCGCACGTGCTGGAAGCTGCGATTGCGGGTGCGCAGGGACTGGACCCAGGGACGCGAGGCCGAGGAGACGGTCGGGTGGCGACGGCTCACCTGCAACTGTGCGGAACCGGGACGGGGCCCGGCCACCTCGCGCCGGATGGAGACCCCCGTGCGGCCCCGCACGGCCCGGCGCAGCCAGGGAATGAGCTGTGGCTGGGGTTCCAGGGCGACGACCCGCGCGCCGAGGTCGGCGAAGGCGCGGGTGCGGTCGCCCACATGGGCGCCAATGTCGAAGACGAGATCGTCGGGCTGGATGAACGGGGCGTACATCCGCTTCAGGCCCTGCTGGCGCCCGGGGCGGCGGTAGATGACAAGGGATCGCAGCACGCCGATGGCCTGCTCCAGCCAGGCCAGGCGCGACGGGCTTTGCGGAGTGACATTCATCCCCGCAGGCTACCCGAGCGGACGCCCTGGGGGAACGCCCGTGCCCCCACAGGGTCTTCAGAAGGGTTGGTGGCCAGTCGGTGATTCACGTCGGCCGGTGGATACAAGGAGCGATGCATGAACAAGGGTTTGCGGATGGTCGAGCGATTCGGAGTCCTGGGTCTCCTGGCCCTTTTGCTGGTAGGGACTGCACAGGGTGCCGGCGATTGTCCGACCCCCGGTACGTGGATGTCACCAGAGGGCAAAGTGCTGGATGCCGCCGGGCTGTATGCCGATCTTGCGACGCGGGACGCCGTTCTGCTGGGTGAGCGCCATGAACGGATGGATGACCATCGCTGGCAACTGGGGACCCTGGCTGCGCTGCATGGCCAGCGCCCGGACCTGGTGATCGGTCTGGAGATGTTGCCGCGCTCCAAACAGCCCGTACTGGATGCCTGGGTCGCGGGTGAACTCGATCCCGAGACCTTCCTGGAGGACAGTGACTGGTATACGCACTGGGGCTTCGATCCCGATCTGTACTGGCCCATCCTGCACTTTGCCCGGGTCCATGGTGTCCCGCTGCTGGCCTTGAACCTCGAGCGTGAACACATTCGCCGTCTCGGACATGGCGGCTGGGAGGCCGTGGATGCGCAAACCCGGGACGGCGTCTCGGAGCCGGCCGAGCCCAGTGAGGGGTATCGGGCGTATCTGGAGGCGGTACTGGAACGGCACCCCGCGGGCATGCGCCCGGATTCGGATCGCTTCATCGCCACTCAGGTAGCGTGGGACCGCATGATGGCCGGCGCAATCGCCGACCGGATCGACGCGGGGGGCGAACGGCCTCCGCTGGTGGTCGCCATCATTGGGTCCGGGCACCTGGAATATGGCTACGGTGTGCCCCACCAGCTGGACGACCTGGGCGTGACCGATACGGCGGTCCTGTTGCCGCGCGAGCCGGGCGAGTGCGAGGAAAACGATCCGGAGCTGGCTCACGCCCTGTTCGGTGTGCCGGGGGATGAGCGCTTCGAGGCCTCCGGGGCCATGCTGGGTGTGCACCTGGAAGCCCATGACGAGCCGGGTGTTCGCATCCTGAACGTCCAGTCGGGCTCGGTGGGAGAGGCCGCGGGCCTGCAGGCAGGGGATCATGTATTGCAGGCTGGGGAACGGCCGATCCGTGCCGTGGCGGACCTGCAGCAGGTGGTGCAGGCGGTCGCGCCCGGCACCTGGTTGCCGCTGGAGATCGAGCGCGAGGGTGAACGGCTCGATCTTGTAGCCCGTTTTCCGTACGAGGACTGATGCATGCGTTTATGGGCACTCGCCGTTTGCGCCGTGCCCCTGTGGCTGGCGACCGGTCTGGTCGCCGTTACGGCGGGATTCGACGGGGTGACGCTGCAGATTGAACTGGATCCCGAACAGGCGCGTATGGAAGGGCGCCTCGAAGTGGATCCTGGACGGGTCGATCCGGCCTCGCTGCAACGGTTCCGGCTGGACCCGGGCATTGCCGTGGATACGGTGAGACTCGGAGAGAAGCCGGTGGAGTTCGAGCGCACGGGGGATGGTTGGCTGGATCTGGCAGACGTAGCGGATGTCGACGGCGGGCCCCTGGTGATTCGCTATGGCACGACCCTTCCTGCGCTGGAGGATGCACGGCCGGGGAGTGGGTTCCTGGACCCGCGAGGCGGCTACCTCCCACCCGGGGCGGACTGGTATCCGCGGCGACCGGATGCCGAGCCCCACGCCGTGCGCATCGAAGTGACGGCGACGGGGGGGCATCTGGCGGTCGCCTCCGGGGCGCGCGTCGCGGAAGAGGCCGGTGATGGCGAAGAATACCGCGCGATCTTCGAGCATCCCGCTGGACGCGCCCTGGCCGTGGCCACCGGCGCGTGGGTGTCCGGCGAGCGCGGGACCGGGGCGGTATCGGTCCGTACCCTGTTCCCGCAGGGCCTGGAGGATCAGTTCGGCGAAACCTACCGCGACCAGGCAGTAAAGTACCTGGAGCGTTTCAGCGAGGCGATCGGACCGCATCCGTTCGATACCTTTACGATCGCCGCCAGCCCAAGCCCGGTAGGGCTCGCCTTCTCGGGGTTTACCCTGCTGGGCGAGCACGTGATTCCGCTGCCGTTTATCCCGCATACCTCGCTGGGACACGAGGTGCTGCACGCCTGGTGGGGCGCCGGCGTGTACGTGGATACGGCAGGCGGGAACTGGTCGGAGGGACTGACGACCTACATGGCGGACTACCAGTTCAAGCGGGAACGCGGAGAGGGGCGCGAGGAGCGGGGTCGCTGGCTGCGTGATTACGCGGCCCTGCCTTCCGAGGAAGATCGCGCGCACGCGAGTTTTCGCGGGGGCAACTCCGGGGCGGCGCGCATCGCCGGGTACCACCGTGGCGCCATGCTGTGGCAGATGCTGGAGGACCGCATCGGTTCCGAGGCGTTTCGGACGGGTGCGCGCCGCCTGTATGACCAGTGGCGCTTTCAGGAGGCGGACTGGCAGGCGGTGATAGAGGCCTTTGACGGTGCAGTCGACGAGGACCTGCGGGCGTTCTTTACCCAGTGGACCCAGCGCGCCGGTGCGCCGGCGCTGGAACTGACCCATGTGCGCCGGGAGGAGCGGGACGCCGGGTGGGCGGTCAAAGGGCTTCTGAGGCAGTCCGGTAATGAGGATCCGTGGGGCTTGTTCGTCCCAATCGTGGTGGAAGACGCGGAGGGTCGCGAGACGCACTGGGTGGCGCTGGATGCCGCGGAAGTAGCCATCTCGCTCGAGACTCCCAGCCGTCCCCAGGCGATTGCGGTCGATCCCGACTGGCGTTTGTTTCGTCATCTGGCACCCGAGGAGTCACCCGGCATCCTGCGTCAGGCAGCCCTGGACCCGGATACGCGCGTTATCTCGACGGGGGATGCGGGGGTGACCGAAGTTGAGCCCTGGCTAGGCCGGGCGGCGGAGGCCGCGGACGAGCCCGGGGGCACGCGCATCCTGCTGGGCTCGCATTCCGGCGTGGCCGAATGGCTGGAGGCACGGGGTCTTCCGGCGGAGCCGGGCGCGGTGGAGGAGGATGCAGAGGCAGGTACAGGGGCGCGCGCCTGGGTCGTTCCGGACACGCGCCTGGTCGTGATCAGTGGCGCGGACCCGCAGGCCCGGCGCGAGGCCGTGGCGGCGTTGCGGCACCGGTCGCACTACAGTTATCTGCTGCAGGGGCCGGACGGCGCGTGGCGAACGGGTCTCTGGTCACAGCCGGGCATCTGGCAGGAATTGGCCGATGACGAATGAGTTCCGGCTGGACAGGCGTCTGGCGGCCGATACCTGGGCGGTGGCCGAATGGCCACTCTCCAGTGTCCGGCTGATGGATCACCATGACTATCCCTGGTTCCTCCTGGTGCCTCGGCGGGCAGGGATCCGCGAGTTGCACGAGCTGGCCGGCGAGGATGCGATCCAGCTGGGACGAGAATCGGCGGCGCTCGCGCGGGCGATGGACCGGGCCTTCGCACCCGAAGTGCTCAACGTGGCCAAGCTGGGCAATATCGTGGGGCAGTTACACCTGCACCATGTGGCCCGCTTCGATGGGGACCCGGCGTGGCCCGGCCCGGTTTGGGGCGCGTCGACATCGCGGGGCCTGGAAACGCAAGAGGCCGAGGACCGCATTGCGCGGGTCCTCGGCCTCGTCGATGACTAGGCCGACGTTGGTTGGTCGGAGCTTGCGTTAGAAGCGATAGCCGACGTTCATACCCACGGTCCAGGGGTCGATTTCGACCGTGCCCAGGTCGGCGCCACCCAGCGACACGTCGGTTTCGATGTCGATCCAGCGGACCTCGGCGTTGACAAACCAGTTTTCGTCGACGGCAAAGTCGATGCCGGCCTGCACAGCGGCGCCCCAGGAATCATCCAGGTCGACGTCCTCTCCCAAAGTCACATCAGCCGTATCTTCGTCGAAGAAATAGGTGTAGTTGATGCCGGCGCCGATGTAGGGTCGAACGGCCGTTCCGGTGTTGAAGTGGTACTGGAGGCTCAGGGTCGGCGGCAGGTGGCGCGTGCTGCCGATGTCGACACCACCCACGTTCAGGTCATGCTTGAACGGGATGGCGACAAGGAGCTCCAGGCCCAGATTGTCAGTCATCATGTAGGTGATGTTGCCGGACGGACGGGTGTTGGAGTCGACGTCTGCCGAAGCGCGCGAACTCAGACCCAGGCCACTTGCATCCAGATTTCCGTTGTCGGACTTGGGGGCCACATGGGTCAGGCCGCCGCGCAGCAGCCAGTCGCCGGCGGCGACATCGGCGTTGGCGGCGGTGGCGTGGGCCGGGATGAGGGCGG
>NZ_JAWLFK010000054.1:0-12592 GCF_041685615.1 Thioalkalivibrio sp.
CCGTGCGCGTGGTCATGCGAATGTGCATGCCCATGGGCGTGCTCATGACCGTGAGGATGCCCATGATCGTGTGGCGTCTTGCCCTCGATCCGCGTCTCGCCCTCACCGCAACCGCATACCGTACACATCGTCGCCATACTCCGGATTTTGTTGCTGCCGCGCAGGGCGGCAATCGCAATCGCTTTACGTGACCCGATCACCACAAAGTCAGATCGGGAAAGAACCCATCGACATGCTCGATCGCATGGCGCCTCAACGTCTGAAACCCATTCCACCGGGGCGCTCCGGTGCGGCCGCTGCCCCCCCGTCGACCTCCAGGTCGACCACGCGCATCTCCATGCCGCCCGTCGCGCGCACCCGAAAGCCGCCACAGGCCGGACAGTCGGCGTACAACGACGCGATCGGAACGGTCGTTGCGCAATCCATGCACCAACCCTCGCCGGGCGCGGCCTCGATTTCAAGGACCGCACCCTGCGCTCGGCTATTGTTCTTCACGGCATCGAAGGCGAAGCGCAGGGCCTCCACCTCGACCCCCGCGAGTTCACCAATCTCCAGCCGCACTCGTAGTACGCGCCGAAAACCCCGGTTCGCGGCCTGATCCTCGATAATACGCAGAATTCCTTCGGCCAGGGACATCTCATGCACGAGACACCTCCAGTTCATGGCGGACGCAGGGATCCAGTGCCATCACGTGAAGCCTCACGCGCTCCTCCAGTTCCTGTTCTCCACCGGCCTCCATTCCCAGCAGCCCCTCCCGGCAGGCACCCTGCGGGTGGAAGTTCCACTCGGTGGGCGCGACGATCCGGTAGTCCGCGATCCTGCCCGCTTCCAGCCGAACCCAATGCATCAGCACTCCGCGTGCCATTTCCACGCTGACCACCGCGGCATCCTCGTCCCGCCACCCGGTCAGTTCTCCCATGGCCGGCCGGTGGTTCTCGAGCGCATCCAGCAGACGTTCCAGTTCGAACACCCTCGCCACAACCCGCGTCCAGGCATCCATCGTGGGCCCGGAAACGCGTCGTCCATCATTGAGCCTGGCGCCGCCAGAACTCCGCGCAGCGGGGCCCATCTCGAACACCTGGCCGGCAACATCGGGCCGCCAGTGATAGTCCGGGTCCGACCGCAGTCGCCGAGCCGCATCGGCGAGGAGCCATTCGGCGCACCCGCTCGGCAGCGGACTGAAACGGGCTCGGCCAACACCTTCGAGTCGCCCGGCCAGGCTCCGCAGCAGTCCGGCAAGCGGGGTGTCGGCGTGCTCGATCCAGGCCTGAAGAGATTCGGGCACACTCGCATCGATCCGGGCCGGCCGGGCCGTTCCGAACAGGGCATCCCGGGTCTGCCGGGCCCACCCGGCGGCCATATCCCGATCTTCGAGCAGGCCCTCACGGGCGGACAGTAGTGATTTCACCGGCTCGGGGAAGGGCTCGAAGCCCGCCGCCTGTGCCCAATCGAGGCCCAGGCGCCAGAGGTGTTCGCGGACCGTCTCGAGGCGCAGACGCTCGCGCCAGGGCTGGGTCGCCGGGGGATCCAGCTCACCGGAGGTCGTCAGTGCCTCCAGCGCCATGGCCGCCACCCCCTGAGCATCGCCGCAAATGCTGTACAGGCGCGGCAGGATTACCGACGCGTCGACCAGCTCCCGCCCGTGCAACAGGGACTGCGGTTGTGGACGCCGCGAGGTCACGCGCGCGGCGTCCACGCGCGCGCCATCCCAGACTACCTGGATCCGGACGCTGCCCTCGACCGGGACGTCAGCGCTTGCCATCACGCCATGCGCCGCGCAGAAACCGCCGGCGGTCGACCGCGATGTCGACCGGACCACCGCTCGCGCGAATGGCTCGACCCTCTTTCATCGGCAGACGGCTCCAATCCGCATCCCCGGACTCGGTGGTCTCCCCCAGCAGCAAACCGAGGGTCTCGTTGGCAACTGCCCGGGCCGTCAACTGATCCGGAAACTGCAGAACGGGCGAGAACAGGGAGCAGGATTCGAAGGCGCCAAATCCCACCTCCGCCGCACCCACGAAGTCGACCTCGCCCACCGGCAGCGTGCGGCTACCGACATGCCCCTCCGACAAGGCCGCCCCCACGGGCAGGTGGATCAGGTTCATCGACCACGGGGTGATCAGCACACCCAGTCGCCCGGTCCGGTCGGGCAGTTCGCCAAATCCGAGGGCTTCCACGTCAAGAACCGGGTTGCACAGCGCCATCGCCCGCATCCTCTGTTCCTGAACGAGTTGGAATGACGTCTCGAGCCGGCGTCGGACATGTACCGCAGGCGGTTCCATAATCCTAGCGTGGCGGGCCCGTTTCCGACGGGAGCTCCAGATCCGCGAAGTACCCGTCCAGGTCGCGCTCGCCACGCTGCATCGCCTCCAGACCACACACGGCTCGATCGATCTGCTCCGCCTCTTCGGGACTCAGGATCTCGCGGGCATGGTCGATCACCGCCAGCACCCAGGTCCCGGCCGGCTGCGGGCCCACCAGCATCATGTTCAAGTGTCGGCGTTCACCGCGACGCTCGCACAGCGCCACGAATTCACCAGGCTCCACCACCCGCATCGGAATTCCCAGACACATCCCGCCTTACCTCGCGCACCATTGTCCTTTCGCCGGGAGAAATGCGATGAGCGAAAGGACCCCGTCGGATATTAACCACCAGAGGGCGGTAACACGGCTAATGGTAGCGTGTCACCTACCAATGCAGTAAAGTCGAATAACCTTGTAGAGTCGGGATTTAGTACATCTCCAGTGGCTGTTCAGAGGGCGGGGCCCGCCCAAGGACGGAAGATGCTCGCCCAGCAACGACCCGATGTTCCTCCGGCGTCTCCCGAAGTTGGGCAGGCGTCCGTGCTCATCCTGGGCATCGGCAACACCCTGCTGACAGACGAAGGCATGGGCGTCCACGTCGTCCACGAGCTTTCCCGCCAGTACGCCGGCCAGTCGGATGTAGAGTGCATGGACGGTGGCACCATCAGCTTCATGCTCTCCGGCCCGATCGTCAGCACCCAAAACCTCATCATCGTGGATACCGCGGCGCTGGATGCCCCCCCGGGCACGATCCGGGTATTCGAGGGTCCCGCCATGGACGACTTCGTCGCCCATGGCGGCAAAAGCAGCGTACACGAGGTCAGCGTGGCCGATCTCCTGTCCATTGCCGCCCTGGAAGGCCTGCTACCGGCACGTCGCGCACTGGTCGGGATCCAGCCAGAAAATTTCGACTGGGGCGACTATCCGACCCCCGCGGTCGCCCGCGCGATTCCCGCTGCGTGCGAAGCGGTCGACAACATCCTGCGAAGGTGGCAGTTATGAGCCTGCAAGATATCCCGGTACACATCGACCTCGATCCGGCTCTGACCAAAGACGACGGCGTAAACACCGCCATGGTCATGGCCCTGTTGCAGGAAATTTCCACCCACCTGCGAAGCGTCGCCGAGGGTGGCGAGCGCCAGGTGGTCGAGCTCGGCAATCTACCCCTCAGCGACGCGGACATCGAGCTCCTCGATAGCAAGCTGGGTCGCGGCGAGGTCAGCGCAACCATCACAGCCTCCGGTCCTTCCGAGATCCACGAGACAGCTTTTCCCGGTCTTTGGTGGGTCAAGTATTTCAATGATGCCGAATCCCTGGTGAGCCAACAGCTCGAGATCGGACCGGTTCCGATGATCCTGGAAGCGCACCCGGTCGACATTGAAGACAGCGCGGAGCGTTTCCCGGACCTGTTTGGCTCACTGGAGACCACACAACAGTAAGCAAGAAGTGACCCACACAAACAGTAGTGCAAGCCGAAGGGGCCACCCCAAGGGGACTACATGAAAGACCAAGACCTCACGCTGGGCGAAGAACTGCGCCGCCAGGGCATCAGTCGACGCTCGTTCCTGAAATTCTGCGCCGCAGTCGCTTCGTCGATGGCGATTCCGGCCAGCATGGTGCCAGCCATGGCCGAGTCGCTCGCCCAGGCGCGCCGACAGTCGGTCATCTGGATGTCGTACCAGGAATGCACGGCATGCATCGAGTCCCTGACCCGTTCCTACACGCCGACCCTGGAGTCGATGCTGTTCAACTTCATCTCCCTTGACTACCAGCACGCCTTGCAGGCGGCAGCCGGCCGTCAGGCCGAGGAAGCCCTGCATCAGGCCATGGAAGACAACTGGGGTGAATACCTGGTGATCGTGGACGGCTCCATCCCGGTCAAGGACAACGGTGTCTACTCCACCGTCGATGGCCACACGAACCTCGAATCGATCAAGGAAGTCGCCGAAGGCGCAGCCGCAATCATCGCGATCGGGACCTGCGCGTCCTTCGGCGGTGTGGGCGCGGCCCAGCCCAACCCCACCGGTGCCGTCGGCGTTGACGAGATCATCACGGACAAACCAATCCTGAACGTACCGGGTTGCCCACCGATGCCCGAGGTGATGACCGGCGTCCTGACCAGCTTTTTGTCGTTCGGCCGTCTCCCCGATGTAGACAGCAAGAAGCGCCCCCTGGCGTTCTTCGGCGAGACGATCCACGACCGCTGCTATCGGCGACCGTACTACGACCAGGGCAAGTACGCGAAGTCCTTCGACGACGAAGGTGCGCGCAACGGTTGGTGTCTGTACGAACTCGGCTGCAAGGGCCCGATTACCCATAACGCCTGCGCGACGCTCAAGTGGAACCAGGGGACCAGCTGGCCCGTGCAGTCCGGACATGGCTGCATCGGCTGTTCCGAACCCGACTTCTGGGACAAGGACAGTTTCTACAAGCCGCTCTCTGCCGGCCAGTGGGGCTCCGCCGAGGGCATTGCGATTGCAGCCGCGGCGGGAGCCGCAGCGGGGGTCGCGGCGGCCGTCGTGTCGCGGAAGAACCAGGACAAGCTCTCGGGAGGGAAGAAGTCATGACCTTGCTGGATTTTGCGCGCGGACCGGCGATGCAGTTTGCGATTGTCGTGTTCATCGTCGGCATCTCCTTTCGGCTGGTCGGGGTGTGGGCCCTGCGCCACAAGCCAGACCTCTCCGAACCGCGACAGACCGACGCCTGGAAAGGCGGCCTCAAGGGCCTCGTACAACATGCCTGGCCCTACAAGCCGTTTCGAGCCGATCTCGTGAAGGAGCACATCATTGGGTACGTCATCCATCTGGGGCTGCTCTTTGTGATCTTCTTCTACAAACCCCATGTGCTTTTCTTTCAGGACATTTTCGGATTCGGCTGGCCCGCTCTGCCCAACGGCATCATCACCGCCATCGCGGTCATCACCATCGTCGCGCTGATCATCGCGCTGGTGAATCGGATCACCGACCCGGTGCGGCGCATGCTGTCCAACTTCGATGACTACTTCAGCTGGTTCGTCACCACGCTGCCATTCGTCACCGGGCTCGCGACGGCCGCCAACATTTGGTGGCACTACGAAACCGGGCTTGCCATTCACTTGTTGACCGTCTGGCTGCTGCTGATCTACTTCCCGTTCGGCAAGCTGATGCACGCATTCTGGTTCGGGGTTTCCCGCTACACGACGGGTTCCCGCTTCGCACGCAGGGGAGGCATAGCATGAGCGACGCGACCACCAACGAGATCCCGGTCGATCTGGAATCCAAGCGGCTGTCAGTCACGCGGCCCGATGTCCGTTTCGACAAGCAGGGCGAGATGAGCGATGACGAACGCGTCCAGAAGGCCATGCAGCACTTCGCCAAGGACTTCGGGTACGTGGCCGCCACCTACATGGAGGCCTGCGTCCATTGCGGCGCCTGCGCCCATGCGTGCCCATTCTACGAGGCCAATCCCGACCCGAAGCTGACGCCTATCTGGAAGCTTGAACCCTTCAAGCAGGCCTACAAGCGCGAGGCGGGACCGCTGTCGTTCTTTTACAAGACGCTCAACCTGAAATCCAAGGTCACGGTGGAGCAGCTGGAGGAGTGGCAGGAGCTTCTGTACGACACCTGCACCATGTGCGGACGCTGCACCCTGGTCTGCCCGATGAGCATCGATATCGCGACCCTGGTTGGCATGGCGCGCCACGGCATGTTCCAGGCAGGCCTGGTCCCGCACGAGCTGTACACCGTCACCGAAAAGGCCGAACGCGAGGGCAGTCCGCTGGGAGCGACCCCGAAGGTCTTTGCCGACCGTGTTGAATGGATGGAGGACGAGCACGAAGTCGATATGCCCCTGGACCAGGACCAGGCCGACGTCCTTGTGCTGATGTCATCCATCGAGATCCAGAAGTATCCGGAGTCCATGGCCGCCACCGGCAAGATCCTCAACCAGATGGGCAAGTCCTGGACCTTCCACACGGAAGGGTATGAGGCGACCAACTTCGGGATGTTGTCCGGCAACACCCAGTGGCAGAAGGACATGACCATGAAGATCATCAGCACCGCCGAGAAGATCGGCGCGGAGCTGGTGATCCTCCCCGAATGCGGGCACGCCTATCAGGCACTGCGCTGGCAGGGCGCCAACATGCTGGGACGGCCATTGCCGTTCAAGGTCCAGCACATCTCGGAATTCCTGGCCGAGGCGGTTGAATCGGGCGCTATCCGCCTGAACAAGGTCAACAAGACCGTCGCCTTCCACGACCCCTGTCAGGTCTCACGCCGCGGAGGTGCCACCCCGGCCCCGCGAAAGGTTCTGGACGCACTCGGCGTCGACGTGCGTGAGCCGGAAAGCTCCGGGAACCTGAACTTCTGTTGCGGCGGCGGTGGTGGTGTGATCACCATCCACCGGGCGGATTCCCTGCGCTACAAGATTATGGGCAACAAGCTGGCGCAACTCGATGGAACCGGTGCTGAGATGATGGTGACCAGTTGCTCCAACTGCCGTCAGAACTTCGATGACAGCGGCGAGAAACTGCATTGGGACAAGCAGATGAACAGCCTGCTCGAGCTGGTCGCAGACAATCTTGTTGAGGACACCAAGTCATGAGTGCAGAACGAATCGTTGTCGACCCCGTCACCCGGATCGAGGGCCATTTGCGCATCGAAGCCGAAACGGATGCCGAAGGCAACATCACCGATGCTTACAGCTCGGGGACGATGGTGCGCGGCCTCGAGGTCGTAATGCAGGGGCGCGATCCCCGCGACGCCTGGGCGTTTGCCCAGCGTATCTGCGGCGTCTGCACGCTGGTGCACGGCATGGCGTCGATCCGCTCGGTGGAAGACGCGCTCGACTACCCGATCCCGCCGAACGCCCAGCTGATCCGAAATCTGATGACTGGCGCCCAGTACATCCACGACCACGTGATGCATTTCTATCATCTGCATGCACTGGACTGGGTCGATGTAGTCTCCGCGCTCGACGCCGACCCCAGGGCGACTTCGGAGCTGGCTCAATCACTGTCCTCGTACCGCAACTCCTCTCCCGGCTACTTCGCCGACGCACAGAAGAAGGTCAAGGGGCTGGTGGAGTCCGGGCAACTGGGGATCTTTGCCAATGCCTACTGGGGACACCCCGGCTACAAACTGCCGGCGGAAGCCAATCTGATGGCGGTGGCGCATTATCTGGATGCCCTGGCCTGGCAGCGTGATGTCGCGAAATTGCACGCGGTGTTCGGGGGCAAGAATCCGCACCCGAATTTCGTGGTGGGGGGCGCGCCCACGGCATTCAGCGGCGGACCGGAAGGCGGCGGACAGACGACCCTCAACGACACCGGCCTGAGCATCGTACGCGACGCCATCATCCAGATGCAGGAGTTCGTGGATCAGGTGTACCTGCCCGACACCGTCGCCATCGCCGGCTTCTACAAGGACTGGTTCGAACGCGGCGAAGGTGTGGGCAACTTTCTCACCGTCGGGGATTTCCCGGCACAGGGCCACGGCGACGCGTCCAGCTTCCTCGTCCCCTCGGGCGTGATCCTGGATCGCGACCTTTCGAAGGTGCACTCCATCGATCTGTACGATTCGGACCAGGTCCAGGAATTTGTCGCCCGGGCCTGGTACGACTATGAGGCGGGCAAGGACGTCGGCCTGCACCCGCACGACGGCGAAACCACCCTGAACTACACCGGTCCAGAGGCGCCCTACGACCACCTCAACGTCGAGGGCGACTACTCCTGGATCAAGTCCCCGCGCTGGCGTGGAAAGCCAATGGAAGTCGGTCCGCTGGCCCGCGTGCTGATGCTCTATGCCTCGGGTCACGAACCCACGCAGGACCTGGCCGACAAGACCCTGAGCGATCTGGACCTCCCGCTGGAGGCCATGTTCTCCACCATGGGACGGACCGCGGCACGCACGCTGGAGACCAAGATCATCGCCGACAACATGATGACCTGGTACAACAACCTGGTGGACAACCTGCGTGCCGGCGATCTCAAGACCTTCAACGAGGATCTCTGGAACCCCGGCACATGGCCCCGGCATGCGAAGGGCGTCGGCTTCATGGAGGCGCCGCGCGGCGCCCTCACCCACTACACAGTCATCGACGACGGGAAATTGTCCAATTACCAGGCAGTGGTGCCTACCACCTGGAACGCGGGCCCCCGTGACGCCGAAGGCCAGTTGGGCCCGTACGAGGCAGCACTGATGGACAACCACCAGATGTACGATGTGGATCAGCCCCTGGAGATCCTGCGCACCCTGCACAGCTTCGACCCATGCCTCGCATGCGCAGTACATATGGTCGGCCCCGACCGCAAAGAGGGCGTCACCGTCAAGGTCAAATGACCGGTCCGAGCTGGAGAACCCAACGCGCCTCCAGCCCGAACCCCATCGCGGGGGCGCAGCGTCAACCAACGGCCTCCCCTGCAGCACACACCCGAAGATTCCAGGGTCTCCAGGTCGAGACCACTTCGACCACATCAGGAAGCCAGACAGTTCGTGCGCAGGGGCGATCAAGCTCGGCGCGAGGCAGTCAGCCTACGGCCCGTCAACAGCCCCGGGCCGATAGGTTAAGCAGCGGGCCCCACCGCTGCGGCCGGCAGTTCGACCTCCTGACTCTGGTTCATGATCTGCATGAGAACCATGACGCGCTCGTCGCCGGTTCGGGCTAAAAATAGCGCCTCGTGCCCCTGGAAGGGACCATCGGTAATCGTGACGGGCTGCCGGACGGCGAAATCATCGGTGCGGGTCAGGTCCAGGCAGCCGCTCTCCGGGTCGAGGCGCAGGCGGATCGCCTCGATCACGGGACGGGGTACCGGGACCGGTGCGTGACCAAAGCGGACGAGCCCAAGGACGCCCCGGGTCGAACGAATCGGCGCCCAGTTCTCGTGGCTGTCGCACAGTTCAGTGAAGAGATACCGCGGGAACAGGGACTCGGTCACCGTGGTGCGCCGACCACCGCGACGCGCGGCACGACGGATCAACGGACGGAAGGTGCGATAGCCCTGCCGGGCCAGATTGGCCTCCGCGCGGGCCTCCTCGCGGGGTTTGCAGTGAACGGTGTACCAGTGTTTCAAGGGGCCCTCGCAACGCCACCGGCCGGGCGCCGGGGCGGTATCCGCAATGTACGTCTTGATGATACGCACACGCGAAGCACGGTGGCCAGACGACCGCCCCGATCAGCGCAAGCCGTGATCTGGATCAACTTCGGCGGCACATAGTGGCGCTAGCGTCGAAGGTGCATGGACCCAACCGGAGGAAAGCTCATGCTGATGGAAATCATGTTTCAGTCACCCATTGGGATCCTGACGATCCTGACGCTGGCGGGCATCGTGGCATTCTTCGCGTATGTCGGGTATTTCATCGTTCACGGCATGCACGAGAACGACAAGGCCCGATAACAACAAACGGGGGCCGGGGCGCTCCGCCAACAAAAAAAACGCCAAGGCTTCGGATACCCGCCGCCCTGGCGCGTTTGCTCGATGGCTGGGAGCAACCCCGGAAGCTCCCCGGCGTTCTCGCCGGATCACATCCGGGGCCAGCCGGCATCAGGAGCCCGAACCCCCGGTCGTATCGCCCAGCTCTCCGCGGGGCGCGGCGCCGCGGCGGGTGTCCGCGGCCACTTCCGGCCCGACACGGTTGGGTTCCGCCAGGGAGTCGGTGCAGGTCTGGGCGCCATGATAAAGACGCACGACATGTTTGGCCTCGGCGAAGAACAACCAGCGTTCCATCCCGATCCCGACCAGGCTCGAAACGGCCGCCAGCCAGGCGATGCCGGCGGGGGCGCCGGACAGGATCGACGCGAAGACCAGAACCGGGGCGATGAAGCCGAGCAGGAAAACGCCCATCTTGATGTTGTCGATGGTGTCCTTGCGCGGGTCATAACCGAACTCGTCGGTCAGGAACGTGCCGGCGGTATGACCGGTATCCAGCAGACGGACGGTCGCACGGTTGAAGGTGGTCGCGGTATTGATGGTCGGGCCGTTCACCCGCGAGATCCAGAAGTAGTAGATGCCTTTCAGGACCGCTGCCGCAACCAGCGCAACCATCGCCACACCGGCGTGCATCGTGGTGGCATTGCCAAACACGGCCGCGATGGCGGCAAACAGCGCGGTACCCGTGGCGATGCCCAGCATGATGTAGTTGGCCGGAGTCAGCGCGGTATTCCACTGGCGGATGGTCTTCAGGCAACCATAGATCATGCCCGTGGAGAACAGGGTGACCACGGCCAGCACAGCGGCAATCCCGCCAGCCATCGCCGGCAGCGGGCCGATGGCTGCCCCCTGCAGCAGGACGCCCAGGCCATAGATCCCGGCAAACGGATAGAACAGCACCGCAAACACGGCCTCGCGTGACAGCCAGGAGGTCTTGAAGCGCATGAAGGAACGCCAGGCGTTCTTCTTGTTTGCCAGGTGCCCGGTGGAGAGCATCAGCCCCAGGGTGATCATGCCGAGCGACGCGAGGCCGTGCGCGAGCAGCTCGCCGTGGCTCATCGCCGGACCAATACCCGCGAGATGGAACGCCGCCAGCAGGATGAACAGGCCATAGCCCGCACCCGAGATGACGGTAAACAGGATGACGGAAAATGCCGGATGCATGATGAATTCTCCCGTTCGGGCCGCGCCTAGCGCGCGACCATCTTGTTGACCCAGTCCTTCACCGAGCTGACCAGCTTGTTGGCCCGCACGTCGTCGGTCGGGATGGGGCGGGTGATGCGCGGGGGCAGATAGGTGTTGACCGGCTTGTAGCCCAGCTCCGGCATCTGCTTCACCCCGCCGCGCTCGCGCACCAGACGGCTGACTTCGGAGTTGTCGTCGTCGAAGTCACCGAAGAACCGGGCATGCGCCGGGCAGGTGATCACGCAGGCGGGCTGGCGCTCTTCCGGCGGCAGCTGCTCGTCGTAGATGCGATCCACGCACAGCGTGCACTTCTTCATGACCCCGTCCTCGCGATCCAGCTCGCGGGCACCGTAGGGGCAGGCCCAGGCGCAGTAGTTGCAGCCCATGCACTTGTCCTGGTCGACCAGCACGATGCCGTCTTCCGGGCGCTTGTAGGAAGCGCCGGTCGGGCAGACATTCACGCAGTCGGCATGCTGGCAGTGCATGCAGGACATCGGGATGTTCACGGTCTTGTTGTTGGGGTAGTCCCCGACTTCGTAGTGGCGGATGCGGTTGAACCAGACGCCACTGGGGTCCTCGCCGTACGGGCGATAGTCAGTCAGCGCACCGGTGGTGCCGCTGGTGTTCCACTGCTTGCAGGCCACCGCACAGGCGTGACAGCCCACGCAGGTGTCCATGTCGATTACGAGTCCAAGTCGCATACAGCTACTCCTCAAATTCTCTCGGGCCGCCGGCCTCGGGCCGGCGGCATGGCCCGGGTCCGTGATGCCTACTGTTCTTCGTCCAGCGAACCGCGCGTCAGCACGTCGCGGATGGAGCGATTCAGGTGCACCGGCTTGTGCGCCGCGTAGCGAAGCTGGTCCGGGGCCTCGGACATACCGGGGGCCGGCTTGATCGTGTCGAACTCGGGCCAGGTATTGGGCTCGTCCGGGTCGGCCGGCGTGATCTTGACCTTCAGGTCATACCACGCGGCCTGGCCGGTCACCGGGTCGGAGTTGGTGATGTTGTCCACCGGGTCGCCCTTCTTCGGCAGCAACTCGCTGATCAGGTGATTCATCAGGAAGCCCTTGTTAGACTCGTTGGCGTCCGGCTTCAGACCCCAGGCGCCCTTCTGCTTGCCAATGGCGTTCCAGGTCCAGACGGTGCTGGGCTCGCAGCCCTCGATCAGCTTGACCTGCACGCGGATCTTGCCGTTGTGCGACTCCAGCCAGACCCAGGACATGTCCTCGATGCCCATGGACTGCGCCTTTCCTCGGTTCATGTACAGGTAGTTCTGGGCGCAGATCTGGCGCAGCCAGGCGTTCTGCGAATCCCAGGAGTGGTACATGAACATCGGGCGCTGATTGACCGCGTAGAACGGGTACTCGTCCTCGTCGATGCGCGTCTGCTCCAGCGGCTTGTGCCAGATCGGCAGCGGGTCGAAGAACTGCGTCAGGCGATCCTTGTGCTCCTGCCGGGTCGGCTGCGGGCCGTCATACAGCCCCTGGCCGGCCAGCTTGAAGCGCTGCTGGGTCTCGGAGTAGAGCTCGATCGTGATCGGATCGGTCTTGCCCACCCAGCCGGCGTGCTTGGCCAGTTCCAGGTAGTCCTGGTTGGCGTAGCGATAGAACTGCTGGCTCGGCGCCAGGTGATGCACGAAGAACCCCTGGTTCTCGATGTACGCCTCCCACTGCTTCGGGTTCGGCTCGCCGCGCAGAT
>NZ_JAWLFK010000101.1:0-3007 GCF_041685615.1 Thioalkalivibrio sp.
TATGCTGCGGGAGGTCGAGGTGACTGGCGTGATGCCGAGGGCGCGGCCCTGGGAGACGGGATGAGCCGCGCCTTTGCGCAGGGAGCGGGTTTTGTAAACTGCGCATAGATGGCGTGTGGCGCGCCATTTGGATATCCTGCGGATTGGGCGGGTATATAGCGCTCCGCTCTGAGCGCTGATCACCGGGCCACTGTCTGGCTATCGCGCGGCTTGCGCACAATGCCCCTTTCAAGGTGACGCCGGTCGATCGTTGCTGGTTGAAGGCGCGAGCCGCTCGTGAGAGGTGCCCTCGAAGAGACAGGCCTCACGTGCGAATCTTGGACAGCCTTGCAATAAGCTCGTTTAGACCCAAGCTTCCCCAGGACGAGCAAAGGAGCTGCCGACAATGCATGTAAACGCAGATTTCAGCCAAAGAGCTCTCGTGCGCTTTGATGAAAGTGAATGGGTTGACTCCCCTATGCCTGGGGTACGGCGCCGGATGCTGGATCGGATCGGCGGCGAGGTCGCCCGGGCAACTACTATCGTATGCTTCGCGCCCGGTAGTGCCTTTTCCGCGCATACTCATGACGGTGGCGAAGAATACCTGGTTCTCGATGGCACCTTCCAGGATGAGGACGGTGACTTTCCCACTGGCTCGTATGTGCGCAACCCGCCCACTTCGTCGCACACGCCAGCCGCGCAAGACGGGGCGACCATCCTGGTCAAGTTGCACCAGTTCGACGCGGCGGATCGCACGCAGGTCCAGATCGACAGCGGAAAGGTGGACTGGTCGGAACCGGCCCCTGGCGTCGAAACACTCGAATTGCATGAAGATGATCGTGAATACGTATCCATGGAGCGCTGGGAGCCGGGAACGGCACGATCACTGGACGCATCGGGTGGCCTTGAGGTCTTCGTGATCGAGGGATCGCTTGCCGATGGTGTGGACACGCTGGGCCCCTGGGACTGGCTGCGCCTGCCGGTGGGGAGCACGTTCGAGGCAACGGCCGGAGACGACGGTGTGCGGGTCTGGCTCAAGACCGGGCATCTGCGCCATGTGCCGGACCACACTGCGTAATGGAAGAAACAGAGGTATGTATCATCGGCGCCGGGCTTTCCGGCCTTGCGCTGGGCACTGCGCTGCAGTCCGAGGGGCGTGACGTTACAATTCTGGAAGCGCGCGACCGCGCCGGCGGACGGGTGCTTTCACACCAAGGTTATGATCTCGGGCCCTCCTGGATCTGGCCGAACAACCACCGCATGCTCGCGCTTGCCAGCCGTCTCGGTCTGCGCAGCTTTCCACAATACGCGTCTGGGCGTCTTGTCTTCGAGGATGGCGAGGGCGCGATACGCCGGGACCTCGACTTCGCCACCATGGGAGGCGCGCTGCGCATCGAAGGCGGGCTCACGCGGGTGACCGACGCTTTGGCCGAACAGCTGGGACCCAGCCTGCGCCTCGATCACCCGTTGCAGCGCGTGACTGAGGACGCCTTAGGCGTGACGCTGTCAGGCGACAATTTCGAGATACGAGCTGCGCGCGTCGTTTTCGCGCTGCCGCCGCGGCTGACAGCCCGCTTTGGCGTTGCCGTTCCCGATGTGCCGACTTGGATGGCCGGCCAGGCCAAGCTCATTGCGACCTACACTAAGCCCTTCTGGCGAGACAGCGGGCTGAACGGTGATGCGATATCGCATCGCGGACCGCTGGCCGAGATCCACGACGCGTCACCGGCCGATGCGCATGCGGGCGCGCTCTTCGGGTTCGCCCATCCCGGCGCTACGCATAAGCCGGACTTCCGAGACGCCGCCATTGCGCAACTGGCACGTCTGTTCGGACCCTTGGCGGCGAAACCGCTTGACGTGTTTCTCAAAGATTGGAGCGATGATGTCGCGACCGCCACGCGGGCCGACCGGATGCCGCCCGCTGCTCATCCGACCTATGGCGCCATCCCGTCCACTGCGCGCCTGATCTTCGCTGGATCCGAGGCATCACCGGTCGAGGGTGGTTTTCTGGAGGGGGCGCTGGCTGCTGCAGACGCCGCTCATGCCTGCCTTCGCAAGCATCCGGATTGACTGAAAGACAAACAAGTCCGCGCAGGGCGCGCGCCCATGATGTCGTCTACGTAGAGGTTGCGGTAAGCCTCAGGGCGAGCTATATAATGGATGTTATATAGATTGGAAGTCAGGATGCAAACGCTCAAAGTCACCACAGTCGGAGCCTCGTCAGGAGTAATCCTTACCAAAGAGGTCATGGCGCACTTGAAGATCCAGAAGGGCGATACGCTCTATCTTACCGAAGCAGCTGACGGCGGTTATCGCTTGACCCCTTACAACCCGGAATTCGCCCGTCAAATGTCCCTTGCCGAAGACATCATGCATGACGATCGAGAAGTTCTGCGCGCACTGGCGAAATGAGCGATCCATCCGGTACGTTACCGCGGAAGGACTGGCGTTGGCTTGATCCCGCCGTCATCAACGCCGTCCACGACCGGCAACTGGCTGAACATGGCGGTGCTGAGGGTGTTCGCGATGCCGGGAGCATTGAAAGCGCGCTTTCCCGCCCAGTCAACGCAGCGAATTATGGAACGCCCGATGCGGCTGATCTGGCCGCAGCGTATGCCTACGGGCTTGCGAAGAACCATGGCTTAGTTGATGGGAACAAGCGCACGGCCTGGATCGCAGCGCGCCTGTTTCTAGCAGATAACGGATACCGTTTGAGCTTCGATCCGGTCGATGCTGTTCGTATCATGGAAGGTGTCGCGGGCGGCACTGTGTCCGAAACCGAACTGGCTGGTTGGCTTCGCGACCGGCTCTTGTAACTTGGGTGGTCGTAGGCGTTGGATGGTCCCGTTCGGTCATGACATGCAGCCGCCGCGCCTCTGGAACGGAGAGGAGCACATGTCCCCCTCCCATGGTTCCTCCGTGGCCCTGATTGTATACGGGGGGGCTCAGCGCGCGATTTCGCTAGCGACTGGATTCCTCACCGGGGAATCCACTTGGAATCCACCTCATCGGCTCGGCTCGAAATTCT
>NZ_JAWLFK010000016.1:0-43947 GCF_041685615.1 Thioalkalivibrio sp.
AGATCCGCGAACTGGGCGGCCGCGTGGGCCGCACCGGGAGTGCCGGCGGCGGGCGTCGCGGGCGCCGGGCCGGGGGCGAGTCCATCAGTCAGAAGCTGTGCGAGTTAGTCGCCAAACAGCCGGAGATGGGCATCAAGGAGATCAAGGCGGAGGCGGAGAAGGCCGGCCTGGATACCAAGAACATCAGTCAGACCCTGGCCTACCTGAAGCGCCAGGGTCGCCTGACCTCGCCGCGCCGCGGCGTCTACAAGGCGTCCTGACGCGGCCGCAGGCCCGCCCGGATAACGATCACGGGCGGATCTGCAGCCCTTCTTCCGCACGTGTCAACTCACCATCGCCCGCAAACCAGCGGGCGATGGTCTTCCCGGCGATCTCGTGGCGCCAGCCACTGCCCAGGCGGCCGCTCGTGCCGTCGCCCTTCAGGAGTTCGACGACATCCTTGCGCTGCGCAATCGCGCCGGCGGTGATCTGGTTGCGTCGTGCGCACTCGCGCAGCAGGGCCATGCCGATGTCCGCAAGGACTTCTTCTGCTTCGGTCAGCTTGGCCTTGTCCGGCAGTTGTGGCCACTCCTCGCGGGGCAGGGCCTGGCCCTCGCGGATTGCCTCCAGCAGTTCCTCCTGACGCGGTGGCTTCATGCCGTCAGGAAAGCCGCGCAGCTGGTGCAGGGCGTTGGTGTCCTGGGGGGTGCGCCGCGCGATGTCGATCAGGATGTCATCGGCGAGGACCCAGCGACGCGGGCGGTCGCTTGCCTGCGCAGCTCGTTCGCGCCAGGCGGCCACGGCCTTTAGCACGCCGCGCTCGCGTGGCTTGAGCCGCTTGGCGCCGGAGACCCGTTTCCAGGCGTTCTCGGGATCCGGCTCATACAGGGCCGGGTTGCTCAGCGCCTCCATCTCAGGGCGCAGCCAGTGCATGCGCTCATGGCTCTCCAGTTCGTGCAGCAGGCGCATGAATACGGTGGCCAGAAAGCGTACGTCGTCCGCCGCGTAGCGGATCTGCTGCTCGCTCAGGGGCCGGCGTGACCAGTCGGTGCGGGTCTGGCTCTTGTCGAGGTCGCGGTCGAGGACCGCCTTGACCAGGTTGGCGTAGCCGACCTGCTCCCCGTAACCGAGCATGCTGGCCGCGATCTGGGTGTCGAATACCGGGGTGGGCACCCGTCCGAGTTCGCGGTACAGGACCTCGAGATCCTGTGAAGCCGAATGGAAGACCTTGGTTACGCCGGCGTCGAACAGGAGTGGTTCGAGCAGGTGGATGTCCAGCTTCAGCGGGTCGACACAGGCGATCTGGTCCAGCGTCGCGAGCTGGATCAGGCACAGGCGCGGGTAGTAGGTCTTCTCGCGCATGAACTCGGTGTCCAGCGCGATCCAGTCGGTCCCGGCGATGGTGTCGAGGAAGCCCCGCAGGGCCTCCGGGGTCTCGATCAGGCCGTGATCATGCATCGTGCGACTTCTGGCTGGCCTCGAAGGCCGCCTTCTGCTCGGCGGTGGCCTCTTTCTGGTAGCGCTCCTTCCACTCGCCGTAGGGCATGCCGTAGACGATCTCGCGGGCGCCTTCGTAGTCGACCGATTCGCCGCGCTCCTCGGCGGCCGCCACGTACCACTTGGACAGGCAGTTCCGGCAGAAGCCGGCGAGGTTCATCAGGTCGATGTTCTGCACGTCCTTGCGCTCGTCCAGGTGCTGCAGCAGGCGTCGGAACACGGCGGCTTCGATCTCGGTTTGCTTGCTCGGGTCCATGGAATGCTCCTCGTTGCGGGTTGGCACAGTATGCGCGACCGGCCCGGATGCTTCGAGCAGGCCCCGCGTCTCAGGGGCCTGCGAGCCATCTCAGGTCAGGTGCAACAGCCAGCGCCGGCGCATGTCGCGCAGCAGGAAAAAGATCAGCGGCCACAGCAGCGCGCTCGTGATTGCCGGCGACCAGTACATGATGTCGCCCGGCGGGAACCCGGTGATGCCCTGGGGCCACAAGGCCAGCAGCTTGAACAGCGCGATCAGGATCGCGACCACCATCATCTGCTGCCAGACCGGGTACACCCGCAGCCGCGGATGGATCTGCAGCACGATGTAGATGATCACCGCCAGGGCGATGGCGTTCTGTCCCAGCAGCTGGCCCAGCAGGGTGTCCAGCAGCACTCCGGCGACGAATGCCGTCAGGACGCCGACACGGGTCGGAAAGGCCATGGTCCAGTAGATTAGCACGAGTGCCAGCCATTCCGGGCGCGCCGGGCGCAGGGCATCGGGGATTGGCACGATCGCCAGCGCCAGGGCCGCCAGCAGGGTCAGTGCTACCGGCCAGGGGATGCCGATGCCGCGGGTCACGGCGCTTCCGGAGGCGCTTCGGCCGGCTCCGGTTCATGCGCCTCCGGAGAAACATCCCGGACCTCGTCGACCTCGAGGGGGAGGATCCCTGGCATGCTGCCCTCCGTCCACAGCAGCAGGACCTCGCGCGAGCGGTCCAGTGCGGCCAGGGGCTCGGCCTCGATGCTCAGGAACGGCTGACCCTGCGGCCGTTCCACCGAGGTCACGCGGGCCACCGGGTAGTCGGCCGGGAAGCGGCCACCGAGGCCGGAGGTTAGCAACAGGTCGCCGGGCTCCACATCCTCCTGCAAGGGGACGTGGCGCATCTCCAGGCGTTGCGGGTTGCCGGTGCCAACCACCAGCCCCCGCAGGCCCGTGCGCGCGCTGAGCACCGGAAGGGCGTGGCTGGGGTCGGAGATCAGCAATGCGACCGAGCTGGTCAGCCGGGTGGACAGTACCTGGCCGATCACGCCGTCGGCGTTGATCACGGGCTGTCCGGCGTAGACGTCGTCATTACGGCCCTTGTTGAGCACGATCTGCTGGCGGAAGGGATCCAGGTCCACGGCCAGCAGCTTGGCGATCTCGACGCGTTCCTCGGCCTGCTGGGCGGTGTTCAGCAACGCCCGCAGGCGGTCGTTCTCCTGTTGCAGGGCCTCGAAGCGCAGCTGGCGCGCGCGCAGCTCGGCGTTCTCGCTGCGCAGGATCCGGTTCTCGGTGATCAGGTCCTCGCGGCTGGTGAACGACTCGAATACCCGGCTGAACGCCCGGACTGGCGCGTCCACCGCGACCTGTAGCGGGTATGTGACCGTGGCCAGGGCGCTGCGGACAAACTGCAGTTCGTTCACGCGATGATCCAGCGCCATCAGCGCCAGTCCCAGAAGAACGACCGCGAGCAGGCGCAGAGTGGGCGATACACCCAGTCTGAACAGCGGCTTGCTGATGGCGTGACCTCCGGTTCCGGATCGCGTCGACTAGGCAAGGCGGCGCGGGGGTTCGCTCCGTGCGGCCTTGCCGACCTGTTGCGGCCCGGAGTGTAACCCGAACCCGTCGTCCGGGGAGACCCGCACCGGGGAAAAGCGGGCGGTGTGGCTCGGCGTTATTCCATCGACAGGAAGTCGACCCGCTTCTCGTCAAGCATCTCCAGCACCCGTCCGCCGCCGCGGGCCACGCAGGTCAGCGGATCGTCGGCGATGACCACCGGGATTCCGGTCTCTTCCATGATCAGGCGGTCCAGTTGCTGCAGCAGGGCGGAGCCGCCGGTCAGTACGATGCCGCGCTCGGCGACGTCCGCGCCAAGTTCTGGCGGGGTCTGTTCCAGCGCGGTACGCACAGCGGAGACGATGCCGTACAGCGGGTCCTGCAGGGCCTCGAGGATCTCGTTCGAGTTCAGGGTGAACGAGCGCGGCACGCCCTCGGCCAGGTTGCGGCCCTTGACCTCGATCTCCAGCAGTTCCTTGCCCGGGTAGGCGGAGCCCACCGCGTGCTTGATGCGCTCGGCCGTTGCTTCGCCGATCAGCACGCCGTAGTTGCGGCGCACGTAGGCCATGATCGCCTCGTCGAAGGTGTCGCCGCCGATGCGCACGGACTCGGAGTAGACGATGCCGTTCATCGATAGCACCGCAACCTCGGAGGTCCCGCCGCCGATATCCAGCACCATCGACCCGACCGCTTCGTCCAGCGGGATGCCGGCGCCAATGGCCGCGGCCACGGGTTCCTGCAGCAGGTAGACCTTGCGCGCCCCGGCGCCGAAGGCGGATTCGCGGATGGCGCGACGTTCCACCTGGGTGGCGCCGCAGGGCACGCAGACCAGCACGCGCGGGCTGGGACGGAAGATCCGGCGCTCGTGCACCTTCTTGATGAAGTACTGCAGCATCTTCTCGGTGGTGGTGAAGTCGGCGATCACGCCGTCCTTCATCGGACGCACCGTTACCACGTGCTCCGGCGTGCGGCCGAGCATTTTCTTGGCTTCGATCCCCACGGCTTCGATGGAACGCGGACCGCCCGGGCCGCGGTCCTGGCGAATGGCGACCACGGAGGGTTCGTTCAGGACGATGCCCTGGCCGCGCATATAGATGAGGGTGTTGGCGGTGCCGAGATCGATGGAGATGTCGTTGGAGAACAACCCCAGAAGGCGTTTGAACATGAAGAAGAAACCTGCTTGAGTGGGCGGGCGGGAAAGCCGTCGACTCTAGCAAGCGCCCGGGGTTTGGGCAACATCGGCTTTGTGGTAAGTTTGCGCTCCGTTTCGCCCGTGAATCCGAACGCTACAGGACCCTCCCGTCATGTCCGTCGATACATCCGAAGTCCGGCGCATCGCCCATCTCTCCCGTCTGGCCATGAACGACGACCAGACCCGGGATTTCGCCGGAGGGCTGAGCGACATCTTTGCCTTTGTCGAACAACTGAATGGTGCGGCCATCGAGGGTGTCGAGCCGATGGCCCACCCGCTGGATGCCGAGCAGCGCCTGCGCCCGGACGCGGTCACCGAGCCGGACCAGCGCGAGGCCTATCAGGCAATCGCCCCGGCCGTCGAGGGTGGCCTGTATCTGGTCCCGCGCGTGATCGAATGATCCGCGCGGTCCCCGTTCTGTTGAACCCGTCACGCTTCTAGCCAGCAAGAGTCCCCGAAACCATGGCCCAGGAAACCCTGTCCGGCTGGGTGCGCAAGCTCCAGGCCCGCGAGATCAGTTCGCGTGAACTGACCCAGCTGTATCTGGACCGGATCGAGCGTCTCGATCCGCAGTTGAACAGCTTCATCACCGTGACCGCCGAGCAGGCCCTGGCGCAGGCCGATGCCGCCGATGCGCGCCTGGCGAAAGGCGAGCAGAGCCCGCTGCTGGGCGTGCCGGTCGCGCAGAAGGACATCTTCTGCACCGAGGGTGTGCGTACCTCCTGCGGCTCGCGCATGCTGGATCCGTTCGTCTCGCCCTACAACGCCACCGTCGTCGAGCGCATGAATGCCGCCGGCGCGGTGATGCTGGGCAAGACCAACATGGACGAGTTCGCGATGGGCTCGTCCAACGAGACCAGTTTTTATGGCCCCGTTCGCAACCCCTGGGATACCGAACGCGTCCCGGGTGGTTCCTCCGGCGGCTCCGCCGCCGCGGTGGGCGCGCGCCTGGTGCCGGGTGCCACGGGTACCGACACCGGTGGTTCGATCCGCCAGCCGGCAGCCTTCTGCGGCATCACCGGGCTCAAGCCGACCTATGGCCGGGTCTCGCGCTACGGCATGATTGCCTTCGCCTCCAGTCTCGACCAGGGTGGCCCGATGGCGGCGACCGCCGAGGACTGCGGACGAATGCTGAACGCGATGGCCGGCTTCGACGAGCGCGACTCCACCAGCGTCGAGCGCCCGGCCGAGGACTTTACCGCCGGACTGGAACAGGACCTGAAGGGCCTGCGCATCGGCCTGCCGACGGAATTCTTCGGCGAGGCCGGGCTGGACGAGCGCGTGCGCGGCGTGATCGACGCCGCCATCGAGGTGCTCAAGGGCCGCGGGGCCGAGGTGCGCGAGGTCGGCCTGCCGAACAGCCACCTGTCGGTGCCGGCCTATTACGTGGTCGCCCCGGCCGAGTGTTCCTCCAACCTCGCGCGTTTCGACGGCGTGCGCTACGGCTACCGCTGCGAGAATCCCGAGGACCTGATGGACCTCTACACGCGCTCGCGCGGGGAGGGCTTCGGCGACGAAGTGAAGCGCCGCATCATGGTCGGGACCTACGTGCTGTCCGCTGGCTACTACGACGCCTACTACCTGAAGGCGCAGAAGGTCCGGCGCATCATCGCCGATGACTTCTGCGGCGCCTTCGAGGACGTGGACGTGCTGCTGGCGCCGACGACCCCGGAGCTGCCGTTCGCGCTGGGTGCCAAGGCCGACCCGGTCAGCATGTACCTGTCGGACATCTACACCATCGCCGCGAACCTCGCGGGGCTGCCGGCGATGTCGCTGCCGGCCGGCGAGATCGACGGCCTGCCGGTCGGGCTGCAGCTGATCGGCAACTATTTCGACGAGGCGCGCCTGCTGGGCGTGGCTCACCAGTATCAGCAAGAGACCGACTGGCACGCCCGCGTGCCGGCGGCCTTCGCCTGAGGGCCCTGAACATGGAATGGGAAACCGTCATCGGGCTGGAGATTCACGCCCAGCTCAATACCGTCTCCAAGATATTCTCCGGGGCGCCCACCGCCTACGGCGCCGAGCCCAACCGCCAGGCCTGTCCGGTGGACCTGGGCATGCCCGGTGTACTGCCGGTGCTGAACCAGGGCGCGGTGGAGCGGGCCGTGATGCTGGGGCTGGCGATCAATGCCGAGATCACCCCGCGCTCGGTCTTCGCGCGCAAGAACTACTTCTATCCGGACCTCCCCAAGGGTTACCAGATCTCGCAGTTCGAACTGCCGATCGTCGGTCTGGGCCATCTCGATATCGAGCTGGAAGACGGCACGATTAAGCGCGTCGGGGTGACTCGCGCGCACCTCGAGGAGGATGCCGGCAAGAGCCTGCACGAGGGCTTCGAGGCGATGACCGGCATCGACCTCAACCGCGCCGGCACCCCGCTGATCGAGATCGTCTCCGAACCGGAGCTGCGCTCCGCGAAGGAGGCGGTCGCCTACATGAAGAAGCTGCACTCCCTGGTGCGCTACCTCGATATCTGCGACGGCAACATGCAGGAAGGCAGTTTCCGCTGTGACGCGAACGTCTCGATCCGGCCCAGGGGCCAGACCAAGTTCGGTACCCGCGCGGAACTGAAGAACCTGAATTCCTTCCGCTTCGTCGAGCGCGCGATCAACTTCGAGGTGGAACGCCAGATCGACGTAATCGAGGGCGGCGGCTCGGTGGTGCAGGAGACCCGCCTGTACGATCCGGACCGCGACGAGACGCGCTCCATGCGCAGCAAGGAAGAGGCGAACGACTACCGCTACTTCCCCGATCCGGATCTGTTGCCGCTGGTCGTGGACGATGCCTTCGTCGACTCCGTGCGTGCGAAGCTGCCGGAGCTTCCGGATGCCAAGCGGGTGCGCTTCGTCGAGCAGTACGGCCTGTCCGACTACGACGCCGGCGTCCTCACCGCGACCCGCGAGATGGGCGACTTCTACGAGGCCGTGGCCGCCGGCTGCGATGCGCCCAAGCTGGCCGCCAACTGGGTCATGGGCGAGTTCTCCGCCGCGCTCAATCGCTCCGAGGTCGAACTGAAGGACGCCCCGGTCAATGCCGACGGTCTGGCCGGCCTGCTCGCACGCATCCAGGACGAGACCATCTCCGGCAAGATCGCCAAGGAGGTCTTCGAGGCGATGTGGAGCGGCGAGGGCAACGCCGATGCCGTGATCGAGGCCAAGGGCCTCAAGCAGATCACCGACACCAGCGCGATCGACGCCATCATCGACGAGGTGATGGCCAGCAACCCGCAGCAGCTCGAGCAGTATCGTGGCGGCAAGGACAAGCTGTTCGGCTTCTTCGTCGGCCAGGTAATGAAGGCGACCCAGGGCAAGGCCAATCCGGCCCAGGTCAACGAGCGCCTGAAGGCGAAGCTCGACGCTTGATTTTGTCCGAGGTCAGTCGCCATGCTTGAGACCGACACCCTGCACCGGTTCATGCTGGAGGAGGCCGGGGTGCGCGGCGAATGGGTGCACCTGGATGCCGCCTGGCAGGCCCTGCTGCAGCGCCACGAGTACCCGCCGGTGGTGCGCGACCTGCTGGGCCAGGCCTATGCAGCCGTGGCCCTGACGGCCGCCACGCTCAAGTTCGACGGCTCGCTGATCCTGCAGATCACCGGCCCGGGCCCGGTTCACATGATCGTCGCCCAGGCCGACGGTCAGGGACGGCTGCGCGGGCTCGCCCGCTTTCGCGAGACTCCGCCGGAGGGCGCGACGCTGGTCGAGTGTGCCGGCGAGGATGCCCGGCTCATGCTGACCCTGGACCCCGGAGATGGCGGCGAGCGCTACCAGGGCGTGGTCGAGCTGGAGGGCGAGACGCTGGCGGACGCGATGAACGTCTATTTCGAACGTTCGGAACAGCTGCCGACGCGGCTTTGGCTGGCAAGCGGGGCACAGTCCGCGGCCGGCATGCTGCTGCAGGCGCTACCCGGCGAGGGTGGTGGTGATGCAGTGACGCGGGATTCCGAGGAGTGGAACCGCGCGACGATCCTCGCCGAGACCACCACCGCCGAGGAGCTGCTGGAGCTGGATGCCGGGACCCTGCTGGGCCGGCTGTTCGCCGAGGAGCGCGTGCGCCTGTTCGATGGTGCCTCCGTGAGCTTCCACTGCCCCTGCTCTCGCGAGCGCATCAGCGAGACCCTGCGCAGCCTGGGCCGCGACGAGATCCGCAGCATTATCGAGGAGCAGGGTGCGGTCGACGTGACCTGCGAGTTCTGCAACGCCCACTACCACTTCGACCCGGTGGATGCCGAGGCCCTTTGCGTCCCCGAGGGTACCCAGCCGCCGACCCCGGAAACCCGCCAGTAGCCAGCGCCCAGAGGCGTGCCGCCTGCCCTCCTCGTTAGCCCGCCGTGACCCCCGGAGGGCCGAACCGCGTGCGAGGCGCTCCCGACCGTCTGCGGTATTGCTATAGATGCAGGACTGATCTTCCAGCGTTCGCAGACGGGGGCGCAATGTATTCCCGGCACACCGAGATCCCGACCCTGGATGTCCGCCCCGGCTGGCTGGTGGAGGCGCGCTACTTCAACCAGGTCCGTCGGGCCCTGGGCCTCCTGGGGCCGGAGATCCGCCTGTCGCCGCCGGGGCTCAAGCACCTGGACCTGATCCTGCAGCGTGATGCCTGGATCGTCGTCGACCGGGTGCTGAACGACATGCCAGTGGTCGCCTGGACCGCCTTCCACTCTCGCGGGCGGCGCAGTCTGCACCGTCCGGTTGCCTGCGAACTGCTGCTGTTTCACGCGATGGCCACCATGGTGATGAACCGCACCCTGTCCGCGATGGAGCCCGAGCTGGCGGTGGCGCTTGCCGAGGCCGCGCCGTCGCAGTCACCCGGCAAGGTCCTCCCCTTTCACCCGAGCTCCTGTGCCTGATCCGGTGCGCTAGCGCGCCCATTAATCAGGGTTTCCCCTGGCTCAGGCCGGGGCGTGGCGGTGGCTGCACGCCGGGCAGGCCGGGTCGCGGCGGAGGCGGATCTCGCGGAACTGCATGGCCAGCCCGTCGAGGATCAGCAACCGGCCGACAAGGGTCGGGAGTCCCATCAGCAACTTGAGTGCCTCGGTCGCCTGCAGGCTGCCGACCACGCCGGGAAGACTGGCCAGCACGCCGTTGGCGGCGCAGGTGTCCTCGTCGCCACCCCCCTCGCCGTACAGGCAGTGGTAGCAGGCTGCCCCGGGATCGCGGTAGTCGAAGGTGGTCAGCTGGCCCTCGAAGCGGATCACGGCCCCGGACACCAGCGGCGTCCCGGCGGCGAGCGCGGCGCGGCTGATTGTCCCGCGCGCGGCAAAGTTGTCCGTGCCGTCCAGTACCACGTCGGCGTCGGCGAACAGCCGGCGCATGGCCTCGTCGTCGAGGTGTTCGGCGCGCGCGTCCACGCGGCAGCCGGGATTCATCGCGATGACGCGATCGGCCGCAGAGGCGACCTTTTCGCGACCGATATCGGCTTCGGTATGCAGGATCTGGCGCTGCAGGTTGGTCACCTCGACGTGGTCGGGGTCCACCAGGGTCAGGTGGCCCACCCCGGCCGCGGCCAGATAGGCGGCGACCGGCGAGCCCAGTCCGCCAAGCCCCATGACCACCGCATGGGCCTGCCGCAGTGCCTCCTGTCCCTCGACCCCCACGCCGGGGAGCAGGATCTGGCGGCTGTAACGCAGGAGTTGGTCGTCTTCCATCGGGAGGGTCTCCGGGGGCGGCCCGAAATTGTAACCGGCGTCATGGTTCGCGGGCGGCTTCAGTTGGGTACCGTTCAGGAGCGCGTCATACGCTGGACTCGTGAGACGCTGATTGAATCGCGCGCTCGCGCCCGAGTCACTCTTGCGAGCGAACAAGGCGCGTTGACCGCTGTGCAGTCATTCTGCACAGGGGAGCCGCAACGCCGATCACGCGCAAAAGCGGCCACAAACCCGAACGCGGGATTCAATCAGCGTCGCCGATGGCAATCCTGCCACAACCATGGATTGGCCGATGCTCCTGTGGAGTGTGCGGCGCCCCGAATGGAAGCGGGCTATCCATGAAACGAATCGCGATTCTGGCACCTGCGGCATTGCTGGCGGTCGCGCTGTACGCCCCGGCCCATGTGGCGTGGCGATTCGCGGGGATACGAGCACTACCGGGGTGACCCGGCTACGTGTGGTCAAAGACAGGCGAAGCGGGCGAAACAGCGCGGTCGTCGGCATCACAAGCGTTCGCGCAGTCCCGAGCATCGTCACTACCACTACTACGACAACGCTTCGGGCCGCCACCGTTCGTCGCCCAGTGGTTCGCTCAACCTCCAACTGCGCCTTCCGCTTTGACCCGGACGCGTCCCGGTGCAGCGCGAGCCCTGGCCCCGGGGCCAGGGCGGGGTGTAGGTGTCCCGGTTCGAGGGCTGAGCGGGCTCAGCGCATCCCCAGGGTGGTGCGTTCGTGCCCGGAGCGGTCTCGCAGCGTGCGAATCGCCCGGTAGCCCGCCTGCCGCAGGCGTTCCCGCACGGGCGGGGCCTGGTCGAAGCCGTGTTCCAGGAGCAGCCAGCCGCCCAGACTCAGGTGGGCACGGGCGGTGTCGATTACCCGGTACAGGTCGGCCAGGCCGTTTGCGGCCGCGGCCAGGGCCGAGCGCGGCTCGAAGCGCAGGTCGCCGCGCGTCAGATGCGGATCATCCGGAGCGATGTAGGGCGGGTTGCAGGTGATGATGTGGAAGTGCGCCGCAGGTGCCAGCGCCTCCAGCCAGTCGCCCCGCCACAGCCCGACGGGCAGCCCGAGTTCGGCCGCATTGGCCCGCGCCTGTTGCAGGGCCTCGTGACTGCGTTCGCTGGCGAAGGCGTCGATGTCCGGACGTTCGCTTTTCAGCGCCAGGATGATGGTGCCGGGGCCGGTGCCGAGGTCCAGCACGCGGGGGGTGGCGGTCGCGAGGTCGTCGATCACCGCCAGGGCCTGTTCCACCAGCAGCTCGGTCTCGGGGCGCGGGATCAGGCAGGCCGGGGACACCTCCAGGTCCAGCGTCCAGAAACTGCGCCGGCCAAGGATGTGGGCCATCGGCTCGCCGGCGCAGCGGCGCTGGCAGAGCGTGTCGGCGCGGGCGGCCTGCTCGGCGGTAGCGGCGTCGTTGCCGTGGGCGATCAGCTGCGTGGTATCCCGGCCGGTGGCAGTGCCCAGCAGCATGCGGGCCTCCAGTCCGGGGTTTTCGATCCCGGCGTCCTGCAGGCGGGTGCGCAGGGCCCGCAGCAGGGCGTCCAGCGTGGCGGGCGTATCCATCAGACCTCGGAGAGGGTGGCGAGCTGCTCGGCCTGGTATTCGTGGATCAGCGGGTCGATGATGGGGTCGAGGTCGCCGGCCATCACCTGTTCCAGCTTGTACAGGGTCAGGTTGATGCGATGGTCGGTCACCCGGCCCTGCGGGAAATTGTAGGTGCGGATGCGCTCGGAGCGGTCGCCGCTGCCGACCAGGCCCTTGCGTTCGGCGCTCTGCGCGGCGGACTGGGCCTCGCGCTCCGCCTCGAACATCCGCGCGGCCAGGTAGGTCATGGCCTTGGCGCGGTTCTTGTGCTGAGAGCGCTCTTCCTGGCATTCGACCACAATGCCGGTGGGGAGGTGGGTCAGGCGCACGGCGGAGTCGGTCTTGTTGATGTGCTGGCCCCCGGCGCCAGAGGCGCGGAAGGTGTCCACGCGCAGGTCGGCCGGGTTGATCTCCGGCATCTCGACCTCTTCCAGCTCCGGCAGGATGGCGACCGTTGCGGCCGAGGTGTGGATGCGGCCCTGGGACTCGGTCTCGGGGACGCGCTGCACGCGATGGGCGCCGGACTCGAACTTGAGCCGCGAATAGGCCCCATGGCCGGCCAGGCGTGCGATGACCTCGCGGTAGCCGCCGTGCTCGCCCTCGCTGGCGCTGAGAATCTCCAGCTTCCAGTTCTGCTGCTCGGCGTAGCGGGTGTACATCCGCAGCAGGTCGCCGGCGAAGATCGCGGCCTCGTCGCCGCCGGTTCCGGCGCGGATCTCCAGGAATACGTTGGCGTTGTCGTGCGGATCCTTCGGGATCAGGTGACGGTAGAGTTCCGCCTCCAGCGCCTCGGTTTGTTCGGTCAGGGATTCGATCTCCGCCTCGGCCATGGCGCGCAGATCAGCGTCGTCGTCGTCGAGCATCGCGCGCGCTTCTTCCAGCGCGGCGTGGTTGTCGTGCCAGGCCTTCCAGGCCTCGGCCACCGGTTCCAGCTGGCTGTATTCCTGTGAGAGCCGGCGCAGCTGGTCCGGGTCCTCGGCGGCGTCCGGGGTGGCCAGCAGCTGCGCGATCTCGGCGTGGCGTTCGGCCAGGCCCTCGAGCTTGGTACGGAACGAGGCCTTCACGAACGGGTGCCGGATTCGGAATCGTCGCCGGGATCGTCTTCCGGAGCGGGCAGCTGGAACAGGCGATGGGCGGCCTCCAGCAGGCGCGCATCGCCCTCGTGCGCGGCGGTGTTCAACGACTTGCAGGGGGCATGCATCAGCTTGTTGGTCAGGTTGTGGGCCAGCAGCTGCATCGCCTCCTCGGGTGACTTGCCGGCGCGCAGCATGGCCTCGGCCTTGGCGAGGGCCTCGGCCTTCACGCTGTCGGCGCGCTGGCGCAGCTGGCGGATGCTGTCCACCGAGTCGCGGGCGCGCAGCCAGCGCATGAACTCGCCGGCGCGCTGGGTGATGATCTCCTCGGCCTGCTCGGCGGCGGCCTGGCGCGAGGCCATGTTCTCGTCGATGACCTCCTGCAGGTCGTCCACGGTGTAGAGGTAGACGTCCTCGAGCTGGCCGACCTCGGGTTCGATGTCGCGTGGCACGGCGATGTCCACCATGAACATCGGTTTGTGGCGGCGCTTGCGCAGGGCGCGTTCCACCGCGCCCTTGCCGAGGATCGGCAGTGGCGCGGCGGTGGAGGAGATCACGATGTCGGCCTCGGCCATTCGGTCGGGGAGCTGGTCGAGGCTGATGGCCTCGGCATCGAAGCGGCCGGCCACCGCGCGGGCGCGCTCCACGGTGCGGTTGGCGACGATCATGTTCCCGATGCCGCCTCCCGAGAGGTGCTGCAGGGCCAGTTCAATGGTCTCGCCGGCCCCGATGACCATCGCGGTCAGGGGCTTCAGGTCGCCAAAGATCTGGCGGGCCAGCGAGACGGCGGCAAAGGCCACCGAGACGGCGCTCTGGCCGATGGCGGTCTGGGTGCGGACGTCCTTGGCGGTGGCAAAGGCATGCTGGAACAGGCGTTCCAGCGAGCGGCCCAGCGTGCCGGCATCGTGGGCATGCTGGTAGGCCGTCTTCATCTGCCCGAGGATCTGCGGCTCGCCGAGGACCATGGAGTCCAGCCCGCTGGCGACGCGCAGGGTGTGGCGCACGGCGGAGCCGTCGTGGTGCAGGTAGAGATAGGGCTTCAGCTCGTCGCGGTCGATACCGTGGTAGCCGCCGATCCAGTCGAGTACACGCTGTTCGCTGTGCGGGTCGCCCTCGCGGAAGTACACCTCCGTGCGGTTGCAGGTGGACAGGATCGCGGTTTCCGGCAACAGGACACCGGAGCGCAGCGAGTGCAGGGCCTCGCCGAGCTCGTGCTCGTTGACGGAGAGCCGTTCGCGTATGGCGACCGGGGCCGTCTTGTGATTGATCCCGAGAGTGAACAGCATGCTGGCGCGTATTGTGCCGGAAAACGCGGGCGTGTGGCCGAATTTCCCGATAGTGTACTGTGCTGTAGGCTTGGCGGCAGTGGCTTTTGGCCGGGATGGAACCCCGGAGGTGCCTGCCCCGTCCCATCCGATATGTCCGTACTGATCCCGACTGGATACAACATGATTCGAAGCCTGCTCGCGCTGGCCGCCGTGCTCTCCCTGGCGGGCTGCGCACATACCCAACTGGACGCCTCCGAACCACCGGAGTCGGACCGCCCCGCGGTGCAGCCATTGATGCAGACCGAGGACCCGGAGGCGGCGTTGATGTTCAGCGTCCTGGCTGCCGAGATCGCGGTGCGCTCCGGCGAGCATGCCGAGGCGGCGCGGTACTACGGTGCGGCGGCATTGCTGAGCGATGACCCCGCGATTGCCGAGCGTGCCACCCGGATCGCGCTGTTCGCGCGTGACCAGGAGCAGGCCCAGCGTTCGGCCGATCGCTGGCTGCGCCTGGCCCCCGAGAGCACGGATGCCAGCCAGATCTCGACCGTGCTGCGGATCAACGCCGGTGACGCCGAGCAGGCGGCCGAACAGCTGGATTCGCTGATGAATCGTGTGGTGGTCCAGGGAGACGATCCCCACTCCACGCTCGGTGCTGTCATTGGCCAGGCTCGGGATCAGGCGGCGGCGCTGGAGACGATGCGCCTGCTCACCGAGCGGCGCCGGGACGATGTTGGAGTTCACCGCGTTCAGGCCGAGGCCGCGCTGCGCTTTGGCGAGCCGGGCGAGGAGGTGGTGGCGATCACTGGACGGGCCACGGAACGCTTCCCGGAATCGGTCCCGCTGCGTCTGCTGCACGCACGCGCCCAGAGCGAGGCGGGGCAGGAGGATGCCGCGGTCGAGACCCTGCGCGCGACCGTGGAGGCGCACCCGGAGAGCCGCGAGGCGCGCCTGGGCTATGCGCGCGTCCTGACGGAGATGGAGGACGACGCCTTCGCCCGCGAGGAGATGGATCGCCTGGTGGAGATGGCGCCGGAGGATACCCAACTCCTGCTGGCGCTCGCCTTGATGAACCTGGAGGCGGAGCAGCTGGGACCGGCTCGCGATTATCTGGAGCGTCTCGATGCCCTGGGCGAGCGCGAGAACGACGTCGCGTACTACCTCGGAAGGTTGCACGAGCTCGCCGACGAGCCGGATGACGCCCTGGCGGCCTATGCCCGTGTGGAAGGCGGCGAGCATGTCGAGGATGCCCGGCTGCGCAGCGCGCGTCTCACGCTCCAGCGCGACGGGCCCGAGGCCGCCCGGGAGCGTTTTGATCCCATGCAGCAGGGCGTCGACGACGGCCTGGCCCGGCGGGCCTATCTGGCCGAGGCCAACGCCCTCCGCGAGATGGGGGCGTATGCCGAGGCCCGCAGCCGCCTGAACCGAGGGCTGGTCCAGTTCCCGGGCGATACCCGACTGCTGTACCTGCGCGGGCTCGTCCACGAGCGGGAGGATGATATCGCGGCTGCCGAGGCGGATTTCCGCGCCATCCTCGAGTCCGATCCCGAGAATGTCGCGGCGCTGAACGCGCTGGGTTACACGCTGGCGGATCGCACGGAGCGCTTTGAGGAGGCCTATGAGCTGATCCTGCGCGCCTACGAGCAGGAGCCGGATGATGCCGCGATCGTCGACAGCTATGGATGGGTCCTGTATCGCCTGGGCCGTCTGGAGGAGGCCGAGACCCAGTTGCGGCGTGCCTACTCGTTGTCCGAGGACGGCGAGATCGCCAGCAACCTGGCGGTAGTGCTGTGGGAGCGCGGCGAACGCGACGAGGCGCGCGAGATCGTCGAGGCCGCGCTGGAGCGCGAGCCGGACCATGAGCGCCTGCAGCGGGTGCGTGACGACTTGACCGAATGAGCCTGCCAAGGGTCGTTCGGAGGCCGGGCCGAGTCCCGGGCGGGGGCTGGCTGGCCGGCTTGCTGGTTGCCTGGGGGCTGCTGGCCGGCTGTGCCGCTCCCCTGCCCGAGGCGGATACCTCGCCGTCGGCCGAGGCCGCCTTCGAGGCTCGCAATGATCAGCTCGCGGCACTGGACAGCTGGCGACTGGTGGCGCGCCTGGGGCTGACCTCCGGGGATGAGTACTGGTCCGCCCAGCTGAACTGGCGCGTGCAGGAAGGCCGGCACGTGCTCGATCTGTCCGGCCCGATGGGGCGTGGCGGTGGTCGGCTGACGCTTTCCGACAGAGGCCGGGCACTGCTGGTGACCCGGTCCGGCGAGCGCTTCGAGGCGCGCGATCCGGATGCACTGGTGGCGCAAGTTCTGGGGGAGTCCATTCCGGTCAGTGGCATGATCTACTGGGTGCGCGGCCTGTTGCACCCGGAGGCCACCTACCAGCTGGATATCGATGCGGACGGCCGGCCGCTGGAGATCCTGCAGTCCGGCTGGGCCATCGGATACACCGAGTTCGAGGAGGTTGACGGCGTGCAAATGCCGGTCGCTATGGTCCTCGAACGCGAGGGGGTGGAGTTGCGCGCCCGCATTGGCCGGTGGCAGCTCGGTGGGGAGGCGCGGTGACGCCCGCGGCCGCGTCCGGCGCCTTCGACACGAGCTTTCCCGCGCCGGCCAAGATCAACCGCTTCCTGCACATCACCGGGCGCCGGGCGGACGGCTATCACGAGTTGCAGACGGTGTTCCAGTTCCTCGGGCTGGAGGATACCCTGCGTTTCGAGCCGTTGCCCGCGGGCCGTTTCGAGATGGCCCGCGCGGGTATCGACGGCAACGACAACCTCTGCCTGCGTGCCGCCCGGCGCCTGGCCGGAGCGGTGGAAACTCCCTTCGGCGTGCGCATCCACCTCGAGAAACGGATCCCGGTCGGGGGCGGTCTGGGGGGCGGCAGCTCCGATGCGGCCACGACGCTGGTGGCTCTGAATCATCTGTTCGGCCTGGGTTGCTCCGTCCAGCAACTGGCGGCGGTTGGGCTGGAGATGGGGGCCGACGTCCCGGTGTTCGTTGCAGGACAGGCCGCCTGGGCCGAGGGCGTCGGCGAGCAGTTGGTGCCCGTGGACCCGGACACCGGCTGGGTGCTGCTGATCGACCCCGGCGTGTCGGTCGCCACCGGGGCCATGTTCGGGTGTGCGGAATTGACACGCGACTGTCCCGCCGAGACAATTTCGTCCGCGGTGGATGCCGGGCGGTTCAGGAACGTGTTCGAGCCGGTTGTCCGGGCGCGCTATCCGGAGGTCGATCGGGCGCTGGCCTGGCTGGCGGAGCAGGCGCCGCAGGCGCATCTGAGCGGTAGCGGCGGCTGCGTGTTCGGGATCTTTTCCGACGAGGCGGCGGCCCGGGCGGCACAGTCCGCGCAGCCGGTAGCTTGGCGGAGCTGGGTAACGCCGCTGGTCAATGTGTCGCCCCTGCAGGCCTGGCTGCCGCCGCGCGGCGCCGGCCTCGAGGCGCGATAGCATCCAGCGAGATATTGGGCTGTAGCCAAGCGGTAAGGCAGTGGGTTTTGATCCCGCCGTGCGCTAGGTTCGACGCGAGCGGCGCAGCCGCGAGCGACCGTCGCCAAAGGTGACGGCCCGTAAGGGTGGCGCGCAGCGCCAGCATCCTGCCGGCCCGGATCGGCGACGCCGATCCGCGGGATGTGCCGGGCGCGGTGCCTGCCAGGCAGTACAATTGGAGTCCAGCGAGATATTGGGCCGTAGCCAAGCGGTAAGGCAGCGGGTTTTGATCCCGCCATGCGCAGGTTCGACGCGAGCGGCGCAGCCGCGACCGACCGTCGCCGAAGGTGACGGCCCGAAGGGTGGCGCGTAGCGCCATCATCCTGCCGGCCCGGATCGGCGTTGCCGATCCGCGGGTTGAGCCGGGGCACGACGCCGGCCAGGCAGTACAATAGAGTTCAGCGAGTTATTGGGCCGTAGCCAAGCGGTAAGGCAACGGGTTTTGATCCCGTCATGCGCAGGTTCGAATCCTGCCGGCCCAGCCAACAACCGCTTCGCGCCAGAAAGGCGCGAGGCAAGCCATCAAGACCCCGGTCCCGAGCCGGGGTCTATAATGTGGAGCCTGCGCGGTGCATCCGCCCGCTCCACTCCATCCAGACCGGGACGAACCGTGGTCGACAAGAATCGCATGATGATCTTCGCGGGCAATGCGAACCCGCGTCTCGCCCAGGCCGTTGCGGAACACCTGGGGCTGCCGATGGGCAAGGCCATCGTCGGGCGTTTCAGCGATGGCGAGGTACAGGTCGAGCTGCTGGAGAATGTGCGCGGCCGCGATGTCTTCCTGATCCAGCCGACCGGCCAGCCGACCAACGAGAACATCATGGAGCTGGTGATCATGGTGGATGCGCTGCGCCGCGCCTCGGCCGGTCGAATCACCACGGTCATACCGTACTTCGGCTATGCCCGCCAGGACCGCCGCGTGCGCTCGGCGCGGGTGCCGATCTCGGCCAAGGTGGTCGCGAACATGATCGAGGCGGTGGGCGCCGATCGCGTGCTGACCATCGACGTTCACGCGGACCAGGTTCAGGGTTTCTTCAACGTCCCGGTGGATAACATCTACGCCTCGCCGGTGCTGCTGGGCGACGTCTGGCGGCATGTCTCGGGCGATCTGACCGTGGTGTCGCCGGATGTCGGCGGGGTGGTCCGTGCCCGCGCGATCGCCAAGCGGCTGGATGACGCCGATCTGGCGATCATCGACAAGCGCCGGCCGCGTGCGAACGAGTCCGAGGTGATGCACATCATCGGGGATGTGCGTGGCAAGTCCTGCATCATCATTGACGACCTGGTGGATACCGCCGGCACGCTGTGCCAGGCGGCGAAGGCCCTGAAGGCACACGGGGCGCACTCGGTGATGGCCTATGCCACGCACCCCGTGCTTTCCGGCGCGGCAATTGATAACATAAACGGTTCGGCGCTTGACGAACTCGTGGTGACCGACACCCTGGCCCTGCAGCCCAATGCGCAGGCCTGCGACAAGATTCGTCAGCTGTCGGTCGCCGAGATGCTTGCGGAGACTATCCGCCGCATCAATCGCGAGGAGTCGGTCAGTTCGCTGTTCATGGACTAGCGAAGCCGCCGGGCCGAAAACGAATTCGGGGAGTTCGTGTCCCCTTCAGCGCCCCGCCTGGTCGCGGGCGGGGTGTGTTCAGGGCGCTTCGGGTGAAGCGCCTTTCATTTTGGAGACTGTAGCAATGAGCATGAGCTTTACCATTGAAGCCGAGAAGCGTGACGAACAGGGTTCGAGTGCGAGCCGCCGCCTGCGTCGCGCCGGCAAGCTGCCCGCCATCCTGTACGGAGCGGACAAGGACGCCGAGGCCATCACGCTGGATCACAATGCGATGGTCCACAACCTCAAGGAAGACGCGTTCTACTCGCACATCCTGAGCGTGAAGCTGGACGGCAAGACCGAGAAGGCGATCCTGCGCGACGTGCAGCGTCATCCGTTCAAGCCGACCATCTACCACGTTGACCTGATGCGTGTGAGCGCCAACCAGCCGATCCGGGTCAGCGTGCCGCTGCACTTCCACAACGAGGAAGAGGCCAAGGGCGTGAAGCTGGGCGGCGGCATGGTCAGCCGCATGATCAACGAGCTCGAGGTCGAGTGCCTGCCGGGTGACCTGCCCGAGTCCATCGATCTCGACGTGATCGAGATGGATGTCGGTGACACCCTGCACATCTCCGAGCTGGAGCTTCCGGAAGGCGTGCAGAGCGTGGCGCTGATGCATGGCGAGGAATACGACTACGCCGTGGTCAGTGTCCTGCTGCCGCGTGCCGCCAAGACCGAGGAAGAAGAGGTCGAGGAAGGCGAGGCCGCGGAAACCGAAGGTGGCGAGGAAGCCGCGGGTGGGGAAGAGGCCGCCGGCGACGAATCGGAGTCCGAGGACAAGGAGTAAGCCCTGCGGCTTGCCGCCTGAACGATGGCGATCCAACCCGAACCGATCCGTCTGTTGGTTGGGCTGGGGAATCCAGGCCCGCGTTATGCCGAAACCCGGCATAACGCGGGTTTCTGGTTTGTGGACACCCTGGCCCGCCGGCATGGCGCGGAATTCCGCCCCGAGAGCCGCTTCGATGGCGAGGTGGCGCGTCTGGTCCTGCCCGAGGGCGACTGCTGGCTGCTCAAGCCCATGAGCTTCATGAACAAGAGTGGCCTGCCGGTGCGCAAGTGTGCCGACTTCTACCGCATCCCGCCCGAGGCCATCCTGGTCGTGCATGACGAACTGGATCTCGATCCGGGGGTGGTCCGGCTCAAGCTGGGTGGCGGGCATGGCGGGCACAACGGCCTGCGTGACCTGCACCGGCACATGGGCGGCCCGAACTACGCCCGGGTCCGGGTCGGAATCGGCCATCCGGGCCATCGTGACGATGTGGTGCCCTTCGTCCTGGACCGTCCCGGAAAGGCCGACACCCAGGCCATCGAGGAAGCCATCGACACGGCTCTGCCTGAGGTTCCGGCGTTGGTGGCCGGGCGCTGGGACGAGGCGGTACGCAATCTGCATGGGGGTAGGTCGAAACCGGCCGGCCCCAAGAATTCCGAGGAAGCCCGATGAGTCTCAAATGCGGGATCGTGGGTCTGCCGAATGTCGGCAAGTCCACCCTGTTCAATGCCCTCACACGCGCGGAGATCGCTGCGGAGAACTATCCCTTCTGCACCATCGACCCGAACGTGGGCGTCGTCGAGGTCCCGGATCCGCGCCTGACGCGGCTGAGCGAGATCGTGAAACCCCAGCGCACGCTGCCGACCACGGTCGAGTTCGTGGATATCGCTGGTCTGGTCGCGGGCGCCGCCCAGGGCGAGGGTCTGGGCAACCAGTTCCTGGCACACATCCGCGAGACGGACGCCATCGCGCAGGTGGTGCGCTGCTTCGAGGACGACGACATCGTGCATGTCGCCGGCAAGATCGACCCGATCGCCGACATCGAGACCATCAGCACCGAGTTGATGCTGGCGGATCTGGAGACCGTGAACAAGGCGCTGACGCGCCTGGCGCGTGCGGCCAAGTCGCAGGACAAGGCCGCGATTGCCCAGCTACAGTCTGCCGAGAAGGTCGCGGCCGGCCTGGATCAGGGGATTCCCGTGCGGGCGCAGGACCTGGACGATGACGAGCGGAGCGCGCTGTATGACCTGCATCTGCTGACGCTCAAGCCGCTGATGTACATCGCCAATGTCAACGAGGCCGCGCTGGCCGGCGGCAACGCGATGGTCGAGGCCGTGCAGGCCAAGGCCGCCGAGGAAGGCGCCGAGGTGGTCAGTGTCTGTGCCGCCATCGAGTCCGAGATCGCGGTGCTGGACCCCGATGAGCGCGCGGAATTCCTGACCGATCTGGGACTGGAAGAGCCGGGGCTGGACCGGGTGATCCGCACGGCCTATCGCCTGCTGAGCCTGCAGACGTTCTTTACTGCCGGCGAGAAGGAGGTCCGCGCCTGGACCGTCCGCCAGGGCTCCACCGCGCCGCAGGGCGCGGGGGTGATCCACACCGACTTCGAGCGGGGTTTTATCCGTGCCGAGGTGGTGGGGTACGACGATTTTGTCGCCCACAACGGCGAGCAGGGTGCGAAGGATGCGGGCAAATGGCGCTTGGAAGGCAAGGAATACCTGTTGAAGGAAGGCGACGTGGTACATTTCCGCTTCAATGTCTGAGCGTTATACTCGGAATTGAGCTTGGGGTGCGCCGCGACGCCGCCAGCACCCCGTTCTGGCACCAAATTTTAGGAGTACAGTAATGGACGTAATGGATCGTATCCGCCAGCAGGTGGAAGACAACCCTGTGGTGATCTTCATGAAGGGCACCCCGCAGTTCCCCATGTGCGGGTTCTCCAGCCGTGCGGTGGAGGCGTTGAAGCGCTGTGATCAGGAATTCGGCTACGTGAACGTGGTCGCGGACCAGGAAGTCATGCAGAACCTGCCGCGCTTCGCCGACTGGCCGACGTTTCCGCAGGTCTACATCGACGGCGAGTTGGTTGGGGGTTGCGACATCACCCTCGAGATGTTCGAGAGCGGCGAGCTCAAGAAGATGGTCGACGCCGCCCACGCTAAGCGCACCGCGAGTTAAGAGCGCCGTGCCGTAGCCCAGCTCCGTGGGCTGCGGCACACCCCAACTCCATTATCGCGAGGCCCCGCCAGGTGCCGCGGCGATTTCCCGGCATACGCGCAAGGCGGGCTTGCGTCAGCTCCCGGGCGGGAGTTCTTCCGGGTCGGGCAGGCGCAGCGCGTGTTGCGGTACGCCGATCCCGTCCTGCCAGCGGTTGGCGATCTGGCAGAAAATGTCCGCCGTCTTTTCCGCATCGAAGGCCGCGCTGTGCGCCGCCTCGGTGTCCCATCCCAGTCCCGCGGCATCCGCCGCCCGTGCCAGCACCGTCTGCCCGAAGGCCAGCGCCGACAGGGATACGGTATCCAGGCTGCTGAACGGGTGGAACGGGTTGCGCTTGATCCCGCAGCGTTCGGCCGTCGCGTGCACGAAGCCCAGGTCGAAGTGGGCGTTGTGCCCCACCAGCACCGCGCGCTTGCAGTGGTTCACCTTCACCTCGCGGCGCACTTCGCTGAACAGCTTGCCCATTGCCTGATCCTCGGGCCAGGCCGCCCGCAGAGGGTGGTAGGGGTCGATGCCGTTGACCTCCAGTGACTTCGGGTCCAGCTCCGATCCCTCGAACGGGCGCACATGCAGGCTCACCGTACGGTCACGCATCAGGTGGTCGTTGGCGTCCCGGCGCAGGAATACCGCGGCGATTTGCAGCAGCGCGTGGCGGCGGCAGTCGAAGCCGCCGGTTTCCACGTCGACGACCACCGGGAGGAAGCCGCGGAAGCGGTTCGCCATCGGGCGGTGATTGGGGTCCAGCTGCAGGGATTCGGGCATTGGGGTACTCGGTTTCGGGTGGGGCGGTGATTCGGGATGCGGACAGTCTCAGGCGGGGCGCTGGCCCGTGATTCGCCGCCTTGGGCGGATTGCTGGAGGTTTGCGCACGTTCCCGCAGATTTCCCCGACGATCGGCGCCATAGAAGGCTTTCGCTTGACCTGTTGGCAGCACAGTCGGGATACTTGCGCCTTTTATGCCCGCCTGACACCGGCGCATGGTAGCAAATGCCCGGCCGCCCGGTGGCCCGGCCCGGTAGGGGCAACCCGATTCCCAACCCGTCTTCAGGGGTAGAACGCATGGACCCGAACGCGACCGAACACGATATCGACCCGCAGGAGACCCAGGAGTGGATTGACGCCCTGGCCTCCGTGCTGGAGACGGATGGCCCCGAGCGGGCGCATGCCCTCCTTGAACGCCTGGTCGACAAGGCGCGCCGCAGTGGGGCCTACCTGCCGTATTCCGCCAACACCGCCTATGTGAATACCATCCCCACGCACCTCGAACCCGAGTATCCGGGTGACGGCGCGGTGGAGCATCGTATTCGTTCCTACATCCGGTGGAACGCGATGGCGATGGTGGTCAAGGCCAACCGCGCCTCGGCCGAGCTGGGTGGGCATATCGCGACCTTTGCCTCTGCCGCGACGCTTTACGACGTCGGCTTCAACCACTTCTGGCATGCCCCGTCGCACGACCACGGCGGTGACCTGCTGTTTGCCCAGGGTCACTCCTCGCCGGGCATCTACGCCCGCGCGTTCATGGAGGGGCGCCTGACCGAAGACCAGCTGGATCACTTCCGCCGCGAGGTCGACGGCAAGGGCCTGTCGTCCTACCCGCACCCGTGGCTGATGCCGGACTTCTGGCAGTTCCCGACGGTGTCCATGGGGCTCGGCCCGATCATGAGCATCTACCAGGCGCGCTTCATGCGCTACCTGCAGGATCGCGGCATGGCGCAGACCGAGAACCGCCGCGTCTGGAGTTTCGTCGGTGACGGCGAGGTCGACGAGCCCGAGACCCTGGGGGCGATCACCCTGGCCTCGCGCGAGAAGCTGGACAATCTGACCTGGGTGGTGAACTGCAACTTGCAGCGCCTGGATGGCCCGGTGCGCGGCAATGGCAAGATCGTGCAGGAGCTGGAGGCGATCTTCCGCGGTGCCGGCTGGAACGTGGTCAAGGTCCTGTGGGGCCGCTACTGGGACCCGCTGCTGGCCAAGGACACCGACGGCCTGCTGCAAAAACGTATGATGGAGGCGGTCGACGGCGACTACCAGAACTACAAGTCGCGTGACGGCGCCTACGTGCGCGAGCACTTCTTTGGCAAGTACCCCGAACTCAAGCGCATGGTGGCCAACATGTCCGACGAGGACATCTGGCGCCTGAACCGCGGGGGGCACGATCCGGTCAAGGTCTATGCGGCCTACAAGGCGGCGGCCGAACACAAGGGAGAGCCGACCGTGATCCTCGCGCACACCGTGAAGGGCTATGGCATGGGCGCGGCAGGCGAGGCCCAGAACCGCACCCACAGCCAGAAGAAGATGGACGCGGACGACATGAAGCAGTTCCGCGACCGCTTCAATATCCCGCTGTCCGACGAGCAGGTGGAGAAGGCCGAGTACATCAAGCCGGACCCCGACTCCGACGAGATGAAGTACATGCACGCCCGGCGCAAGGACCTGGGCGGCCACCTGCCCGTGCGCCGACCGCTGGCCACGCCGCTCGAAGTGCCCGGTCTGGATGTCTTCAACGGCCTGCTGGAGGCCTCCGGCGAGCGCGAGATGTCCACCACCATGGCCTTCGTGCGCCTGCTGACCCTGCTTGCCCGCGACAAGAAGATCGGCAAGAACGTGGTCCCGATCGTGCCCGACGAGGCGCGAACCTTCGGCATGGAGGGGCTGTTCCGCCAGCTGGGGATCTATTCCTCGGTCGGCCAGCTCTACGAGCCGCAGGACAAGGAACAGGTGATGTATTACAAGGAGGACAAGAAGGGCCAGATCCTGGAAGAGGGGATCAACGAGGCCGGCTCCCTGTCTTCCTGGATCGCCGCAGCCACGTCCTACTCCACGCACGGCGTGGCGATGGTCCCGTTCTACATCTTCTATTCGATGTTCGGTTTCCAGCGGGTCGGCGACCTGATCTGGGCCGCCGGCGACATGCGCGCGCGCGGCTTCCTGATGGGGGCGACTGCCGGGCGCACCACGCTGGCCGGCGAGGGCCTGCAGCACGACGACGGCCACAGCCTGATGATGGCGGCCAACGTGCCCAACTGCATCGCCTACGACCCGACCTTCGCCTACGAGCTGGCGGTGATCGTGCAGGACGGCATGCGCCGCATGTACGCGGAGCAGCAAAGCGTCTTCTACTACATCACCGTGATGAACGAGAACTACCCGCAGCCGGCCATGCCGAAGGGCGCCGAGGAAGGCATCCGTCGCGGCCTGTACCGGTTGCAGGCCGGCGGGCGCAAGAAAAAGAAGGTGCGCCTGCTGGGTTCCGGGACCATCCTGCGCGAGGCCATTGCCGCGGCCGAAATGCTGGACAAGGACTTCGGCGTGGCCGCCGAGGTCTGGAGCGCGACCAGCTTCAACGAGCTGGCCCGCGACGGCCGCGATGCCGAGCGTCATGCGCGGCTGAACCCGGAGGCCAAGCCGCGCACGTCCTGGGTGGAAGAATGTCTGGGTGGATCGGAAGACCCGGTCGTCGCCGCCACTGATTACGTCCAGGCCTACGCGGATCAGATCCGCGCCTTCGTGCCGGCCGACTACCGCGTGCTGGGCACCGACGGCTTCGGCCGCTCGGACACCCGCGCGGCGCTGCGCCGGCACTTCGAGGTCGATCGGTACCACATCGCGGTCACGGCCCTGAAGGCCCTGGCCGACGCCGGGACCGTCGAGGCCAAGACCGTGTCCGACGCGATCAAGAAGTACAAGATCGACGTCGAACGGCCCAACCCCTTGCAGGCCTGAGGCCGCCGGTACCGAGGCAGGAGCAGACATGAGCAACACGACTACCGTGCACGTACCGGACATCGGTGACTTCAAGGACGTCGAGATCATCGAGGTGATCGTGAACCCCGGGGACACCATCGCCCCGGAGGATCCCCTGATCACCCTGGAATCGGACAAGGCCTCCATCGAGATCCCGGCCCCGCAGGGCGGGACCGTGAAGGCGCTCAAGGTGAAGGCCGGCGACCGCGTCAACGAGGGCGATCCGATCCTGGAACTGGAACCCTCCGACGAGGGTGCCGCCGAGGACACTTCCGCCAAGGAGGAGGCACCGAAACAGGAGGCGCCACAGGAGGCGTCGTCCTCCGCGGATGCGAAGGCCGCGGCGGGGCCCGCGACTGACCCGTCGAAGAAGTCCGAGCCACCGAAGTCCGCCGACCGGGCCGACCCGCGCCCGTCGCCCACCGAGCACATCCGTGACGAGTCGGCCTTCCGCAAGGCCCATGCCTCGCCGGTGGTGCGCAAGTTTGCGCGCGAGCTGGGCGTGGACCTGACCAAGGTCGACGGATCCGGGCGCAAGGGGCGCATCCTGCGCGAGGACGTGCAGGGCTTCGTCAAGCGCGCCTTGAGCCAGGGCGCCGGTGGCGGGCTGGGGGTCGAGCCGATGCCGGAGATCGACTTCTCCGAGTTTGGGCCGATCGAGACCCAGCCGTTGTCGAAGATCAACAAGCTCACCGGCAAGAACCTGCACCGCAACTGGGTCACCGTCCCGCACGTGACTCAGTTCGACGAGGCCGACATCACCGAGCTCGAGGACTTCCGCAAGTCGCTGAAGGCCGAGTACGAAAAGAAGGGCGTGAAGGTCACCTTCCTGCCATTCCTGATGAAGGCGGTGGTCTCCGCGCTCAAGCAGTACCCGCGTTTCAACGCCTCGCTGGACGCGACCGGCGAGAACCTGATCATCAAGCAGTACTACAACCTCGGCATCGCGGTGGATACCCCGGACGGTCTGGTCGTCCCGGTGGTACGCGACGTGGACCGCAAGAGCCTGGTCGACATCGCCTCCGAGCTGATGGACCTGTCCCAGCGCGCCCGCGACAAGAAGCTGAAGCCGGCCGACATGCAGGGCGGCTGCCTGACCATCTCCAGCCTCGGCGGGATCGGCGGCACCCAGTTCACCCCGATCGTGAATGCCCCCGAGGTCGCGATCCTGGGCGTGTCGCGCTCCAGCATGAAGCCGGTGTGGAACGGCAAGGAGTTCGAGCCGCGCCTGATCCTGCCGCTGGCACTGTCGTACGACCACCGGGTGATCGACGGCGCACTGGGCGCGCGCTTCGCCACCACGCTGAGCGGGCTGTTGTCCGACATGCGCCGCATGCTGCTGTAGGGAAACACGGATCGATGTACACGTTCGCGTTGGTGCCCCATGTTTTCCGAGACCAGGCGCGGTTCGTAGCCGGTAGTGGTTCTACCGGCAAGGGCCGCAACGCAGGATCGGGGAACATGGGGCACCAACCCCACAAATTATTGAATGACGGGGCTCGGCCGCTATTGCCCGCTGACGGCGTTGCGGCTCGCGTATGTAGCTCGGCTACACTGCGCTCACCGCGCCTTGTCAGCACGCAATAGCGACTCGAGCGCGAACGCGTACATCGATCAGTGTTTCCCTAAGCGAATTCGAACCGGAGCGATTGGATGAGCCAGACCAAGACCATCGAGGTCCCGGACATCGGGGATTTCAAGGACGTCGAGATTATCGAGGTCCTGGTGCAGCCGGGCAGCGAGATTGCGCCGGAAGACCCGCTGATCACCCTCGAGTCCGACAAGGCGACCATCGACGTGCCCGCCCCCGAGGCCGGCACGGTGAAGAAGCTGCACGTGAAGGTCGGGGACAAGGTGTCCAAGGGCAGCAAGCTCCTGGATCTCGAGGGGAGTGGCGAGGCCGCGGGCGGCGCGGATGCGCCGGCGGCCGGCGGCGGCGAAAAGGCCGAATCCGCGAAGGCGGAGTCCGGTGCCGCGAGTGAGCCGAAAAAGGCGGCGGCCCCCAAGGCGGCCGCCGACCCGAACACCGACAGCCAGTGCCAGGTGCTGGTGCTGGGTTCCGGCCCCGGCGGTTATACCGCCGCCTTCCGCGCTGCGGACCTGGGCCTGGACGTGGTGATGGTCGAGCGCTATCCGCAGATCGGCGGCGTGTGCCTGAACGTCGGCTGCATCCCGTCCAAGGCGCTGCTGCATGCCGGCGAGGTGCTGCACGAGGCGGAGCGCTTCGCCGCCCTGGGCATCAAGTTCGGCGAGCCGGAGATCGACCTGGACGGGCTGCGCGGCTACAAGGGCAACGCGGTCAAGAAGCTGACCGGCGGGCTCAAGCAGCTGTGCAAACAGCGCAAGGTGCGTGTGGTACAGGGCGTGGGCGAGTTTTCCGGCGCCAACAGCATCGCGGTGGAGGGCGATGACGGCCGCGAGGTGATCGGCTTCGAGCACGCGATCATCGCCGTCGGTTCGCAGGCGATCAAGCTGCCCGGTTTCCCCTGGGACGACGAGCGGGTGATGGATTCCACCGACGCGCTGGACCTGGCGGAGATCCCGGACCGCATGCTGGTGGTCGGCGGCGGCATCATCGGCCTGGAGATGGCCTGTGTCTACGAGGCCCTGGGTTCCAAGGTCACGGTGGTGGAGCTGTCCGACACCCTGATGCCGGGCGCGGACCGCGACATCGTGCGCCCCTTCGAGAAGCGCGCGAAGAAGCGCTTCGAGAATATCTTCCTGAAGAGCAAGGTCTCCGGTGCCAAGGCCACCAAGGCCGGGATTGTCTGCCAGTTCGAGGGCGAGGCCAAGGGGCTGCCGGAAGAGGACACTTTCGATCGCGTGCTGGTCGCCGTGGGCCGCGGCCCGAACGGGGCGAAGATCAAGGCCGAAGCGGCAGGTGTGCAGGTGAGCGAGCGCGGTTTCATCGAGGTCGATAGCCAGCAGCGCACCAACGTTGAGCACATCTTCGCCATTGGCGACGTCGTCGGCCAGCCAATGCTGGCACACAAGGCCACCCACGAGGGCAAGGTGGCCGCCGAGGTGATTGCCGGTCACAAGGTGCACTTCGATGCCCGCGCCATCCCGTCGGTTGCCTACACGCACCCCGAGGTCGCCTGGATGGGTGTGACCGAGGAGCAGGCCAAGGCCGACGGCATCGAATACACCAAGGGGGTGTTCCCCTGGGCCGCCTCCGGCCGGGCGATCGCGCTGGGCGCCGAGGACGGCATGACCAAACTGCTGTTCGACGCCGATGATCGCGTGATCGGAGCCGGCATCGTGGGCCCGTCCGCCGGCGACCTGATCGGCGAGGCGATGCTGGCGCTGGAGATGGGCGCCGAGATGGAGGATATCGGCCTGACGGTCCACCCGCACCCGACCCTCAGCGAGACGGTGGCGTTTGCCGCCGAGGCCGCGCACGGTTCGATCACCGACATCCTGCCGCCGAAGAAGCGCTAGCGGGCCATGTTCGCCCTGCGCCAGTGGTTGCGTTGCGTACTCCCGGGCCTGCTACTGGGGGCCGGCATGGCCACGGCGGGCGCCGAACCTTACAGCGAGCCGCTGGAACGCAGTGACTGGCACCTGACCGAGGACGATGCGGCCTGTCGTATCGAACAGGGCGTCCGTCATGGCGGTGTACTGCGTTTCGAGGCCCGGCCGGGCCTGGTGACCGCGGCCTTCTGGCGCGCCCCCTATCCGATGCCGGACGGGGCCGCGCCGCGCCTGCGCACTGGGGCCCCGGAGTGGCTGCGCCCGGCGACCGAGGCACCGCTGGACCTGCAATTGCAACCACGTGACGATCGCCTGTTCCGCATTCCCCAGACCTTCGCCCAGCCATTGAAGACCCGCCTGCTGGCTGGCCATGACGTGCGCATCGATTTCCCGGGCGGGGACGAGACGGTGCACTTTCGGGGCATTCGCTTCGCCCTGCGGGCCCGCGACTTCCGGGCTTGTTACGGGGAGCATGAAGCGCCGCCCGCGACTCCCGACGCGGGGGCCCTCGACCGCTGGAGCGTCTATTTCGACACTGGCAGCCACCGGCTGGATGCTGCAGCGCGCGAGGTTCTGGAGCGGGCGGCCCGCGTGCTGACGGCTGCGGGTGATGCCCCGCGCATCCGGGTGGTCGGGTGGACGGATGCCGAGGGCCCGCTGGAGATCAATCGGGCCCTGAGCCGCGATCGCGCCGAGGCTGTGCGCGCGGCGCTGGTGGAGACCGGCGTCTCCGCTGGGGCCGTCGAGATCGAGGCCTCCGGCGTGGATCCGGCGGCCGATGGTGCGCGGCGGGCTTCGCGCCGTAGCGATATCTGGTGGCTGGACCCCGGGGCGTTGTCGGGCGTCGACGACGCCCCAGCCCCGCTGCCATCCGCCAGCGCGGGCGAGGCCGAAAGCGCCGACTCGGGGCCCGAGGCGTCCCCGGCCGACCCCTCCGCGACCCCGGCGTGGTAGTGACGCCGGTCACGAAAACGACTATATCTTCACGTTAAGACAAGGATTGGCATTCTTATGAGTTCCTCGATCAATCGCGTCGTCCTCGCATACTCGGGCGGGCTGGACACCTCGGTCATTCTCAAGTGGTTGGAGGAACAGTATGGCTGCGAGGTCATCACTTTCACCGCCGATCTCGGCCAGGGCGAGGAGGTCGAGCCGGCACGCGCCAAGGCCGAGGCCCTGGGCGTGAAGCAAATCTACATCGAGGACCTGCGCGAAATCTTTGTGCGCGACTACGTATTCCCGATGTTCCGCGCCAACACGATCTACGAGGGCGAATACCTGCTGGGGACTTCCATCGCGCGTCCGCTGATCGCCCGGCGCCTGGTGGAGATCGCCGAGGAGACCGGGGCCGATGCCATCGCCCACGGCGCGACCGGCAAGGGCAATGACCAAGTGCGTTTCGAGCTGGGTGCCTATGCGCTGAAGCCGGGCATCCAGGTGATCGCCCCCTGGCGCGAATGGGACCTGAATTCGCGCGAGCGCCTGATGGCGTACGCCGAGCAGCACAATATCCCGGTGGACTACAAGAAGCAGGGTACCAAGTCGCCGTACTCCATGGATGCCAACCTGTTGCACATCTCCTACGAAGGCGGTCCGCTGGAGGATCCCTGGACCGAGGCCGAAGAGGACATGTGGCGCTGGTCGGTCTCCCCCGAGGCCGCGCCGGATGAATCCGAGACCCTGACCATCGGTTTCGAGAAGGGTGATCCGGTCTCGATCAACGGCGCGCGCCTGAGTGCGGCGGCGCTCCTGTCGAAGCTCAACGAGCGTGGCGGCGCCCACGGCGTGGGCCGGCTGGATATCGTCGAGAACCGTTATGTCGGCATGAAGTCGCGCGGCTGCTACGAGACCCCGGGCGGCACCATTCTGCTCAAGGCCCGCCGGGCGCTGGAGTCCCTCACCCTGGACCGCGAGGCGGCGCACCTGAAGGACGAGCTGATGCCGCGCTACGCCAGCATCATCTACAACGGCTACTGGTGGAGCCCGGAGCGGCGCATGCTGCAGGCGGCGATCGACGACACCCAGGGCGTGGTCAACGGCGAGGTGCGCCTGCGCCTGTACAAGGGCAACGTGATCGTCGCCGGTCGCCGCTCCGAAGACACCCTGTTCGACGACGCCATCGCCACCTTCGAGGACGACGCCGGGGCCTACGACCAGAAGGACGCCGAGGGTTTCATCCGCCTCAACGCGCTGCGCCTGCGCATCGCCGCCAGCCGCAACCGAAAGCCGACATGACATGACGGCCCCCGGCTTCCAGTCCCGACGGTCCGGGAGCAAACGGTGGACGTGCTCCGGACCCGGTTGGCTGGGACGACTGGGCCTGTTGCTTCTCGTGTTCGGCGGGTTTGCCCCGCACGCGGTCCCGGCTGCGGACGGAGGGGATGCCGCGGCGAGCGAGGAACGTCTGGTGCTGGGCGTTCTGGCCCATCGCGGGGACGATGTCGCGCGCAGCCAGTGGACCCCGTTCGCCGAGTACCTGTCGGAGCAGGTGGAAGGCGCCTACTTCGAGCTCGAACCGGTGGACAACGACGCGCTGCAGGCGGCGGTGGCGGAAGATCGCTTCGACCTGATCCTGACCAACAGCGGGTCCTATGTGATGCTGGAACAGCAGCACGGGATCTCACGCATCGCGACCATGCAGCCGCGGGAGGTCGGCCGTGACGAGGATCGCTTCGGCGCGGTCGTGATCGCGCGGGCCGATCGCCAAGACCTGGTGGAACTTGCCGACCTGCGCGGTCAGCGCCTGTCCGCGGTGCATCCCGATGCCTTCGGGGGCTGGTGGATGACCTGGCGCGAGTTGCAGGCGGCCGGACTGGATATCGAGACCGACCTGGCATCGCTGGTGTTTACCGGCTTCCCGGTCGGTCGCGGACTGGACTGGGTGCTGCAGGGGGAGGTCGATGCCGCGACCTTCCGTACCGGCATCCTGGAGGATCTGGAGGCGCGCGGCGACCCGCGAGTCGAGCAGGTCCGTGTGGTCGGCGAGCGCGCCTTTCCGTCGTTTGACTACCGCGCAAGCACCCGCCTGTATCCCGAGTGGCCCCTGTCGATGCGCGGAGATCTGGATGCCGGGCTGGCCCGCGCGATTTTGCTGGCGATCCTTTCGCTGGATGAGGGACATCCCGCCAGCCAGGCGGCCGGCATTGGCGGCTGGGCCGCGCCCCGTTCCTACGAGGACGTGCACGGACTGATGCACGAGCTGGGCGTCGGGCTGTACGCGCCGCAGCCCTTCGACATCCAGGACTGGCTGCGCGCCAACCTCCTGTGGCTGGTTTCGGGGCTGGCGGCGGTGGCGCTGCTGGCGCTGCTGTATGTCTCGCGGGTGCACGCCCGGGTGCGTCGTTCCGGGCGCAACCTGGAGCGCAGCATGGAGGCGATTCCGGACGCGGTGATCACCCTCGACGTCCGCGGCGGGATCTCCTATGTGAATACGGCGGCCCGCGAGCTGGCCGGCCTGACGCGTGACCAGGTGCTGGGCTGCTCCCTGGACCATCTTCTTGACCTGCGCGAGCTGGGTACCAACCGCCCCCTGCTGCCGGACGATGCCCGGGGTGACCGGCTCGAACAGGCCCTGGGCGAGCGTTCGGATGCGCGCCTGGTCCGTCGCGACGGCCATGAACTGATCGTGCGCATTGCCCGCACGGCCCTGGATCCGGTGGCTGGCAGTTCGGTGCGCACGCTGCTGGTGCTGACGGACGTCTCCGAGGAGCGCCGGCTGGTGGATCGCCTCGTACACGAGGCCAGTCACGATGGCCTGACTGGCCTGCTCAACCGGCGCGCCTTCGAGCGCGAGCTGGAGATGGCTATGGATGCCGTCCGCGACAATCGCGCCGTGGCCAGCCTGCTGCTCGTGGATCTGGACTATTTCAAGGAGGTCAACGATCTCCATGGCCATCGGGTCGGTGACGAGCTGCTGCGCCAAGTTGCCCATGTGTTGCGTCAGCTGACCCGCGGTCATGACGCCGTGGCGCGGATCGGGGGCGACGAATTTGCGATCATTGCCCGTGACACCAATGCCGAGTATGGGCGTATCCTCGGCCAGCGGATCTGCGCGGCCCTCGCGGATCGCCCGTTGCAGGTGGAGGCCCGGGACGTCACCATTGGCGCCTCGGTGGGCGTGGTCGAGTTGGGTCCAGAGGTGCCCGGCGTCGACGAGGCGTTCGTGGCGGCCGATCGCGCCTGCTACCAGGCCAAGGATCAGGGCCGGGGTCAGGTCGGGCTGGCCGGCAAGGCGGACATTCACCCGATCATCGGGTCCTGAAGGATGCGCGGCACTGGTGCGCCGAACGACCGCCTGTCCGCGCGGTCCATGCGAAACCGGCCCGGCGCCGGATTGAAAAAGGAATCACATGTCCGTTGTCTCCCGCTTGCGACCCGGCCTCCTGGCCCTGATGTTCCTTGGTCTGACCGGCTGCGCGACAGTGCCCAGCGAAGACCGCCACCCTGACGACCCCTGGGAGTCCTACAACCGGGCGGTGTTCGAGTTCAACGAAGACTTCGACGAGTCGCTGCTGCGCCCCGCGGCGGTGCAGTATCGGCGCCTTCCACAACCGGTTCAGACCGGGGTCGGCAACTTTTTTTCCAACCTCGACGACTTCACGGTCCTGTTCAACAACCTGTTGCAGGGCAATCTGGAGAATTCGGCATCGGACACCGGCCGCATCATGTTCAATTCGACCTTCGGGCTGTTCGGGCTGATCGACGTGGCCTCGCCCATGGGGCTGGAAAAGCATAACGAGGACTTCGGCCAGACACTTGGGGCCTGGGGCGTCGCCCGGGGTCCTTATCTGCAGTTGCCCCTGCTCGGTCCCAGCACGGCCCGGGATGCGCCCGCGCGGCTGGTGGACCGCTACACCAACCCGCTCTACCACACCAATCTGCGCAGCGATCACGCCGGCTGGTGGGGCGGCTTGACTGTGCTGGATGTGGTCGACATGCGTGCCGGTCTGATCCCGACCGAGCGCATGCTGGAACAGCTCTCCGATGACCCCTACATCGCCATGCGCCAGGGCTACCTGCAGCGCCGGGAGTTTCTCGTGCGCGGTGGCAGGCCGGATGACGAGGCCGACGCCATGCTGGACGAACTGGAGGAGCTCGAGGCGCTGGAGGCCGAGGAGATCGAACGTTGAACGGCCTCGCCGCGATGCTGAACCTCCTGCGCCTGCAGAAGGGGCCGCAGGACCTGCCCGCCGATAACGGCACGCTGGTCTTCTGGGTCGGCATCGCCCTGATCGCCGGCATGGTGATCGGGGTCCCGCTGTACGGCTTCGGGCAGGCGCTGGCGCTGAACGTGATGGACCTGGTGGTCCTGTACGCCTTCGTCGTGATCGTGCTGAGCCTGCGGGGGGTGCCGGACCGCTGGCGACAGACCTTCATGGCGATGGCGGGAACGGGCGCGGTGCTGGGCCTGCTGATGGCGCTGCTGATGCTGCTGGCAGGCGGCCCCGACCCGGCAAGCGATCCCGAGGAGGTCTCCACCGGCCTGCTCCTCGGGATGCTGGTGCTCTTTGCCTGGCTGCTGCTTGTATTCGGTCACATTCTTCAGCAGGCCCTGGCGCTGGGCATGCGCCTGGTCGGGATGCTGATCGCCCTCGGCTATATTGTGGCCTCCAGCGCGGTCACCCAGACCGCGATCGGGCTGTTCCAGTGAGTGCCGAACGCCTGCACATCCTTGGCATCGGGGGCACCTTCATGGGCGGCCTGGCCCAGCTGGCTCGCGCCCGGGGCTACACGGTCACCGGTTCCGACCAGAAGCTCTATCCGCCGATGAGCGATCAGCTGGAGCAGGCTGGTATTGCCTACCACGAGGGGCACGACCCGGCGACGCTGCCCGACACGGGACCGGTCGTGGTCGGCAACGTGATGCGGCGCGGCATGCCCGTCATCGAGGCCCTGCTGGATCGCGGGCTGGACTACACCTCGGGACCGCAGTGGCTGGGCGAGCACCTCCTGCGCGATCGCTGGGTGCTGGCGGTAGCCGGTACCCACGGCAAGACCACCACCGCCAGCCTACTGGCCTGGATCCTGGAAGATGCCGGGATGACCCCCGGTTTCCTGATCGGCGGGGTTCCCGGCAACTTCGGGGTCAGCGCGCGCCTGGGGGACGCCCCGTTCTTCGTGATCGAGGCCGACGAATACGACAGCGCCTTCTTCGACAAGCGGGCAAAGTTTGTCCACTACCGGCCGCGTACCCTGGTCCTGAACAATCTGGAATTCGACCACGCCGATATCTATCCGGACCTGGCGGCGATCGAACGGCAGTTCCACCATCTGGTGCGCACGGTTCCGGGGCAGGGATGCATCCTGGTGCCGGCGGGCGATGCCGCGCTGGAGCGGGTGCTGGAAATGGGTTGCTGGACCCCGGTGGAATACTTGAGTGCCGACCCCGAGTCGGGGGCGGGCACCGCACTGGCCGCGCGTCCGCTGAACGCCGACGCCTCCGAGTTCGAGGTGCTGGCGGACGGGGCCGTGGTGGGACAGGTCGCGTGGTCGATGAGCGGACGGCACAACCTGGCCAATGCCCTGGCTGCCCTCGGTGCGGCGCGTCATGCCGGGGTGCCCCTGACCACCGGGATCGCGGCGCTTCCGGGCTTTCGCGGTGTGCGCCGGCGCCAGGAACTGCGCGCCGAGATCGAGGGCATCCGGGTGATCGACGACTTTGCCCATCACCCCACCGCGATCCGCATGACCCTGGAGGGCCTGCGCGGGCAGGTCGCGCCGGGCGGGCGCCTGGTGGCGATCCTCGAACCGCGTTCCAATACCATGCGCATGGGGGTGCATGCGGAGGCTCTGGGCGCGGCCCTGGCGCAGGCCGACGCGGTGCATCTGTATCACGCACCGGAGATCGACTGGTCCAGCGACGGCCTGCAGCGGCAACTCGGCGAGCAGTTGTCCGTGGCGCGTGATATCGAGTCCCTGCTGCAGGGGATTCTTGCGTCGGTGCGCACTGGCGATACGCTGGTGATCATGAGCAACGGAGCCTTCGACGGGCTGCACCTGCGCCTGATCGAGGCCCTGCAGGGAACCCCCGCATGAGCGATCGCCCGCGCAGTATCTCGCTGGCCCTGACCGGGGCCTCCGGGGCTCCCTATGGCCTGCGCCTGCTGCAGTGCCTGGTGGAGTCCGGCGTACAGGTGCACCTGATGTTGTCGAAGCCCGCCCAGGTGGTCCTCGCGTTGGAGACGGACCTGGACGTGCCGGGCCGCCCGGCCGAGATCGCGCGTTACTTCAGCGCGTACTGCGGGGCGGCGCCCGACCAGATCCGCTGTTACGGCGCCGAGCAGTGGACGGCCCCGGTGGCCAGTGGCTCGGCCGTGCCGGAGGCCATGGTGGTCTGCCCCTGCACTACGGCGACGGTGTCGGCGATTGCCACCGGGGCCTCCCGGGGACTGATCGAGCGCGCCGCCGACGTCGTGCTCAAGGAACGGCGCAAACTCCTGCTGGTGGTGCGCGAGACGCCGTTCTCCGAGATCCACCTGGAGAATATGCTGCGCCTGGCGCGCATGGGCGCAGTGGTGATGCCGGCCAACCCGGCCTTCTATCACCGGCCACAGTCCATCGACGAACTGGTCGACTTCATGGTGGCGCGGGTGCTGGATCATCTCGATGTCGAGCACGCCCTGGTGCCGCGCTGGGGTGATGCGCCAATGCCGGGAGAGGACGCATGACCACGCTGCCGCTGTTTCCGCTCAATACGGTGCTGTTCCCCGAGGGGCTTCTACCGTTGCGGATTTTCGAGACCCGCTATCTCGATATGGTGCGCCGCTGCCTGCGCGACGATGGCCGTTTCGTCATTGTGGCCACAGAACCGGAGCGCCAATCCGGGGAACTCCCGGCCGAGACGGATCCCTCCGCGGGCTTTTACGGAGTCGGGACCGAGGCCACCATCGTGGACTGGGACCAGCGCCCGGACGGCCTGCTGGGGATCCTGGTGAAGGGTGAGGGCCGGCGGGTGATCCACAACGCCCGGCGCGCCGAAGACGGCCTGTGGCTGGGCGAGGTGGAGCCGCTGCCGGAATATCCCGAGGTCAGCCTGCCGGTCGACTACGCTTCCCTGGCGGACCTGCTGGAGCGTTTGCTGGACCAGTTGGGAACGCCATGGTCGCACCTTGAACGCCGCTTCGACGATTCGACCTGGGTGGCCGCGCGGTTGACCGAACTGCTGCCGATCGATCTCGAGATCAAGCAGCAACTCCTGGAGGCGGACGATCCCATCGAGCGTCTGGAGCGCCTGCGAGCGGCCATGCTCGCAGCATCGAAATCCTGAAAGCTCGCGGCGAGGCTGGTAAGGTTTCGGTACATTTTTAACCGGAGCCCGCCAACATGGCCGTTCAGGAACTCACGCAGGACACCTTCGAATCCACCATCACCGGGAATGACATCGTCATCATGGACTTCTGGGCCCCCTGGTGCGGGCCGTGCCAGCAGTTCGCCCCGACCTTCGAGGAAGCCTCGGAAAAGCACTCCGACGTGGTCTTTGCCAAGGTAAACACCGACGAGGAGCAGGGCATCGCCGGTGCCTTCCAGATCCGTTCCATCCCGACGCTGATGATCTTCCGCGAGCAGATCATCGTGTTCTCGCAGCCGGGCGTGCTCTCCGCCGGCCAGCTGGACGAGGTGCTGGGCAAGGTGCGCGAACTGGACATGGAGCAGGTGCGCGCGGACGTCGAGCGCCAGCAGCAGGAACAGGAACAGGCCGGAGGCGCGTAAGTCGCCTCGGCAGAACGTCCCCCGCGGGCATGTTTCGCGGGACCCAACCCGGCCGAGCCTTGCAGCTCCGCCGGGTTTTTTCGTGTAGGGCGTGGGCCGGGGCCGTAGAATGGACGCCTTCAGGCCCGAACCCCTGCCGCCAAGTGCGAAAGGATGCCTTCATCATGCCCCCGTTTCCCGAGGATGCAGGCCCGTCATGCTGAGCGTGATGACCCAGATGGGGGCGCTGATTGTCGCCGGTGTGGTCTGGCGGGCCCTGCAGCCTGGCGGCCTGGATGCGGACACCACACGTCGCGTCCTGACCACCCTGGTCTACTACCTGCTGTTGCCGGCGCTGGTGCTCCAGGTCCTGTGGGTTGCCCCGCTGGGCCTGGACTCCCTGCGCATCGCGCTGGTGGCCGGGCTGACGGTGCTGGCAATGGTGGGGGTCACGCTGATGGCCTGTCGGATCTGTATGGCCGAACGAGCCGCCATCGGGGCCATGTTGCTGGCGGCGGCCTGGCCCAACGCCACCTATCTTGGCCTGCCGGTACTCGACAGCCTGTTCGGCGAGGCCGGGCGCGCGGTGGCGATCCAGTACGACCTGTTCGCTTGCCTCCCCCTGGTTCTGACCCTGGGGGTGCTGCTGGCGCGGCGTTACGGCGATCCCGAGGCGGTGCGTCTGTACGGGGGCGGGAGCCCGCTCAGAGGCCTGGCGGCGGTGCCGTCCATCTGGGCGGCGGCCGTCGGCGTGGGCCTGAATCTCGCCGGCGTCCCGCTGCTTGACTGGCTGGACGTGTTTCTCGGGTTCCTGGCCGACAGCGTGGCACCGTTGATGCTCTTCTCGCTGGGGCTGGCGCTGGTGTTCACTCGTTTTCGGGGCCGCGATGCCCGGCCGCTTGCCGTGGTGGCAGTGGTCCAGTTGATCCTGGCCCCTGTCTTTGCTCTGGGGCTGGTGTTGTGGACCGGCCTCGGGGGCGTGCCCGGTATCGGGTCGGTGCTGGAAGCGGCGATGCCGGCGATGGTCCTGGGGCTGGTGTTCTGCGACCGCTTCCGCCTGGATACCGGCCTCTACGCGGCCGCGGTCACGCTGACCACTGCGCTGTCGTTGGTCACCCTGCCCCTGTGGTTCGCCCTCGCCACCCGCCTCATCGCCTGACCCTCAACGCAGTTGGTGGCTGGCCCTGGTTCGTCCTCCGGTGTTTACGTGCCGTCGTCTGGCCGCCTGCCGAGCGCTGGCGAGTCAGCGCCGGGCAGTAAGCGGAGCGAAGCCACCGTAAACACCGGGTGATGAACCAGGGCCAGCCACCACCTGGCATGTGGTGGACCGAAGCCGGTGTAAACACAGTGGACGAACCTGGATCAGCCTCAAGCTGTGGGGCAGTCGCCGTACCGATGCGATTCGCTTCGCTCATCGGCATCCTACAGCGGGGGAGGGGCCGGCGGGGGGGCAAGTGCTAGCGGATGAGCATGAGGAGGCCGGCGAGGATCAGGATGCCGGCGAAGCCGCGGCGGAGATGGGCGACCGGCAGGTGATGCGTCAGCCAGACGCCACCGCGTACGCTGATGGATGTGCCGATCACGACGCCGAGGATGGCCGGAAGGTAGAGATAGCCGAGTGCCCATTCCGGTGCCTGATAGGCCGGATCGGTCCATTGCGGCAGGACGAACACCAGGCTGGCGCCGACGGAAATGGGCACGCCAAGGGCTGCGGCCGAGCCGATCGCGCGGCGCAGCCCCAGGCCCTGGCTGACCAGAAACGGCGTGGTCAGCGTGCCGCCCCCGATGCCGATCAACGAGGAGATGGCCCCGATAATGGTACCCCCGCCTAGCCAGACACTGCGTCGAGGTACTGGCGCCTCCGGCGGTTGGACGTTTAGAAGCATCCAGACGCCGATTGCTACCTCGAAGGCCCCGAAGATGCGGCCCAGGTGGTCGGAGTCGATGCGCGTGGCCAGCCAGGCGCCGATCAGTGCGCCAACGATGATGCCGGGCAGCAGCCGGCGCACGGCAGGGCCGTCCACGCCCCCACGGCGGTGGTGGGCGCGTGCCGACAGGATCGCCGTGGGGATGATCGCGCCCAGCGAGGAGCCGACCGCGAGCTGGACGAGGCTGGCCGAGTCGAAGGCCAGCAGGCTGAATACGGCGACGAATACCGGCACCAGGATCAGCCCGCCGCCGATGCCGAACATGCCGGCCGGGATGCCGGCGACCAGGCCCAGCGCCACGAACAGCAGCCCCAGCACCAGCGGTGACTGGATCAGTGTCTCGGTCATTCGTGCGTAGCGGCGAGTAGCGGGTCAGCGCGCAGCGGACCGGCAGACCGCTGGGGTCTCGCCGGCTCGCCGGGCAGGGGAGGCGGGAGCGCGCTCAGAGCGCCTTGAAACACTTGCGTGCGGCCTCGATGGTCGCGTCGAGGTCGGCGTCCGAGTGGGCGTTGGACATGAAGCCGGCCTCGAAGGCGCTGGGGGCCAGGTAGACGCCCTCGCCCAGCATGGCGTGGAAGAAGCGACCGAAGGCGGCGGTGTCGCAGGCGGTGGCGCCGGCGAAGTCGGTGACCTTCGACTCGCTGAAGAACAGGCCGAACATCCCCGGGACCTGGTTGGTGGTCAGGGCTACACCCGCCTCGCGCGCGGCGTCCTCGAAGCCCGCGACGACCTTCTTGGTGCGCGTCTCCAGTTCGTCGTGGAAGCCCGGGCGCGACAGGATCTCCAGGGTCTTCAGCCCGGCGGTCATCGCGATCGGATTCCCGGACAGGGTGCCGGCCTGGTAGACCGGTCCCAGCGGGGAGAGCTGCTCCATGATCGCGCGCTTGCCGCCGAACGCCCCCACCGGCATGCCGCCGCCGATGATCTTGCCCAGCGTGGTCAGGTCCGGGGTCACACCCAGGTAGCCCTGGGCGCAGTTCTTCGACACCCGGAAGCCGGTCATCACCTCGTCGAAGATCAGTACCGCACCGTGCTGGTCGCAGACCTCGCGCAGGGTCTCGAGAAAGCCCGGTTCCGGCGGGATGCAGTTCATGTTGCCGGCGATTGGCTCGACGATGATGCAGGCAACCTCGTCGCCCTTCTCGGCAAAGAAGGCACGGAGGCCGTCCGGGTCGTTGTAGGTCAGGGTGCTGGTCAGCGCGGCCAGCTCCTTGGGCACGCCCGGGGAGCTTGGCTGGCCGAGGGTCAGGGCGCCGGAGCCGGCCTTCACCAACAGGGAATCGCCGTGACCGTGGTAGTTGCCCTCGAACTTCACGATGCGGTCGCGCCCGGTGTAGCCACGCGCCAGGCGGATCGCACTCATGGTCGCCTCGGAGCCCGAGTTGGTCATGCGCACCAGGTCCATCGACGGCACCAGCTCGCAGACTTTGGCGGCCATGTCGTTCTCCAGCCGCGTGGGGCAGCCGAAGGACAGGCCGTTGTTGCAGGCCTCGCGCACCGCCTCGATCACCTCGGGGTGGGCGTGACCGGCCACCATCGGGCCCCAGGAGCCGATGTAGTCGATGTAGCGCTGGCCGTCGGCGTCCCACATGTAGGCGCCGTTGGCGCGGTCCATGAAGATCGGGGTCCCGCCCACGCCCTTGAAGGCGCGAACGGGGGAATTCACGCCGCCGGGGATATGTTGCTTGGCGGCCTCGAACAGACGCTCGGTTTCCTGCATGACGGTGTCCTGTTTTCGTTGAGTTCGGGGTTCGGTAGGCCCGGCAACCATAGCGACGGCCGCGGGCGGGTGCAAAGAGATCAGTCGAACAGTTCGCTTATCTGTCGCGCGGCGGCCTCGGGGTCGGGTGCGGCGCTGATGCCCTGGATCACGGCGACCAGGTCTGCCCCGGCCGCGACGACCTCGGCGGCATTGTCCGCGGCAATGCCGCCAATGCCGCAGATCGGCAGGTCCAGGGCCGCGCGTGCGCGCCGGATCAGTTCCGGCCCGGCGTACGCCGCCTCGGGCTTGGTCGGGGAAGCAAACATCGTGCCGAAGGCGACATAGTTGGCCCCGGCCCGCACGGCGGCTTCAGCCCGCTTCAGCTCGTTGTAGCAGGAGACGCCGACCACTGCGCAGGGGCCGAGCCGCGCGCGGGCCGCGACCGGGTCCGGGTCGTCCCGCCCGAGGTGTACCCCGTCGGCCTCGACGCGCGCGGCCAGCTCGGTGTCGTCGTTGATGATGCACAGCGCGCCGTGCGCATGAGCGAGGGCAACCAGTTCGCGGGCGATGGCCTCGCGTGCATCATTGGGCAGGGTCTTGTCACGGAACTGGATCAGCCGAGCCCCGCCGCGCAGCGCGGCCCGGCTGTTTTCGAGGTGGGTGGCGCGCGGGTCCGCGCCCGCCGAAACGGCCGGGGTGATGAAATAGAGCCCGCGCAGCCGCGAGTCACGCTCAGGCGTCATGGGGGCACAGCCGGTTGGGGACGTGCTGGCCGTGGCCGGGGGCGTAGCCGCGGGCGACTGCGTCGTTCATGAAGGCCTGGGCCTCGATTACCGCCGGTTCCAGGTCGCGCCCGCGCGCGAGGAAGGCGGCGATGGCCGCGGCCAGGGTGCAGCCGGAGCCGTGGAAGCCGGTCGGTTGGCGCGGAAGCTCGAAGGCGCGCATATGCCCGTCCTCGCGGTACAGGCGGTTGATGATCGCTTCGTCACCGCTGCCCGCGTGGCCGCCGGTGACCAGCACATTGGCCGCGCCCCGTTCGCGCAGCTGCTGGCCCCACTGTGTGGCATCGTCGGTCCGGGCCAGGCGCGCGGCCTCCGGTCCGTTGGGGGTGATCAGGGTCGCACGCGGCAGCAGGGCCTCGCGGGTCGCGTCCACCACGGCCTCGGTCGCGAGCGCCCCGCCGCCGCCGGCGACCATCACCGGGTCCAGCACCACCGGGATGTGCGGGTGCGCAGCCAGCAGCGTGGAGACTGCGGTGACGTTGTCGACCGAGCCGAGCATACCGACCTTGATCGCGGCGACCTCGAGATCGGTCAGCGTCACCTCGATCTGGGCGCGCAGCTGCTCCGGCGGGAGTACGGTGAAGCCCACCACGTTGCGGGTGTCCTGCACGGTGATCGCGGTCACCGCCGTGGCCCCGTGCACACCGAGCCGGGTAAAGGTCGTGAGGTCGGCCTGCAGGCCCGCGCCACCGCCAGGGTCGGAGCCGGCAATGGTCAGCGCGATCGGGGGATGATTCATGAAGGGGGGCTCCCGTGCTAAGGTTGCGCGCGCCCCGGCACCCCCGGGGCGTTTCTGGTCCGAATCCCGGGAGTGTACGCAGCATGAGCAGCGAGTTCGAAGTCGAGTCCCTCCGTCCCCTGGTTGCCGCCGCCGCGGCGGGTGGCACGTTGAACGCGGAGGTCGATCAGGCCCTGGCCGCGCTGGAGCAGGAACTGAACCGGCTCGCCAGCGAGTTGCAGGTGGAACATGTCGGCCCCGGGGTGGGTATGGCGGACATGGATGCCCAGCATGTCTATCGCCTGGTGATCCGCCAGCACGAGATCGACGTAACCCGTCACGAGTGGAGCCTGTGGGTCTGCGATGCGCTGGATAACTGCGACTTCCGCGCGACCTGGCCGGTCACCGGCGCTGGTCGCCTGCGGCGCAAGCAGGTGGTTGCTGTGGTGCCGGAGCTGGTTGCCGGATACCGCGATGCGGTCGCGGCGGCAGGAAAGAGCGATACGCCGGCCGGACAGCGCCTCGCCCAGATCGCGGCGGTTTTTGAATAACGCGGGTCGCTGCGGGCGCCGGGCAGCGGCAGCCGAGAAAGACCAAGGGCGGTTGTATAACGAAGGCACGAAGTAGGGCGAGGGGCGTTCGCACCACAGAGGACACGGAGAAAGTCGGGTGTGTTGGCTGGAGAGGATTGGCGCGTGATGGTTTCTGGGTGTGTGCAGGCAAGTCCCGCCAAGTACGCGGACTTATAGCCTTCGTCCGGCCCAACGGATCCAGGCCTTCGAAAATTCTTTTGGTTTTCTTCGTGCCCTCAGTGTCCT
>NZ_JAWLFK010000055.1:0-7038 GCF_041685615.1 Thioalkalivibrio sp.
CCGCGACTGGCCGGTGGTCGAGGATAACTACCGCGTCGACGACCAGGGCCGGGTCGCCTGCCGCATCTACCGCCGCGTGCGCGCCCGCGAGCTGTGGGACACCCTGATGCGCAGCACCTATGACGTCGGCGAACCCGGCGTCATCCTGATCGATCAGGTCAATCGCCAGAACAACGCCTGGTTCGACGAGGTCATCCGGGCCACCAACCCCTGTGGCGAGGAACCGCTTCCGCCGGACGGGGCCTGCCTGCTGGGGTCGGTGAACCTGACGGGCTTCGTCTCCGATCCGTTCACCGAAGACGCGGCATTCGACTGGGAACGCTTCGAGCGGGTGGTGCGCGTGTTCACGCGCATGCTGGACAACGTCGCGGACATCTCCGGGCTGCCGCTGCCGGAGCAGCGCGCCGAGATGCTGCGCAAGCGCCGCCACGGCATGGGTATCCTCGGGCTCGGTTCGGCGCTGGCGATGCTGGGGGAGGCCTACGGCTCCGAGTCGGCCGCGGCCTTCACCGCAGAGGTCTGTCGACGCCTGGCGCTGGAGAGCTGGCGGGCTGGGCTGGAGCTGGCGCGCGAGAAGGGCCCGGCGCCGATTATGGACGAGGGCTTCACGCTGACCGCCGACATGCTGCGTCGCCAGCCGGCGCTGGCCGAGGCCGGTTACCGGGTCGGCGACGTGCTGAAGGGCCGCGAACTGCACGCGCGCTTCAGCGCCTACATGCAGCGCATCGCCGGGGAGGACCCGGCCCTGGTCGCGGCGCTGGCGGAGGAGGGCGCGCGCTTTACGCACGCCACCTCCATCGCGCCCACCGGCACCATCAGCTTCTCGGTCGCCAACAACGCCAGCAACGGCATCGAGCCGACCTTTCTCCACCACACCACGCGCAACATCCGCCGGCCCGGGCGGCGTACCCGCGAGGCGGTGGACTGCTATTCGTACGAATTGCTGGCCTACCGCACCTTGGTGGATGCCGACGCGGGGCCGGCGGATCTGTCCGCCACCGCGATCACTGCTGACCAGGTCAGCGTGGACGCCCATATCCGCATGCAGGCGGCCGCGCAGCCATGGGTAGACTCGGCCATCTCCAAGACGCTCAATGTCCCGAGCGATATCCCGTTCGAGGATTTCCAGGAGGTCTACCTGCAGGCCTGGCGCGCGGGGCTCAAGGGCTGCACGACCTACCGGCCGAACCCGCAGGCGCAGATGGGTGTGTTGATGGACCCGGAACGCCTGCGCAGCACCTGGTACACCTTCACCCTGGCGGACGGCCAGGAGGTGACCCTGCGTGGTGACGAAGAGGTGGAATACGAGGGCCAGGTGCACACCGCGGCCAACCTCTTCGCGGCGCTGGACGAGGGTTACTACGACGACGTCTGAGGTCGTCGGGGAGGACACGATGCACCGGATCGACCAGCCCATCATCGCCTTTCGCCGCTCGGATGCCGCGGCCGGGCAGAGTGGCCCGGTGGGTGACGACAACCCGCTGGGCAAGCGCATCCCCTCGCGCCCCGAGGGCGAGCTCGAGTCGGTCACCGAGAAGGTGCGCTACTGGACCCAGGACGGGCCGCAGACGGTCTACCTGGTGGTCAGCTTCGTGGCCGTCTCCGGTACGGTGGACGGCGAGCCCGTGACCATCGAGCGCCCCATCGAATTCTTCCTGCCCACCGGACAGCACTCCGAGTCTTACCAGTGGATCTCCGCGACGATGCGCAGCCTGTCGCTGGCGGCTCGTGGGGGCTACGCCGCCCGCGCCCTGCGCGACCTGCGCAAGGTCACCTGGGACCGCGGCCCGGTCCGCAGCGGCACCAGCGACTACGGGAAACCCCTCTATCACCCTTCCGAGGTCGCCGCCATCGCCTTTGCCCTGCAGAACATCCTCCAGCGCCGCGGCTTCCTCGACCCGGACGGTCATCCCCGCTCGCTAGGCGACCTGACCACCGCCTACCACGACAAGGCTCGTAATACTCGGCCTGCGGACGTTCCTATTTTGGACTCCCCGCAGTCTGGGCCGATGGGTTCGTCGCTGTGCCCGCAGTGCGGCGGCCACCTGGAAATCATCGACGGCTGTCCCACCTGCCGCGACTGCGGCTACTCGAAATGCTAGGTGCCTCGGCGGGGGGGGGCTATGTGACACCCGCGACCCAACCGGGCTATCCGACTCCGACACATGATGGGTCATCGATCGAAGCGTCACTTGGCCCTCGTCGCGTCTGAACCCGAATGGATAACCCCTCGGCGGACGGGGCCGCCGTGGAAATCTCGGAGGGGGTCTCGTAGTCTCCCCGGCTCGTCCATTCCGCTCTGGAGACATCGTGGCCAACATCCTGAACCCGTACGCCGACGAGCAGCCCGAGTCGAAGCACATCGTCCTGCGTGCCCGCAGTGGCCAGGCGGTCTCCGCCGACTTCACCCTGCAGGATCGGCGCGGGCGCGAGAGCGCGGCGGAATACCTGTTTCATCTCTATTCCACCATCAAGCAGAAGCTGGGCGAACCCGTCCTGGATACCGCTGCGCCATCGCCGGACGATCAGGGCGCTATGCAGCGGCTGATCCTGTACGCGGCCGGCGCCCACGACACCATGTTCGGCACCTTCAATGCCTCCAGTACCTCCTCGGAGATGCCCGAGGAGGAGCGAAACGAGTTCGTGGAGATCTTCCTGCTGGCCTGCGCCACCGTTATCGAGGGTCAGCGGATCACCGTCGACCTCCAGAGAGGCCTCATCACCGCCGAGACGGCCTGAGCCAATGTCCCGCGCGGGGTCGCCGCCGCAGGGGGTGCGTATTGCCCGAGCAGGTGGGCATGGAAGCATGCCGGCCCGTCTCGGGGGCCGCATTGTGTCGTCAATCTCGGATGGATGTGGTGGGCCCGGTCGGACTCGAACCGACGACCAAGGGATTATGAGTCCCCTGCTCTAACCAACTGAGCTACAGGCCCGTATTCGGGGAGGGTACAAACGACTGCGGCGCCATTCTACCCGGAAAGGCAGGGATGGCGCCGCATTGCTAGGTCGGGTTCCGGCCGCGTGGCCGGGTCGCCGGTTATTCGGCGTCGGTGTAGGTGCGCAGCAGCTCGGCGCGGGTCGGGTGGCGCAGTTTGCGCAGGGCCTTGGCCTCGATCTGGCGGATGCGCTCGCGGGTGACGTCGAACTGCTTGCCGACCTCCTCGAGGGTGTGGTCGGTGTTCATGTCGATGCCGAAGCGCATGCGCAGGACCTTGGCCTCACGCGGGGTCAGCGTGGACAGGATCTCGCGGGTGGCCTCGGTCAGGCTTTCCTGCGCGGCGGAGTCGGACGGCGAGGCGACCTTCTCGTCCTCGATGAAGTCGCCCAGATGCGAGTCTTCGTCGTCGCCGATCGGGGTCTCCATGGAGATCGGCTCCTTGGAGATCTTGAGCACCTTGCGGATCTTGTCCTCGGGCATTTCCATGCGCTCGGCCAGCTCTTCCGGGGTGGCCTCGCGGCCCATCTCCTGCAGCATCTGGCGGGAGACGCGGTTGAGCTTGTTGATCGTCTCGATCATGTGCACCGGGATGCGGATGGTCCGGGCCTGGTCCGCGATGGAGCGGGTGATGGCCTGGCGGATCCACCAGGTGGCGTAGGTCGAAAACTTGTAGCCGCGACGGTATTCGAACTTGTCCACGGCCTTCATCAGGCCGATGTTGCCTTCCTGGATGAGGTCGAGGAACTGCAGGCCGCGGTTGGTGTACTTCTTGGCGATGGAGATCACCAGGCGCAGGTTGGCCTCGACCATCTCCTTCTTCGCACGGCGGGCCTTGGCCTCGCCGATGGACATACGGCGGTTGATCTCCTTGATCTCGGAGATGTTCAGGCTGGCCTCGTGCTCGATCTCCGCGAGCTTCTTCTGCAGTCGCACGATCTCGTCCTCGTGCTCGGCGAGGGCGGTGGTGTACTTGCCCTTGGCCTTGCAGGCCTCCTTGATCCAGTCGAGATTGGTCTCGTTCTTGGGGAAGCTGTCGATGAAGACCTTGCGCGGCATCTGTGCCTGTTCCACGGCCAGCGCCATGATGCGCCGCTCGTGGCGACGGATCTGGTCGATGCTGCCATGCAGCTGGGTGGTCAGCTGGTCGACCATGCGCGGTACCAGCTTGAACTCCATGAAGTACTTGGCGGTGGCCTCCCGCGCGACGGCGTAGGCCTCGCGGTTGCCCTTCTCGAAGGCCTTGTGTGCCTTCGCGTGCAGCTTGCGCAGCTTTTCGAAGCGCTTGCGGGCCTCTTCCGGGTCCGGGCCGGTGTCGACCGGTTCGGCGGCTTCTTCGTCTTCCTCGGCGTCTTCCACCTCGTCGACGATGGCGTCCAGCTCGGCGCTGGCCTGTTGCTCGGCTGCTGCCGCGGCGGCGGCCTTCTGTTCGTCCAGGGCCTTCTGGGCCTGCTCCGGCGTGACCAGTCCACGGGCGACGGCCTCGCCGTTGGCATGGTCGTCCGGGTCGATGAAGGCGACCACGAGGTCGGTCAGGCGGCCGTTGTTTTCGACGATCTGGTCGTACTCGTGGATCAGCCGTTCGATCGCGCCCGGGTGATGGGCCAGCGCAAAGAGGACCTGCATCAGGCCCTCCTCAATGCGCTTGGCGATGCGGATCTCGCCCTCGCGGGTCAGCAGCTCGACCGTACCCATCTCGCGCATGTACATGCGCACCGGGTCGGTGGTCCGGCCGAAGTCGCTGTCAGCGGAGGCGAGTGCCGCCACGGCGTCTTCCGCGTCCTCGTCGGCGGAGACGGAGCCGTCGGACAGCAGCAGGCTGTCGGCATCCGGGGCCTGCTCATGCACCGCGATGCCCATGTCGTTGATCATCGCGATGATGTCCTCGACCTGGTCGGAGTCGATGATCGAGTCGGGCAGGTGGTCATTCACCTCGGTATACGTGAGGTATCCCTGCTCCTTGCCCTTGGCAATCAGTTCCTTGAGCTGGGATTGCTGCTCTTCACGATTCATTGCGGTAGCACTCCGAGGGAAGTCGAGTCGGCCAAAAATTAATCCTACATTGTAGCAGAAGATTCTTATGTTTCTGGTTGCCCGACCGAATTTGCGGTCAAGGGCATGCCGCGAGCGCGGTGTGGGGCGGTCCGGTTGATTGCAACAGTGCGGGCAAATGCCGCCAATTCAAGGCCCAGAAAGGCTATCGCGGCGTGTCGAATCTCTGCAGCTGTCCGGTAAGACGGGCGAGTTCGGCGCGTTGTTCCGTCCCCAGGTCGGTGCCGGGGCGAGTCAGTTCACGAATTCGAGAACGATAGTGCTGGCGCAGGAGCTGCCGGGCGCAGTCCAGTGCCGTTTGCCGGGTAACGGCCACCTCTCCGTCGTCCAGCGTCTGGTGGGCCAGGGCCATCAGACGCTGGAAGTGGCGCTGGTCGCGGAAGCGCTCCAGCAGGCCGGCGGTATGCCGTTCGGGGTTCTCGTCCAGGGCCGCGAGGAGTTCGCGCAGCGTCGTCGCGGCCACGCCGGGCAGTTCGACCAGCTGACGGAATTCGGGCTCGGACCAGTCCAGCTCCGGGTGTTGCAGTAGCCGGGCCAGCAGGGCGCCCCAAAGGGCTGGCGGGCTCTCTGTGCCGGTTGCGGGCGCCCGGCCATCGCCGGGGGAGGCCGGCAGTTCACCTCCCGTGCTCGGGTCGGCCTCGCGGGCGGCCCGGGGCGGCTGTTCCGACAGGACCTGTTCCAGGCGCTCGTGGCTCAGTCCGGTTTCCTGTCCGATGCGCTCGACCAGCTGGTCGCGGAACAAAGGGTCGCGAGTGGTGGCGACCAGTTTCATCGCGGTATGGGCGAAGCGGGTGCGGCCCTCGGCGGTATCGGTCGGATGTTCCTCGCGCAGCAGCTGCACCAGGGTTTCGGACAGCGGGAGGGCGCTGGCCAGGCGTTCCTCCCAGCCGGCCAGCCCGTCACGCAGTACCAGGCTGTCGGGGTCATCGCCCTCCGGGAGGAACAGCGCGCGCACCTCGCGCAGGCCCTGGATCGCGGGCAGGGCCTCGCCCAGGGAGCGCCAGGCGGCGCGGCGCCCGGCGGCGTCGCCATCGAAGCACAGGGTGATGCGCGAGACCTGGCGGAACAGGCTGTCCAGATGGGCGCGGGTGAGGGCGGTGCCCATGCAGGCCACCGCGCGGCGGAAACCGGCGCGTGCCAGCCCGACCACGTCCATGTAGCCCTCGACCACCACGATGTCGTCCAGCCGGGTGCTGGCCTTGCGTGCCTCGAACAGGCCGTAGATGACCTGGCCCTTGTGGAAGACCTCGCTCTCCGGACTGTTCAGGTATTTCGGTTCACCGTGCTCGATCAGGCGCCCGCCGAAGCCGGTGATGCGCCCACGCCGGTCGCGGATCGGGAACATGATGCGCGCGCGGAACCGCTCGCGGATGCCGCCGTCGTCGCGCCGCGCGGCCAGGCCGGCATCCACCAGCTGCTGCGGGGTGAAGCGCGGCTTCAGCGCCTCGATCAGGCCCGAGGGCGGGGCCCAGCCGATCTGGTAATCGCGCGCGGTCGTGCCGTCGATGCCGCGGTTTTTCAGGTAGTCGACCGCCTTCGGTGTCTGGCGCAGTTGCTGCACGTAGTACTCGGCGGCGGCGTTCAGCGCGTCATACAGTGGCGCGTGGGCCTCGTGCTGCTCGGAGCCCCCGGCCTCGCGCGGGACCTCGAGCCCGGCCTGTTCGGCCAGCTGCTCGACCGCCTCGGGGAAACTCAGGTTCTCGTATTCCATCAGGAAGCTGATGGCGGTGCCGTGCGCCCCGCAGCCGAAGCAGTGATAGAACTGCTTTTGCGGGGAGACGTAGAAAGACGGTGTCTTCTCGCCGTGGAACGGGCAGCAGGCGGCGAACTCGCGCCCGGCCTTCTTCAGGCTGACGCGGCGCTGGATCACCTCGACGATGTCGCTGCGTTCAAGCAACTCGTCGATGAATGCCTGTGGGATGAGACCTGCCATGGTGTCGCTGCGGGTTCCTCGGGGTCGTGCCACTGGTCGAGCCTGCATGATAGCCCGGAGGGCCGGGGGGGCGTCAGGGCATTCGCGAAGCTCGCTTGTCCCCCGTCTGTCATGGCGA
>NZ_JAWLFK010000055.1:7138-12320 GCF_041685615.1 Thioalkalivibrio sp.
CGGGGTCGTGCCACTGGTCGAGCCTGCATGATAGCCCGGAGGGCCGGGGGGGCGTCAGGGCATTCGCGAAGCTCGCTTGTCCCCCGTCTGTCATGGCGAACGCAGGGGAGCAATCGCTTGATGGGGGGTGAACGGTGGGGATCGGGTGGTTGGCCCTGGAGATTGCTTCGCTGCGCTCGCGACGACGGGGTCAAGGTACTCGCGACGCCGGGTTTTCACGGGTACAAGCAAAACGGGCCCCGTGAAGGGGCCCGATTCGCGGTACCGCCGGATGGCGGGTCAGGCGGCCTGGCGCAGGTTGGCCAGCAGGCCGCGGAGCTCCGAGGCCTTGGGCTTCACCAGCCAGAACGAGCCCTGGTAGTCGTCGAAGCGTTCCAGGATTTCGCGGCCCCAGGCGCTGTCCGTCTCGTGCACGAACTCGGTGATGAGCTCCTCGAGATAGTTGCGGTGCGCCTCCATCTCCTCGGTGTCGAGGCGGTGCAGGTCGATCAGCTCGTTGTTGATGCGGTCCGGGAAGTCGTTCTCCCGGTCCAGCACGAACGCGAAGCCGCCGGTCATGCCCGCGCCGAAGTTGATGCCGGTATTGCCCAGCACCACCATCACGCCACCGGTCATGTACTCGCAGCCGTGGTCGCCGATGCCTTCCACCACGGCGAGCGCGCCGGAGTTGCGCACTCCGAAGCGCTCGCCACACTGGCCGGCCGCGAACAGCTTGCCGCCGGTCGCGCCATACAGGCAGGTGTTGCCCATGATGGTGGTGTCCTGACTGGCGAAGCCCGAGCCCTCCGGCGGCCGGATCACCAGCTTGCCGCCGGTCATACCCTTGCCGACATAGTCGTTGGCGTCACCCTCCAGGTACAGGTGCAGGCCGCCGGCGTTCCAGACGCCGAAGCTCTGCCCGGCCGTGCCCTTCATGTGCACGGTGATCGGAGCGTCGCTCATGCCCTGATTGCCATGGCGCTTGGCGATCTCGCCGGACAGGCGTGCGCCGATCGAGCGGTCGGTGTTGGCCACGTCGAAGTGGTACTCGCCCCCGGCCTTGCTCTCGATCGTCTCGAGCATCTCCGCGACCATCTGCTCGGCCAGCTCGCCCTTGTCGAACGGCTCGTTCTTCGGCTCCTTGCAGAAGCGCGGCTTGTCGGCCAGGTCGCCGCTGGCCAGCAGGCCGTTCAGGTCCAGGTGCTGCTGCTTGGGGGTTTCGCCCGGCAGGACCTCCAGCAGATCGGTGCGGCCGATCAGGTCGGTCATGCTGCGCACCCCCAGCTTCGCCATCCACTCGCGGGTCTCGCGGGCGACGAACTGGAAGTAGTGCATGACCATCTCGGGCAGCCCGATGAAGTGGTTCATGCGCAGCACCTTGTCCTGCGTGGCGACACCCGTTGCACAGTTGTTCAGGTGGCAGATGCGCAGGTACTTGCAGCCCAGCGCGACCATCGGGCCGGTGCCGAAGCCGAAGCTCTCGGCACCCAGGATCGCGGCCTTGATCACGTCCAGGCCGGTCTTCAGGCCGCCGTCGGTCTGCAGGCGCACCTTGTCGCGCAGGTCGTTGCCGCGCAGGGTCGCGTGGGTCTCGGTCAGGCCCAGCTCCCACGGGGTGCCGGCGTACTTCACCGAGGTCAGCGGGCTGGCGCCGGTGCCGCCGTCGTAGCCGGAGATGGTGATCAGGTCGGCGTAGGCCTTGGCCACGCCGGCGGCAATGGTGCCGACCCCGGCCTCGGAAACCAGCTTCACCGAGACCAGCGCATCCGGGTTGACCTGCTTGAGGTCGAAGATCAGCTGCGCCAGGTCCTCGATGGAGTAGATGTCGTGGTGTGGCGGCGGCGAGATCAGGGCCACGCCCGGATTCGAGTAGCGCAGCTCCGCGATCATCTTGTTGACTTTGTGCCCCGGCAGCTGGCCGCCCTCGCCGGGCTTGGCGCCCTGGGCGACCTTGATCTGCAGGACCTCGGCGTTGACCAGGTAGTGCGGGGTCACGCCGAAGCGGCCGGAGGCCACCTGCTTGATCTTGGACATGCGCTCGGTGCCGTAGCGGGAGACGGCCTCGCCGCCCTCGCCGGAATTGGAGCGCCCGCCGAGGCGGTTCATCGCGGTGGCCAGGGCCTCGTGGGCCTCCGGCGACAGCGCGCCCAGGCTCATGCCCGCGGAGTCGAAGCGCGGCAGGATGTCGGCCTCGGGCTCGACGTCGTCAAGCTCGATGGGCTTGATGTCGTCGCGCACCTTCAGGAGGTCGCGCAGCACGGTCACCGGGCGTTCGTTCACCAGATCCGCGTATTCCTTGTAGACGCCGTAGTCGCCGGACTGCACCGCGCGGTGCAGGGTCTGGATCACGTCCGGGTTGTAGGCGTGGTACTCGCCCCCGTGGACGTACTTCAGCAGGCCGCCCTGACCGGCGCTCTTGCGCGGGTTCCAGGCGCGCTTCGACAGCGTCTCCAGGTCCGCCTCGATGTCGGCGAAACGGGTGCCCTTGATGCGGCTGGTGGTCCCGGTAAAGCAGGTCTCCACGACCTCGTCGGCCAGGCCGACGATCTCGAACAGCTGCGCGCCGCGGTAGCTGGCAATGGTGGAGATGCCCATCTTGGACAGGATCTTGAACAGGCCCTTGTTGATGCCGCGGCGGTAGTTCTGCGCCAGGGTCAGCGGATCCGCGTTCGGGATCTCGCCGGACTGGCACATGCCGTGCAACGCGGAGTAGGCCAGGTAGGGGTAGATTGCGGTGGCACCATAGCCCAGCAGCACCGCGAAGTGGTGCGGGTCGCGCACGGTGGCGGTCTCGGCGACGATGTTGGCGTCAGTGCGCAGCTTGGCGCGGATCAGCGCATGGTGCACGGCCCCAACGGCCAGTACCGCCGGAATCGGACGGCGTTCCGGGTCAATGCCGCGGTCGGACAGCACGAGCACCACGGCGCCGCCGCGCACGGCCTCGACCGCGTGCTCGGTCAGGGCCTTCACGGCGTCCTCCAGCGAGCCGGAATGGACGTCGTAGTGGAGGTCCATGCGTTCGACGCGGAAGGCATCCTCGGTCTGGTTGCACAGCTCGCGGAACTTGGCCTCGGACAGCACCGGGGAGTCGGACACCAGACGGTGGGCGTGGTCCGGGGTCTCCTCGAACAGGTTCTGCTCGCGGCCGAAGCAGGTCTCCAGCGACATCACGATGCTCTCGCGGAGCGGGTCGATCGCCGGGTTGGTGACTTGGGCAAACTGCTGGCGGAAGTAGTCGAACAGCGAACGGGTGTGGCGGGAGAGCACCGCGAACGGCGTGTCGTCGCCCATGGAGCCGACGGCCTCCTGGCCGGCCTCGGCCAGCACGCGCAGGATCTGGTCGCGCTCCTCGAACGTTACGTCGAAAAGCTTTTCGTAGGTTTCCAGGCGCTCAGGGGGCATCGGCTCGCCGGAGAACAGCTGGGTGTCGTCCAGCTGGCTCTTCACATGCTTCACCTGCGCACGCAGCCACTGGCGGTAGGGCTGGCGGGTGCGGTTGATGCGGTCGATGTCCTCGGGCTGCAACAGTTCGCCGGATTCGGTGTCCACGGCCAGCATCTGGCCGGGCTTCAGGCGGCCCTTGGCGACCACGTCCCCGGGGGCGTAGTCATACACGCCGATCTCCGAGGCCAGTGTGATGTGTCGGTCCTTCGTGATCACGTAGCGCGCCGGGCGCAGGCCGTTGCGGTCCAGGGTGCAGGCGGCGTAGCGGCCGTCGGTCAGCACGATGCCGGCCGGGCCGTCCCAGGGCTCCATGTGCATGGAGTTGTATTCGTAGAACGCGCGCAGGTCGGAGTCCATGTGCGCGACGTTCTGCCACGCCGGCGGGACCAACAGGCGCATCGCGCGGAACAGGTCCATGCCGCCGGCCAGCAGCACCTCCAGCATGTTGTCCAGGCTCTGCGAGTCGGAGCCCTCCAGGTTCACCAGCGGTTCCAGCTCGGCCAGCTCGGGCAGCTTCTCGGTGGCGAACTTGTGCTGGCGCGCGACCGCCCAGTTGCGGTTGCCCTGCACGGTGTTGATTTCGCCGTTGTGGGCGAGGAAGCGGAACGGCTGCGCCAGGCCCCACTGCGGGAAGGTGTTGGTGGAGAATCGCTGGTGGAACACGCAGATCGCGGTCGCCAGTTCCGGGCGCTTCAGGTCCGGGTAGAACACCGGCAGGTTGGCCGGCATCACCAGGCCCTTGTAGGAGACTACGTGCGCCGACAGGCTGGGCACGTAGAACACCGGGTCATCGTCCATCTCGATCTCGGACCGGCGGCGCACCACAAACAGCGCGCGCTCGAAGTCGGCCGCGCCCATGTCCGCCGGCGCATTGATGAACACCTGCAGGATGTGCGGCTGGCTCTTCATCGCCTCGGCGCCGCAGGCGTCTTCCGGATTGACCGGCACCTCGCGCCAGCCGGCAAGCCGGAGCGGGCCGCGCTCGATGGCGCTCTCCACGGCGGCGCGGGACTCGGCGATCCTGGCCGGGTTGATGAACACGATGCCGGCGGCGAAGCGCTCGGCCAGCTCGATGTTCGACTCGGAGGCGAGGGTGCGCAGGAAGGCCTCGGGGGTCTTCATCAGGAGCCCGCAGCCGTCGCCGGTCTTGCCGTCGGCGGCGATCGCGCCGCGGTGGGTCATGCGTTCCAGGGCCTTGATCGCGGTGTCGACCACCCAGTGGCTGGCTACGCCGTCCATGTGCGCGATCAGGCCGAAGCCGCAGTTGTCGCGCTCGAATTCGGGGCGGTAGAGGGTGCCGTTCATTTGGTTCTGTCGCATCGGTCAACTCCGGTCGCAGCGCGCGGGGCGATACGCGGGCGCGGTACGTTGGTCAGGGCCGTCCCTGGAAAAAAGAACACGGAAAAAGGCGCAGGAATATAGCCGAACCGTCATTCTCCCGGCAAACCGGGGCCGGTCAAGAAGACACGACATTGACGCAGGTTAAGCGTGGCAGGGCGGCTCGTCCCGAACTGCGCGAAGCCACAAATCAGGTCAAGGGCGATTTACAGGAAGACGCGAAGATGGGAAGGAAAGGACGATTCTGACTAAAAACAATCCAAGTCCCTACCTTCCTCCCTTCCCATCTTCCTGTTAATGCTTTTCAGGTTTTCTTTGAGCGCTTCGTGGTGAACAAGCTGCCTGGGGATTAGTCGCGGACTGCGTTCTGGACCGAGCCGATGGAGCGGATCCAGGGTTGGTCGCGGCGCACGGCCTCCGG
>NZ_JAWLFK010000017.1:0-34313 GCF_041685615.1 Thioalkalivibrio sp.
GCCGGGGGGCAGCATGCCTGCCGGGTCGCGGAGCAGCTGGGGATGCGCCATATCCTGTTCCATCCGCTGGGCGGGGTGCTGTCGGCCTATGGCATGGGGTTGGGCGAGCTGCGCGCCCTGCGCGAACGCAGCCTGGAATGGCCGCTGGACGAGGCCCATGCCGAGGCGATCGAATCCGCCCTGGAGGACCAGGCGGCAGCCGCAGCCGCGGCCCTGGCGGAGCAGGGCGTGGCCGAGGACGGCATGCGCATCGAGCGGCGCCTGCATCTGCGGCTGGCGGGCTCGGATACCGCGCTGGAGGTGCCGGCCGGTTCGCCCGCGGCACTGATGGAGGCCTTCGCCGCGGCCTGGCGCGGGCGTTACGGCTTCGCGCCGCCGGATCGCGCGCTGGTGGTGGCGGTCGCGGTGGCCGAGGCGATCGCCACCGGAGACGAGGCATCGGACATGCCGGGCCCGACACAGGGGGCGCGCGAGGTGCCCGCCCCCGAGGCGGATACGGTCACGCTGGTGGTGGCGGGCGAGCGGCGCGACGTACCGCTGTACCGGCGCGAGGACCTGGCCCCGGGGATGACCCTGGCGGGGCCGGCGCTGGTGATCGAGGCCACCGCGACGCTGGTGCTGGAGCCGGGCTGGCGCGGCTGCATCGAGCACGAGGGTACGCTGCGCCTGGAGCGCGAGGCCGACGCCGACCGGCGCGGGCAGCCGGCTGCCGGCGATCCGGCCACGATCCCGCGCGATCCGGTCCTGCTGGAGGTCTTCAACCACCGCTTTATGGCGATTGCCGACCAGATGGGCTTTACCCTGCGCAACACGGCCCACTCGGTGAATATCAAGGAGCGCCTGGATTTTTCCTGCGCGTTGTTCGACGCCCGGGGCCAGCTGGTGGCCAACGCCCCGCACATGCCGGTGCACCTGGGTTCGATGGGTGCCAGCGTGCGCGCGGTGGTCGCGGCCGCCGGCGCCGACCTGCGTCCGGGGGATGCCTGGGTGCTGAACGACCCCTACAACGGCGGCACCCATCTGCCGGACATCACGGTGGTCACGCCGGTGTTCGTCGGGCCTGGCGGCGTGGTGACCGAAGACCCGGAGGCCAAGGTGGCGGCCCCGGCGTTCTTCGTGGCCTCGCGCGGGCATCACGCGGACGTCGGCGGCATTACGCCGGGCTCCATGCCGGCCTTCTCCCGCCGGCTGGAGGAGGAGGGGGTGCTGATCGCCCCGACTCGGCTGGTCCGCGACGGGCGCTTTGCCACGTCGCGCCTGCGGGAGGTCCTGGCCTCGGGTGACTGGCCAGCCCGCAACCCGGACCAGAACCTGGCGGACCTGGAGGCCCAGGTGGCGGCCAATCGCAAGGGGCTGGAGGAGCTGGGCCGGCTGCTGGACGAGTACGGTGCGGCCACCGTCACGGCCTATATGCAGCACGTCCAGGACAATGCCACCGAGGCGGTCGAACGGCTGATCCCGAGTCTGGAGGGCGGTACGTTCCGCTATGCGCTGGACAACGGCGCCGAGATTCGGGTGGCCGTCACGCGCGATCCGGGGGCGCGCCGCCTGCGGATCGACTTCGCGGGGACCTCGCGGGCCCGCGAGGACAATTTCAATGCCCCGGGCTCCATCGTGCGGGCGGCGGTGCTGTACGTGCTGCGCACGCTGCTGGAGGACACGATCCCGCTGAACGATGGCTGCCTCGCGCCGGTGGAGCTGGCGATCCCGGAGGGCTGCCTGCTGAATCCGTTGCCGCCTGCCGCCGTGGTCGCCGGGAACGTCGAGACCTCGCAGGTGGTCACCGATGCGCTGTTCGGGGCCCTGGGCGTGCAGGCCGCTGCCCAGGGCACGATGAACAACCTGACCTTTGGCGATGCCGGGCGGCAGTACTACGAGACGATCGCCGGCGGTGCCGGGGCCGGGCCCGGCTACGACGGGGCCAGTGCCGTACAGACGCACATGACCAACTCGCGCCTGACTGACCCCGAGGTCCTGGAGAGCCGTTTCCCGGTGCGCGTGGAGCGGTTCGGCTATCGCCGGGGTTCCGGTGGTCGCGGTGAGTATCGCGGCGGCGATGGTGTGATTCGCCGGCTGGGCTTTGATGCGCCCATGGAGGTGGTGTTGCTGGCCAACCGGCGCCACGTGCCGCCGTTCGGGCTGGCCGGGGGCGAGCCCGGAGCGCCGGGCGAGGACGTGATCCTGCGCGCCGATGGCAGCCGTGAACCGATGGCGGGCTGCGACCGCCGCGCGGTGGGTCCCGGGGATGCGGTGGAGATCCGCACCCCCGGCGGGGGCGGCTATGGCCGGCCCGGGGATGCCGAGCCGGGCGAGTCCTGAGCGCGACGGTCAGTCGTCCCAGCGCTGCGGGACGCGCTGGATCGCGTCGATGTCGTAGCCGAGGTCGTCGAGGCGGGCGAGGATGGCCTGGTAGTCGTCCTCGGGCATCTGCGGCTGGCGTGCCATGATCCAGACGTAGTCGCGCTTGCTGCGGCCGATCACGGTCTGGCTGTAGTCCTCGTCGAGGTAGACGATCAGGAACTCGGCCTTGAACGGCCACAGGAAGCGCATGCCCCATTCCGCGTTGTCCTCGCTCTTCACGAAGCCGGTAGGGTTGTATTCGCGGCGCGGGCCGTCGAAGCCGCCCTTGTTGAACGAGAAGGTGGTGGCAATAGTGCCGTCCTCGTTCAGGGCGTACTGCTCCAGGGCGTTGTAGGCGTCGCGCTCGAGGAAGGTGGGGATGTTGGCGATCACGTACCAGTCGCCCATGTAGCGGTCGAGGTCCACGTGATCCACGGTGGGCATCTTCTGCGGGGTGCTGCATCCGGTCATCAGGATCCCCAGTACCAGGCCCGCGCAAAGGGCTGCCAGTGAGCGTGTCATTGGTTGTTTTCCGAGTGGTGTCGGGAGATGGACCGCGGGCGGGGGAAAAAGGTCCGGGCCGGGGTTCGGATTTCCCGGTCGGCCGGACCTCAGGTGGTCTGGCCGAGGCGCTGGTCCATCAGGTGGTCGAACAGGGAATCCTCGGGGATGATCTGTGCGCGCCCGCTGCGGAACTCGTGGGCCAGGCCCTGGATGCTGTGCTGGCGCTTGGCCCGTCCCGCAGCATCGGTGAACAGCAGGCGTCCGGCATGCGTGCCGCGCCAGACCAGCTTCATCCGGGTGACCTTGGTTCCGGCAGGGGAGGTGAACTGGATCCAGGTGCCGGAGATGAGGTTGTCGGCCTGCTCGACATGCTCGTCGTCGTGGTCACGCATCAGCGACGGATCGTCGTCGGGATGGCGCGGCGAGGTGCCGAACATGGAACTCGACCGGTTGCCAGCCCGCTTTCGGGCCTTCTCCATGCGCTCTTCCGCGGAACCCGCCTTGTCGGGAGACGCCGCGGCGGGACCGGTATCGGAAGAGGTGCTTTCGGCGGGTGCAGAGCGGCGCTTCCCGGCGGCGACCAGGTGGGCGCTGACCAGGTCCTGCTTGATGCGGGCGCGTTCCTCCCTGGACAACGGGGCCCGATCGAGAAAACCACGGATGCGCGCCAGCAACGGGGCCGAGGCCTGGAAGTCCGGTTCCGCCTGCATCAGTGCCAGCAGTTCGTGCAGCAGGGCCATGCCGTCGTTGTCGCTGGTGCTCTCGGGGCCGGGGGCGGCCTCTGCCGCTTCGGTCGCTTCTTCGGGATCACCGCTTTGTGCCTCGGCGGTCTTCTGGGCGGTCATCAGGGGCACCCAGGCATCCATCAACTGCTCGCGGGCCTCGTCCGGGATGTCCTGGCCCATGGAGATCACGGTTCGTTCCACCGTGGATTCCACGTTGTAGGTGATCTCGAGCGTGCGTTCTTCCTGTTGTGCCTCGGCCTGTTCGCTGGCCGCCTGATGGGCGATCTGCTCCTCGACTTCGGCAAGGTCGTCCTGCAGTCGGCTCAGTGCCTGGTCGAAGGCGTCGCTGTCGCCGAGGCCTTGGTTGCGCACCCGTTCCACGTTCTCGAAGACCAGGCGGCTGAGGGGTAGCTGACGGGCGTCCTCCAGTGGCAGATCGGGATCAATCCGCAGCGCGATATTCAGCAGCAACCCGGTCATCTGCCGGGCCGGGTGGCCGCGGTCGCGGAAGAAATGCGTCTCGCGCATGGCGATGCGCACCAGGGGGAGCTGCAGGTCGGACAGGGGTTCGCGCAAGGCGGGGTTGAGGTCGTCGCGCTTCAGGATCATGTCGAACAGACCCTGCAGCAGATCCATGACGAAGGGCTCCAGCGTGCTGGGCGATGCACTGTTGAGTACGGTCGTGACCGCCTCGCCCGCCGAGCCGTATCCGCCGGCACCGGCCGCGCCCGGAGCGGTGCCGGCGTTCGCGATGACCTGCCCGGCGACGGGGACCTGATAGCCGAACTGCCCCCAGTTGCCCGCCGCGCCGGCCGGAGCGGCACCGCCGGCGGGGGGTGGTCCACCGCTTCCGGCCGCGCCTTGCGGTGCCGCACTGGTCGCACCCCGCTGGGTGCGGGCGCCCGGACCTGCCTCGGGCACCGTGAACCCCGCATCCCGGAAGGCCTGCAGCAGGGCCTGCATCTCCGGCTGCAGTTCGCGGATCACGTCGCGATCGAACCAGTGCAGCAGCATCAGGCAGTCTTCCGGCGGCAGGGGCACGGCCTCCAGTGCCTCGAGGAAGGCCTCGCCCAGTGCATGCGGGTGCCAGGGGGCGTCTTCGGGTGTGGAGGCCAGCTTGTAGTCGCGAGTGACCGTCTCCAGGACATCGATCTCGGCCGACATGACCGAGCGAGCACCGGTGACCAGCTTGCGCAGGGCTACCTCGCGTTCGGTGTCGGCCGCGTCCATCAGGCTCAGTTCGTGTCCGATCTCGCCAGCGGTTTCGTCGGGCGCCTCTTCAGGCGTGACGGCATTGTGAAGCCGGTCACGAAAATGCTGGAGGATGGCGGCGCTGGCCATCCGGATCTGCCGCGACAGGGCCAGATTCTGGGCGGCCCGTTGGGAGTCGATCGCGCGCTCGGAGGCATCCATCAGGCGGTCGTCGAGCTCGCCCAGGAAGGTTTCAACACGCGTCTGGACGCCCTTGGAGAAGGGCGCCCAGACGCGATGCAGGGTTCGGGCCGGAATTCGGTGAAGTTGCGCCATGATGGGTCAAAAGCGGGTCCAGCCCACAATCTAGCACCTCCGGGAGCCGGCGTGTCACCGGATCCCGGGTATGCGTTCGTGCGGCGGGCGTGGAACCGCCGGTGTATCCCCGGGTCAACGAAGCATCGAGAGGCGAGGGGCGCACGGCATGCAGCGGATGATCGAGTGGGCGGAACAGGGGCGCATGCCGGATGCACTTGTCCGGGCGGGGATCCGGCGGCTGCTGGCGGAGCGGCTGCGCGAAAGCGGCGCCGCGGCCGAGGAGGCAATGGAGCGGCGCTATGCGTTGATCGAGGCGATGCGGTCCGCGCCCGTGGCACTGTCCACCGAGGTGGCGAACGAACAGCACTACGAAGTGCCCACCGCGTATTTCGAACGCTGCCTGGGCCCGTGGCTGAAATACTCCTGTGCGTGGTGGCCGGAGGGTGTGGACGATCTGCGCGGTGCCGAGGCCGCCATGCTGGAGCTGACCTGCCAGCGTGCGGGGCTCGAGAACGGGCAGCAGGTGCTGGAGCTGGGATGCGGCTGGGGGTCGCTGTCCCTGTGGATGGCGGAGCAGTATCCGCAGTCGCGCATCGTCTCGGTATCGAATTCCGCGACCCAGCGAGCGTCGATCGAGGCTCGCCGGGACGCGCGCGGACTGGACAACCTGACGATCGTCACGGCGGACATGAACAGCTTCGCGCCGGAGCAGGCCGGGTTCGACCGGGTGGTCTCGGTGGAGATGTTCGAGCACATGCGCAACTGGCCGGAGCTGCTGCGCCGCATTTCGATCTGGCTGCGACCGGGCGGACAGTTCTTCATGCATGTCTTCGCCCATCGCGAGTTCGCCTACTTCTTCGAGAGCGAGGGCGCCCACGACTGGATGGGACAGTATTTCTTCCGCGACGGCCTGATGCCGGCGGACGACCTGGCGCGGCACTTCCAGGACGATCTGCGGGTGGTGCGCCAGTGGCGGGTCAACGGCCGGCACTACGCGCGTACCCTGAATGCCTGGCTGGAACGCCAGGACCGTGCGCGGGACGAGTTGATGCCGCTGTTCGAACAGACCTACGGCAAGCAGGACGCCGCACTGTGGTTCCAGCGCTGGCGCATGTTCTACATGGCCTGTGCCGAGCTGTTCGACTATCGCGGCGGCAACGAATGGTTCGTGTCGCACATCCTGTTCCGGCGACCGGAGGCCTGACGCGTGGGCGGCGGATTCCTGTTTCTTGCCGGACTGGCCGCGGCTCTGGCCCTGATGACGGGGGTCTGGGCGGCCAGCGTGGCGCGCCGCGATGCGAGCCTGGTGGACCGCTTCTGGGGTGGTGGCTTCGTGCTCGTCACGCTGGTGTGGTGGGGGCTGTCCGGCGGGCCCCTGCAGGCGCTGTGGATCGTGATCCCGGTACTGCTGTGGGGCCTGCGTCTTTCGGCCTTCATCACCTGGCGTAACTGGGGGCATGGCGAGGACGGGCGCTATACCGACATGCGTACTGGACGCAGCGACGGTGCCTTCGCCGCGCGCAGTCTGGTGACGATCTTCTGGCTGCAGGGGGCGCTGGTGGCGGTGATCGGCCTGCCCATGCTGGCCGTGATTCAGGCCGAGGAGCTGCGGTGGCCACTGGCCGCTGCGGGGCTGGTGGTCTGGGCGACCGGGCTGTTCTTCGAGGCCGTGGCCGACGCGCAGATGGCGCGGTTCCGGGCCGATCCCGCGAACCGGGGGCAGGTAATGGATCGCGGCCTGTGGCGCTACAGCCGCCACCCCAACTACTTCGGCGAGATCGTCGTCTGGATCGGATTCGGGCTGCTGGCCCTGGCCGCGGGCGGCTGGTGGGCCGTCCCCTCGGCGGTGCTGATGATCCTGCTGATCCTGCGTGTGTCCGGCGTCACGTTGCTGGAACGCCGTTTGCACGAATCGCGTCCGGGGTATGCCGATTACGTGCGCCGCACCAACACGCTGATTCCGGGCCCGCCGCGCGACTGATCAAGTGGCGGCTGGCGCCGCGTTTCCCTTGCTGCGCTTTCCCCGTCCGCGCTATAAAGCGCACGTCCCGTCCGGCCGCTCAATGGCCGGGCCTTTCCTCCGTCGAGCTGTAACCGCGAGCGAGTCGATTGATCCGATGAGTGCGACCCCGAGTTCCGTCCAGGCCGTTGAACTGAAAGGGCGCATGATGCTGGTCTCGGTGCTGCGCGTGTACCGGACCGACCCGGAGGTCCTCGGCAGCGAGCTGGCCGCTCGCCGCGAGGAGGCCCCGGATCTGATGCGCGACATGCCCATCGTGCTCGACCTGGAGGCGGTGGCCGAGAGCCCGGAGTCGGACCTGCAGGCGACGATCGAGCGTGTGCGCGCCGAGGGCTTCAAGCTGATCGGGCTGCAGGCGGGCGAGGCCGCCGAGCGGCTGCAGAGCTATGCCGAACTGTTCGATGTCCTGCCGGTGCTGCAACTGGGCGGGCGCGGCGGCGCGCCCACCGGCGAGGTGCCGCTGGAGGACGAGACCCCGGCGTCCGACCGGGCGGCCGATGCGCAGGAGAAGAGCGCGCCGGCCGAGGTGGCGGCCGTTCACAGCGCGACCCGCATCGTCGACCAGCCGGTGCGCTCCGGGCAGCAGATCTATGCCCGTGGTGGCGATCTGATCGTGACCGGCGCGGTCTCGCCCGGAGCCGAACTGCTGGCCGACGGGCATATCCACGTGCTGGGGCCGTTAAGAGGGCGTGCGCTGGCCGGGGTGCGCGGCCTGGTGACGGCGCGTATCTTCTGCCGGCGGCTGGACGCCGAGCTGCTGTCCATCGCCGGGCACTACCGGATCGCCGAGGACATCACGGAAGCCGAACGCGGCGAGAATCGGCTGGTGACACTGGACGGCGAAAGCCTCAAGATCGCGGAGATCTGACCGGCGGCCCGCGGGGCGGCCGATCACGACATGACAGGAACCCGTCCGCCTGTTCCCGGCGCCGCCGGGTACCGGCAAGACGACAAGGAGCTGCAGCCAACATGGCACGTATCGTAGTGATTACCTCGGGCAAGGGCGGGGTGGGCAAGACCACCACCTCGGCCGCGATTGCCACTGGCCTGGCCCTGCGCGGTCACCGGACCGCCGTGATCGACTTTGACGTGGGTCTGCGCAATCTCGACCTGATCATGGGCTGCGAGCGGCGCGTGGTGTACGACTTCGTCAACGTGATCAACGGCGATGCGAACCTGAAGCAGGCACTGATTCGCGACAAGCGGGTGGACAACCTGTACATCCTCCCGGCCTCCCAGACGCGCGACAAGGATGCCCTGACCCAGGATGGCGTGGAGCGCGTACTGAACGAGTTGTCCGAGGATTTCGACTTCATCGTCTGCGACAGCCCGGCGGGGATCGAGCGTGGCGCGCTGATGGCCGCGTACTTTGCCGACGAGGCGATCGTGGTGACCAACCCCGAGGTCTCGTCGGTGCGCGACTCCGATCGCATCCTCGGCATCCTCGCAAGCAAGACGCGCAAGGTGGAGCAGGGCGGCGAGCCGATCGAGGGGAAGCTGCTGCTGACGCGCTACTCCGCCGAGCGCGCCGAACGCGGGGAGATGCTGAGCATCGAGGACGTCGGGGAGATCCTGGCGATCGAGCTTCTGGGCGTGATTCCGGAATCCCAGGCGGTGCTCAATGCCTCCAACGCCGGTCAGCCGGTGGTGCTGGACGAGGAATCCGACGCCGGGCAGGCCTACCAGGACGCGGTGGACCGCTTTCTGGGAGAGGAACGCCCGCTGCGCTTTGTGGACGTGCCGAAGAAGGGCTTCTTCGGGCGCCTGTTCAAGGGTTGAACATGGGGATTTTCGACTATTTCCGTCAGCCGCGGCAGAAAAGTGCCAGCGTCGCCAAGGAGCGTCTGCAGATCATCGTGGCGCGCGAGCGCGCGGCGCGCTCCGGACCCGACTACCTCCCGGCGATGCAGCAGGAACTGCTGCAGGTGATCCGCAAATACGTCCAGGTGGACGACGAGGCCGTGCAGATGAACGTTGACCGCGAGGGGGACTGCGAGGTCCTCGAGCTGAATATCACCCTGCCGGACGACAAGGACTAGCGCGATGAAAGTGCTTGTGACCGGCTCGGCCGGCTTTATCGGCAGCGCGTTGAGCCTGCGCCTGCTGGAGCGTGGCGACGAGGTGATCGGCGTCGACAATCTGAACGACTACTACGACGTATCGCTCAAGGAGGCGCGCCTGGCGCGCACCCAGGACCACCCGAACTACACCGAGGTGCGCGAGGACATCGCCGATCGCGCCGCGATGGAGCGGGTATTCCGCGAGCACCGCCCGCAGCGGGTGGTGAACCTGGCGGCCCAGGCCGGGGTGCGCTACTCGCTGGAGAACCCGGGGGCCTACGTCGATACCAACCTGGTCGGCTTCGGCAACATCCTGGAAGGTTGTCGGCACAATGGCGTCGAGCACCTGGTCTTTGCCAGCTCCAGTTCGGTCTACGGCGCCAACACCACCATGCCGTTCTCGGTGCACGACAACGTCGATCACCCGTTGAGCCTGTACGCCGCCAGCAAGAAGGCCAACGAACTGATGGCGCATACCTACAGCCATCTCTATGACCTGCCGGTGACCGGGCTGCGCTTCTTCACCGTCTACGGCCCCTGGGGCCGCCCGGACATGGCGCTGTTCATGTTCACCCGGAAGATCCTGGCGGGCGAGCCGATCGACGTCTTTAACTACGGCCACCACCGGCGCGACTTCACCTACATCGACGACATCGTCGAGGGCGTGATCCACACCCTGGACCACGTGGCCCCGCGCAACCCGGACTGGAGCGGGGCCGAGCCGGATTCCGCCACCAGTGCGGCTCCCTACCGGCTGTACAACATCGGCAACCAGGAGCCGGTGGAACTGATGCGCTATATCGAGGTGCTGGAGGACTGCCTGGGCAAGAAGGCCGAGAAGAACCTCCTGCCGTTGCAGCCGGGGGACGTGCCGGACACCTATGCCGATGTCGAGGCCCTGCGCCAGGACGTGGGTTATGCCCCCGCCACCCGCGTGGAAGACGGCATCGCCCGCTTCGTCGAGTGGTATCGCGACTACTACCACGCCTGATTCAGCCCCGGCGGCAGCCGTTGCCGGGTCCGTGTGCCCTTCGTTGACCCGTCCCGCACCCTGGCCATCAACCCGGGCCGGTTCCGGTCCCCGTGTGTGAATCGGGCCGGGGCCCGGAACCTGTCGCGCGCCTGCGAGTCCACCGGAGACACGGATGCATACGGAGGTATCGGGATGAGCCAGACAATTCTGATGGTGGTGACCAGTCACGGCGAGATCGGCCCCGGTCAGGCCACCGGCGTGTGGTTCGACGAGTTCGCGGAGCCCTATGATCGCTTCCGCAAGGCCGGTTTCGAGGTCAAGGTCGCCAGCCCCAAGGGCGGGCCGGCTCCGCTGGACCCGAAGAGTTTGGAGGCCAGCCGTGCCGGGCCCGCAGCCGTTGCCGCGCAGGAGGCCCTGGATGACACCATCCGCCTGGATGCGGATATGAACCATGGGTCCTACGCCGCGATCTTCTTCCCCGGCGGACACGGAACCATGTTCGACCTGCCCGACAACCCGCATGTGCAGCGCCTGGTTGCGGAGTTCATGGAAAACGACAAGGTGGTGGGGGCGGTCTGCCACGGGCCGGCCTGCCTGGTGGGCGCGATGCTGGCCGACGGCAGCTCCGCGGTGAAGGGGCGCAAGGTCGCGGCCTTCACCAACAGCGAGGAGAAGGCCGTCCAGCTGGACAGTGCGATGCCGTTCCTGCTGCAGGACAAGCTGCAGGAACTGGGTGGCGAGGTGGATACCGCCGATGACTGGGCCGATCAGGTGGTGATCGACGGCAAGCTGGTGACCGGCCAGAACCCACAGTCCAGCAAGAGCGTCGCCGACGCCATCGTGCGGCTTCTGCGCGAGACGGGCTGAAGTACCCGGAACCGTGCCGGTAGTCTGGCCACGGTTTTTCTGTGCCGAAAGATGAATCGGATTCAAAAACCGGCACAGATTCGATAGGATGCCGCTCATGAGCACCGAGGATCGCAGGAGGCGCGAGCGCGAGGCGCGCGAGGCGCTGTTCATCGAACGGGCGCACGAGCGCATCCGCGAGGATGGCCTGCTGGGCCTGCAGATGTCGAAGCTGGCGGCGGACTGCGAGTACGCGACGGGCACGCTTTACCAGCATTTCGACTCCCGCGAGGATCTGCTGGCGGCCGTGGCGACGCGTACCACGCGCGAGCGGGCGGCGCGGTTCCGTGCCATCCCGGCGCTTGACCTTGGCACACGCTCGCGGATGCTGGCGATCGTGCTGACCGACATCGATTTCGCCGCACACAACCCGGACTACTACCGCCTCACCCAGTACCTGGTGACCGAAGTGGTCTGGGCGAATGTCTCGGTGCCGCGCCGCGCAGCCCTGCTGGAGGCCGGGCAGCCGATTAGCGTGGCCGTTCACGCGGTGGTGGCCGAGGCGCGCAATCACGGGGACCTGCCGCCGGCGCGCGCGATATCCGAGGAGGAGATGGGGCTGGGGCCCTGGGCCCTCAACGTGGGGATGCAGAGCCTGGCCAATGCGCAGGGCCTGCTGGATGCCTACGACATCCATCGACCCTATGACCATCTGATCCGGCACTTCCATGCGCTGATGACGGGCTGGCGCTGGGAACCCCGCCTGGATCCGGACGAGCCCTCGGTGGTGCGTGCAGAGACCGAGCGTGTGCGCGCCGCGCTGCGGGAGGCCGGGATCGGCGACGCGAAGGCCGGTCAAGAAGGATCCGTGGCGGACTAGACCGTCCCTCTCAACTTTATTCGCCGACGGGCAAGGGCCCCGTTGGCTCCGGGAGATATTGATGAAGCGGTTGATCCTGATGCTGGTGGCAGTGGCGGTCGTACTGGGCGGAATCTTCGGCTTCAAGGCCTTTGTCGATCAGCAGATCGCGGAGTACTTCGAGGATATGCCGGAGCCGGTGGTGACGATCAATGCCGCCGAGGTCGCCACCGATACCTGGACCCCCCGCGTTCGCGCCATCGGCAGCCTGGCGGCGGTGCAGGGCGCGACCCTGAGTCTGGAAGCGCAGGGCATCGTGCAGGCCATCCATTTCGAGAATGGCGCCCGGGTCGAGGCCGGTGATCCCCTGGTTGACCTGGACACGACCCTGGACGAGGCCGAACTGGAGAACCTGCGCGCCGCCGAACGCCTGGCCCAGCGCGAACTGCAGCGGGCGCGTGGCCTGATCGAGCGTAACGATATCTCCGATTCCGAGTTCCAGCGCCGGGTGGCGGAGGCGGAACAGGCCGCGGCCTCGGTGGAGGCCCAGGATGCCCGCATTCGACAGAAAAGCCTGCGTGCGCCGTTTGCCGGGGAGCTGGGGATCCGCGAGGTGAACGTCGGGCAGTTCGTCGGCCCGGGCGAACCGATCGTGGTACTGGAGGCCCTGCAGCCGCTGTACGTGAACTTCACCCTGCCGGAGCGGCGATTGGGCGAGATTGCTTTGGGCCAGGAAGTCAGCGTGGAGGTGGATGCCTTCGACGAGGCGTTCAGCGGCGAGGTGACCGCCATCGAGCCGCGGGTGCGCGCAGCCTCGCGGATGTTCCGCGTGCAGGCCGTTCTTGCGAACGAGCAGGGCCGCCTGCGTTCCGGGCAGTTCGCCCGTGTAACCCTGGATCGCGGGGATGCGGAGGAGATCGTGGTGGCGCCCCAGACCGCAATCCGCTTCGCGCCCTGGGGGCAGTCGGTGTTCGTGATCGAGGAGGATGACGAGGGCGAGTTGCGGGTGGAGCAGCGCCTGGTCGAGACCGGCGAGCGTCGCGGTGACCTGGTTCAGGTCCTGGACGGCCTGGAGCCGGGCGAACGCATCGCCGCCAGCGGCCTGCTGAAGCTGCAGAACGATACCCCGGTGGAGATTACCGAGGACGCCCAGCCCGATGCCGAGCGCGACCCGCGCCCGGCCAACCGCTGAGCGGCGCCCGGACATGCGTTTTACCGACATCTTCATCCAGAAGCCGGTGCTCGCTACCGTGGTGAGCCTGTTCATCCTGCTGTTCGGCGTGCGCGCGGTGTTCGATCTGAACGTGCGCCAGTTCCCCGAGGTGCAGAACGCGGTGGTGACCATCAGCACTGCGTACATCGGTGCCGACGCGGATCTGGTACAGGGCTTCATCACTACCCCGATGGAGCGCGAGGTCGCCGAGGCCGAGGGGATCGATTACCTCGTCTCCACCAGCCGCGCGGGAATCAGCATCGTCGAGGCCCACCTGGAGCTGGACTACGACCCCAACGAGGCCCTGACCCAGATCTCGGCGCAGGTCGACAAGATTCGGAGCGACCTGCCCTCCGAGGCCGAGGACCCCGTCGTGGACCTCTCGGTCGGGCAGGACGTGGCGGCAATGTACATGTCGTTCTATTCCGAGCACCTGTCCAATAACCAGACCACCGACTATCTGATCCGCGAGGTGCAGCCCGAGCTGGCCACCGTCAATGGCGTGCAGCGCGCCGAGATCCTCGGCGCCCAGAGTTTCGCGATGCGCGCCTGGCTGGATGCCGACCGCATGGCGTCCTTCGGTGTCACCGGACGCGATGTGCGCGAGGCGCTGGAGCGCAATAATGTGCTCTCGGCCGTGGGCCAGACGCGCGGTTCCATGGTCGGACTGGATCTGACCGCCGACACCGATCTCAGCCGCCCGGAGGAGTTCGAACAGCTGATCCTGTTCGAGACCGACGGCGACCTGGTGCGCCTGGGCGACGTGGCCGAGGTCGAACTGGGCTCCGAGAGCTACGATACTTCGGTGCGCTTCAATGGCCAGGCCGCGACGTTCGTCGGCATCGAGCTGGCGCCGGATGCCAATGCCCTGGACGTGATCGCCGAGGTCCGCGACGTATTCGACGAGCGCATCCAGCCGCGACTGCCGTCAGGGCTGGAGGGCGAGATCGTCTATGACTCCACCGACTATATCCAGAGCGCGATCGACGAGGTCCTGGTAACCATCGGGCTCGCCCTGGTGATCGTGCTGGTGGTGATCTACCTGTTCCTCGGTTCGCTGCGCAGCGTGCTGATCCCGGCGGTCGCGGTTCCGCTGTCGCTGGTGGGGACCTTCATGCTGATGCTGTTGATGGGGTTCTCGCTGAACCTGCTGACGCTGCTGGCGATGGTACTGGCGATCGGTATCGTGGTGGACGACGCGATCATCATGCTGGAGAACATCTCGCGGCATATCGAGGAGGGCATGTCGCGCATGGATGCGGCGATCCAGGGCGCACGCGAACTGGCCTGGCCCATCGTCGCCATGTCGACCACGCTGGTGGCGGTCTTCCTGCCGCTGGGGTTCATTGGCGGGCTGACCGGAACGTTGTTCGTCGAGTTCGCCTTTACCCTGGCGGCGACCGTGGTCATCTCCGGCATTGTCGCGATCACGCTGTCGCCAATGATGTGTTCCAAGATTCTGCGCGACGGCTCGGTGGAGAAGCGCGGGCGCATCGAGAGCTGGCTCGACGAGCGCTTCGAGGGTCTTCAGGAGCGCTACCGGCGGCGCCTGCACGGGGCGCTGAATGACCGCTTTACCATCGCCGTGTTCGGGGCCATCGTGCTGGTGTCCTGTTACTTCCTGTTCGTGACCTCGCAAAGCGAACTGGAACCGCCGGAGGACCAGGGCTTCGCCTTTGCCACCATGGAGGGTGATGCCTACATGGGCCTGGACTGGCTGGAGCGCAACACCATGCTGACGGATCGCTTCTTCGACGAAATCCCCGAGCTTGAGAACATCTTCATCGTCAACGGCTTCGGGGGCGGCCCGGGCATTGCCGGTGCCAGTAACCGGGCGCTGGGCGGTTTTGTCCTGGCGCCCTGGGATCAGCGCGACCGCGACACCGAGACCATCCTGGAGGAGGATCTGCAGCCGCGTCTGGACCGCATCCCGGCGCTGGACGTGTTCGCCATCCAGCCGCCGCAGCTGCCTACCCCCGGGGATGGCGCGCCGGTCAGCGTGGTGCTGGGTTCCACCGGTTCGTTCGAGGAACTGGAGCAGTTCGCCGGCGAGATCCAGGAACGCGCGATGGCGACGGGGCGTTTCATCTTCATGGACACCGACCTTGACTTCGACCAGCCCCAGGTGGATCTGGAGATCGACCGCGAGCGGGCCGCGCAGCTCGGCATCGACATGGCCACGCTCAATGCGGATCTGGCCACGATGCTTTCCGGCGGGTTCGCCGGCCGGTTCGCGATGGAGAACCGAAGCTACCGCGTGATCCCCCAGATCCAGCGCAGCGAGCGCCTGAACCCGGAGCAGCTGGAAGAACTGTTCACCCGCACGCGCGACGGCGACCCGATCCCGCTCTCCAGCATCGTGACGCTGGACGAGTCCGTCACGCCGCGTTCGCTGAAACGGTTCCAGCAGCTCAACGCGGTGACCCTGTCCGGCGTGCCGCGCCCGGGCGTGACCCTCGGCGAGGCGCTGGACATCATCGACCAGATCGCCGCGGAGGTCCTGCCACCGGACGTCAATGTTGACTACGCCGGGCAGTCGCGCCAGCTGAAGGCCGAGGGGGGTGAACTGGTGGTCACCTTCTTCTTCGCCCTGCTGGTGATCTTCCTGGTGCTGGCGGCCCAGTTCGAGTCCTTCCGCGACCCGCTCATCATCCTGGCCACGGTGCCGATGTCCATCGCCGGCGCGCTGATCTTCATCAGTCTCGGCGTGACCTCGCTGAACATCTACACCCAGGTGGGCCTGCTGACGCTGATCGGCCTGATCGCCAAGCACGGCATTCTGATCGTGGAGTTCGCCAACCAGCTTCAGCGCCAGGGGCGCACGTTACGCGAGGCCGTCGAGGAGGCGGCGTCCCTGCGTCTGCGTCCGATCCTGATGACGACGACCGCGACCGTGGTGGCGATGGTGCCCCTGTTGATGGCCGCCGGGGCCGGCTCCGGCTCGCGCTTCGCGATGGGCCTGGTGATTGCCAGCGGGATGGCGATCGGCACGCTCTTCACGCTGTTTGTCGTGCCGGCCATCTACCTCTACCTTGCGCGCGATTATGGTGGGGCCGGCAGTGGCGACCCGGCCACCGCGACGGCATCGTGACAGCCGCTTGCCAGGCCGGATCCGGGAGGGGCGTGCCGTCGACGGATGCTTCGTCAGAGGGGGATGTGCGGCCCATCCCGGCAAAGGCATGCAACGGATACGGTCTTGGACTACAATCGTCGCGCGCAAGCTGGCGGCAGACCTGGATTCATCCCGGCGCTGCGCCATTGCGAACCCGAACCCCCGCCGGTCAGTGGGCCCCTCGCTGTCCGGCTTTTATATAAACGATAGTCTATTGGTCGTATCTAGATTATTTATTTGTTATTAGCTATCACCCTCCCTAATCTAGGCGACCATCACGATTAACCAACGCGTAGGAGAAGGCCACATGTCTGCCGCCAAGAAGTACTCCGCGGGCGTCAAGGATTACCGCGAAACATACTGGATGCCCGAATACACGCCGCTGGATACTGACCTGCTGGCATGTTTCAAGATCACCCCGCAGCCCGGTATCGACCGCGAAGAGGCAGCCGCCGCTGTGGCAGCCGAGTCCTCCACCGGTACCTGGACCACGGTGTGGACCGATCTTCTGACCGACATGGATTACTACAAGGGTCGGGCCTACATGATCGAGGACGTCCCGGGTGACGACGAGTCCTTCTACGCGTTCATCGCCTACCCGATCGACCTGTTCGAAGAAGGCTCGATGGTGAACGTGTTCACCTCCCTGGTCGGTAACGTGTTCGGCTTCAAGGCCGTGCGCATGCTGCGTCTGGAAGACGTGCGCTTCCCGATCGCCTACGTGAAGACCTGCGGCGGCCCGCCCATGGGAATCCAGGTCGAGCGCGACAAGCTGAACAAGTACGGCCGTCCGATGCTGGGCTGCACCATCAAGCCGAAGCTGGGTCTTTCCGCGAAGAACTACGGCCGTGCCGTGTACGAGTGCCTGCGTGGTGGCCTCGACTTCACCAAGGACGACGAAAACGTCAATTCGCAGCCGTTCATGCGCTGGCGTGACCGCTTCGACTTCGTGATGGAAGCCATCGAGAAGTCCGAGGCCGAAACGGGCGAGCGCAAGGGTCACTACCTGAACGTCACCGCCCCGACCCCGGAAGAGATGTACAAGCGTGCCGAGTACGCCAAGGAAATTGGCGCACCGATCATCATGCACGACTACATCACCGGCGGTTTCTGTGCCAACACGGGCCTGGCCAACTGGTGCCGCGACAACGGCATGCTGCTGCATATCCACCGCGCCATGCACGCGGTGATCGACCGTCATCCGAAGCACGGTATCCACTTCCGTGTGCTCGCCAAGATCCTGCGTCTGTCCGGCGGTGACCACCTCCACACCGGCACCGTGGTCGGCAAGCTCGAAGGCGACCGCGCCGCGACGCTTGGCTGGATCGATCTGCTGCGTGAATCCTTTGTCCCGGAAGACCGCTCGCGCGGTATCTTCTTCGATCAGGACTGGGGCTCCATGCCGGGCGTGTTCGCCGTGGCCTCCGGTGGTATCCACGTCTGGCACATGCCGGCCCTGGTCTCCATCTTCGGCGACGACTCCGTGCTGCAGTTCGGTGGCGGCACCCTGGGCCACCCGTGGGGTAATGCTCCGGGCGCGGCTGCCAATCGCGTGGCCGTCGAGGCCTGTGTCCAGGCGCGCAACGAGGGTCGCGACATCGAGAAGGAAGGCAAGGAGATCCTGACCCAGGCCGCCCAGCACAGTCCCGAACTGAAGATCGCCATGGAGACATGGAAGGAAATCAAGTTCGAGTTTGACACCACCGACAAGCTGGACGTCCAGCACAAATGATCGCTCGTGTGCGGGCGGCCTGACGCGCTGCCCGCACCCATCAAGAACAAGCGCATAGGATTAATGACATGTCCGATATTCAGCACTTCAAGCCGGTTCAGAAGTACGAGACCTTCTCCTACCTGCCGGAGATGAACGCCGATCAGGTTCGTCGTCAGATCGAATACGCCATTGCCCAGGGCTGGAACCCGGCGATCGAGTACAGCGAGAAGGAACACGCCATGTCCCACTACTGGTACATGTGGAAGCTCCCGATGTTCGGCGAGCAGTCCGTGGAAGCCGTCCTTCAGGAGATCGAAGAATGCCGCCGTGCCAATCCCGGCATGATGGTTCGCTTCCTCGCCTACGATAACTACGCCCAGAGCCAGGGTACGGCCTTCGTGGTCGATCGCGGTCGCTAAGGACCCGATGCCTGCCGGGTCCGCGCGGACCCGGCAGTTCAGTACAGCGTTATTTACTGTTGCTGCCGCCAACTGTAAGGAAGTGCCATGAGTAATCCGACATCAGCGTCTGACGGTCTCTCGGGGCGTGAACGTGCCCTCGAACGGCGCAAGGCCATGTCCCGCAATGGCAAGGCTGCCGTGAAGTCGACCGGCCAAAACAAGGGGAACAGCCGTTCCGCCGAGGCAGCGCGTAACGCGCGCCAGGCGAGGCCGGAATCCGCCCCGGCATCCCAGACGCGGGAGCCGGAGACGCACTCCAGTGAATCCCAGTCGCCGGTCTCCGAGACCCGCGACACCATCCCCGAACGCCGACCGGAGCCGGGGGCCCACGCGGGGGCCTCCAACGGCCGACAGGCGGCCCTTGAGCGTCGCCAGAAGATGGCGCGCCAGGGCAAGAAGGCCGTGGGCCGTACGAATACGCGGGCACAGGTCTCCGGTGGGATGGCCCGCGCGGGTGCCGAGCGCTCGCGCCAGCTCGATGCGCTGGCCCATTCGCAGAACGTCGATGTGGACTGCTCGAACATGAGCGGTCGCGAGATTTGCCGTCTGCGTCGACAGGCCCTGTCCACGGCAGGCAAGAAGGCCACGGCGCCGGAGCCGCGCCGGGAGGACCGCCTGAAGGGCCAGGAACCGGCCGCGTCGGGGAAGCAGGAATCGAGCAAGGGCGACGAGTCGCAACGTGAAGATGCGTTCGAAACGGGCTCGCCACAGGAAAATGCCGTAGTCGAAAGCGGTTTGGACCAGCTGTGCGACAAGGTCGAGTCCGGGGGTGAGGCCGCCGGCGCGCACCCGATGATCTCCGAGGTGCGGGCGATCTGTATGGCCCGCCGGGATGCGATGGCGCAAAACGGCAAGCAGGCTCTGCGTCGCCGTTTCAAGGGTGGGCAGGCCCGCGGCACGCTGCCGCAGGAAGGCGCATGGAAAGCGGCGAAACGCAAGGGCATGTCGACGCGGGAAGTGGCGCGCCAGCGCCGTGAAGAACTCTGCAAGCTGGGCCGTGGTTCCTCCGAACCGGGTCGCCCCTGCGGTCGTCCGCGGCCGGCCGAGGGTGATGCACCGCCCAAAGTCGAGGAAGGCACGACGCTTGCCGGAAGCCCCGTCAGTGGCACGCAAGTCGAACGCACCGCCAGCGTGACCGGCACCGAGGCGGGCAGCTGCTCCTCGATCACCGGTACCGAATACCTGGGCCAGGAGCACTACGAGAGTTACTGTGGCGTCCGGCCGGCGGGGAACCCCCCGAAGGTCGGGGCCTCGCATACCTCCCATGGGCAGACCGTCAGTGGTACGGAGGTGGGCCGCTCGACCCGCGTGACGGGCGACGAACGAGGATCCTGCGAGACGATCACGGGCACCGAGTATCTCAGCACGGAACAGTACGAGGGCTTCTGCGGGACCCGCCCTCAGGCCGGTCCGGTCCGCACCAGCGTGATGATGACGCGCCAAGGCGAGGGCGTGTCAGGTACTTCGGTCGGTCGCAGCCCCAACGTCACGGGCGACGAATCCGGTTCTTGCCGCGACGTGACGGGTACCGAGTACCTGAACACCGCGGCTAGCGAGGTGCCCTGCAACACGGGAAAGCCCAGCGGAGCGCCGATGAAGGTCGGCGTCATGCATACCCTTCGCGGTCGTGAACTGACCGGTACCGAAGTCGGGCGCTCCGTCAAGGTCACGGGTGATGAATACGGCAGCTGCAAGCCGGTCACCGGAACGGAATATCTAGGCACCGAACAGTTCCAGGGCTTTTGCGGAACCCGCCCGGAGCCGACGCCAGCCAAGGTCCAGGAGTCGCACACCATGGAAGACCAGACTGTGACCGGGGTGGCGGTGGGCCGTAGCTCGAAGGTGACCGGCAACGAGACGGGCTCCTGCAAGTCGCTGACCGGTACCCCGTACTACAACAAGGCCGACTTCGGGGAGCTGTGTGAACAGCCCGCAGCCGGGGGGGTGCCCAAGGTGGGCGTGATGCACACCCTGCGCGGCCGTGAAGTTTCGGGCACGCAGGTGGACCATTCGATCCATGTGACAGGCGACGAGTACGGGGGCTGCAAACCGATTACCGGCACCGAATACGCGGGTTCCGAGCATTACGATGCGTTTTGCGGTGGTCAGCGCCCGGATGCTGCGCCGGAGAAGGTCACGGTCGGCCGTACCTGGAACCATCAGGCGGTCTCCGGCACCGCAGTCGGCCGATCGAGCCGGGTGACGGGTGACGAGTACGGAGCCTGCAAACCGGTTAGCGGGACGGCCTATATTGGGCCGGACCAGTACGACCAGTTCTGCGAGACGCAGGATTCTCGGGCGGCCGAGGTTCGTGTGGCCGAGCGCCATTCGACGCCGGGTCACGCGGTCTCCGGTAGCCAGCCGGGCTACGACGAGCGCGTGACCGGTACCGAGCGCGGTGCGTGCCAGGACGTCTCGGGAGCCCCGTATGTCGGCGCCAACGAGTTCGCTCAGACCTGCGCCAGTGTCGCCAGTAGCCTGCATCCGCGCCTGCGTCCGGAAGGGATGCAGGCCGCCCCGGCTCAGCCAGCACCACATGTGCAGGAGCGTCCGATGCCGAACGCTGGCTTCAGCGTGGCAACGCCGGCGCGGGCGGCGGCTGAACGCCGCGAACGCGTCACCGGTACCGCTTATGGCTCGAGTGGGCGACTGACCGGGTCGATCAACAAGGCAATGGGCCTGGTGTCCGGTACCGAGGAGTTCCGCTACAACGGCGGGCAACAGCAGGAGGCCGCAGCTCCGGTCGACGAAGGCCAAAAGGTTGGCGCGGACCGGGTGACGGTCAATGGCAGCAGCAACGGCATTTCCGTTACCGGCGATGACTGGGGACGCGGGGACCGGGTGACCGGTACCGAAGGGATGTCGACCCGGCGTAATGCCACTCAGAAGGGGAACCCGCGAGGCGAAGGCCGCAGTGCCTACGTGAATCGGGAACTCGAGCGCAAGGATGTGCCCCCGAGCAGGATCACCGGTTCCTCCGGGAACAGCGACGCCGGTTCTATGGTGACGCTGTCCGGCGGGGCGCGCGGTTAAGGTCGGGAAGGACACTGGACACTATGGTGCGCGGTCGCCGCAAGAACAGTCCCCTGGGCTCGCGTTTCGCGAAGTCCCGGGGTGTGGCTGCACGCGCGGCCACCCCGCCTGCGGCGCCCGTGTCCGCGGTTCCAACCGTCGCGTCTTCGGATGCGGATGTGACACGGGGACTGCAACCGGGGCATCCGCTGGCGGATGTCGCGATGAACGAACGCCTGCATGCCTTCGAACAGGGCTTCCGGGACCGGTTCGCGCGGCTGGTGCCGGTATTGAAGGAGGTGCACGCGCTGCAGCACGAGCGTGATTTCGAGGAACGGGCCCAGTCGATGGTTCAGGAACAGCTGGGGTACCGGCTGCCGGATAAGGCGCTCGAGGACGCCTGGATCAACGACCTGGACACGCGCGAGCTGTACCTGCATGGGACGTTCGAGCTGTTCGACCAGGTGGTGAACGAATACTGGGCCGGGCGCGAAGATCTGGTGGCCGAGGCGGAAAGTGCGATCGCGTATTTCCTCGACTGCGATTTCCACGAAGTGGACATCTCGCCCTGCTCCGACGGTCGCCTGCTGGGCCTGCGCCGGTTCATCCTGCGGTTGCCGGACCTGGCGGTACGGGTGAAGAGCTATGCCGGCGCGCAGTTCGATATCGAAGAGGACGTGCGCCACTGGACGAAGCGCGAGTTGCTTCGGTTCCGCGAGGGACGGCCGACCACGGCCGATGTTTCCAGTCGCTACCTGAAGATTGCGGCGTACCACTATAGTGGTGCGGATCCGCTCCACCAGGGCTGTGCGGCGCACGGCAACAGCGAGCGCGATGCCGCAGATGGCGCGCTGCACCAGTTGCGCGCCTTCCGCCAGGCGATCGAGAACACCTACTGCTGTGGGGCCTCGGTCGACACTTTGCTGATTGGCGTGGACACGGACACGGATGCGGTGAAGATCCACATCCCGGATGCGGACACGCGGATGAGCCTGTACCGCTACGTGGAAAGCGCGGAATTGTATCGCGCGACGCAGGGCCTGGATGAACAGGCCGCGTCGCTGCGGGTGTACCAGGCGATCCAGGACGCGATCCACCAGCAAGGCTGGGGACGGGGTAGTGGGGCGCCGCACGAAGGGATGCTGCGACTGATCTCGCGGCTGCTGCTGAACAACATTTCGCAGCTTGATTACGTTGCGCGCTACCACGGTGGACATTACGCCGATGTCGGGCATCGGGAGCGCGTGATCATTGTTGGTCAGGAGATCGAGGAGATGCAGGTACGGAACTTCGCGTACTTCACTCACCTGGAGACGATGGAAGAGGGCTCCGAGGGCATGGATGTCGGGGTGAACAAGATTTTTCGGAAGTTGAATGTCGAGCGCGGCCTGCCGGTGCCGGTGGTGATCCATTACCGCTATGACCGCAAGGTGCCGGGATCGCGGGAAAGGGTGGAGGCGCGTTGCCGCCGCATCCGCAACCAGATCATGGATCGCTACCGCGACCTGGCAGAAAAAGGGCTGATCGGATGCCACATGGTGATTCGCGACAAACGTAGCGGAAGCCGTCTGGAACCGCTGGCCGCCTGACGTACACGGGAACGGGAATGAAGATCTGCAAGGTTGAGAAGACGCTGGTTTCGACCAACCGCATCCGCGATCTCGGGCACCGGCCGTTGCTGGTGGTCCAGGAGAAGGCCGGTGGGCCACGGACGGTCGCGGTGGACGCGGTTGGCTGCGTACCCGGGGACTGGGTGATCGTGGTGGGCAGCTCGGCTGCGCGTGAAGCGGCCGGCGACAAGTCCTATCCCAGTGACGCGACGATCGTGGGGATCATCGATTACTGGGAGGAGCAGTAGCTCGATGGAGATCATGCAGGTGCAGGACGAACTGGTGGTGACCCGTCGGGTGGATGGGTTGAAGACCATGTCGCTGCGCGTGCTGGTGGACCAGAAGGGTGCGCTGAACGTCGCGGTCGACACGGTCGGGGCCCATCCGGGTAACTGGGTGTTCACGATCAGCGGCTCGGCTGCGCGCTACGCGCTGGACGACAACAGCATTCAGACCGATCTGACGATCGGCGGCATCATCGACCACTGGGACGATGGTGGGAAGAAGACGGAAGGGTCGAAGGACGATGCAGGACAAGACCAGACCGATGCACAGCGCTCTGCTGGTTCCCGCAAGGCGGCGTGAGCGTCATTTTTTGAAAAACTGTAAATCCAGGAGAGAAGACAATGGCAACTGAACGTTTTGGTGTGGCGCTGGGCATGATCGAGACCCGTGGTCTGGTTCCGGCAATTGAAGCGGCCGATGCGATGACCAAGGCCTCCGAAGTGCGCCTGATCGGCCGTCAATTCGTCGGTGGTGGTTACGTGACCGTGCTGGTCCGTGGCGAGACCGGCGCCGTGAATGCTGCCGTGCGTGCCGGTGCGGATTCCTGCGAGCGTGTGGGTGACGGTCTGGTGGCCGCGCACATCATCGCCCGCGTGCATTCCGAAGTGGAAAGCATCCTGCCCGAGCAGGTTGAAAAGTAATTCATCTGTAACGCTTGATAGGAGTTGAGTAATGGCTAGCGAAAACTTTGGTGTGGCCCTCGGCATGATCGAGACCCGCGGTCTGGTGCCGGCGATCGAAGCCGCCGACGCGATGACCAAGGCCTCCGAGGTGCGCCTGATTGGTCGTCAGTTCGTGGGTGGCGGCTACGTGACCGTGCTGGTCCGTGGCGAAACCGGTGCCGTGAACGCCGCCGTGCGTGCCGGTGCGGATTCCTGCGAACGGGTGGGTGACGGCCTGGTGGCCGCGCACATCATTGCTCGCGTCCATTCCGAGGTGGAAAACATCCTCCCGGAAAAGCCGTAACTCGCGGTAGGCGAACACCGTCGGGTCCGTAACGGGCCCGCCGGCATTTTCAAGAAGAGGTAGATGATGGCTAGCGAAATTTCTGGTGTGGCCCTTGGCATGATCGAGACCCGGGGTCTGGTGCCGGCGATCGAAGCCGCGGATGCGATGACCAAGGCCTCCGAAGTGCGCCTGATCGGTCGTCAGTTCGTCGGTGGTGGCTACGTGACCGTTCTGGTCCGTGGCGAGACCGGTGCCGTGAACGCCGCTGTGCGTGCCGGTGCGGATTCCTGCGAACGGGTGGGGGACGGTCTGGTGGCCGCGCACATCATTGCGCGCGTGCATTCCGAAGTGGAAGGCATCCTGCCGACGGCCCCGACCGCCAGTGGTTCGGCCAGCTAAGGCGACATCCATGTCCGATCCACGGATCGTGGGATACCTGAACCGCGCGGTCGCGCACGAGCTCTCGGCGGTTCAGCAGTACTTGGCCCAGGCGCGGTTGACCGCGATGTGGGGCATGAATGACGTAAGCGAATGCCTGCGTCGCGACGCCCAGGAAGAACTGGACCATGCGGATCGCTTCATGACCCGCATGTTCCACTACGGGGTGGCCCCCAACGGCAGCCAACTGGCCCCGGTCCGGCTCGGTCGTTCCATGGCCGAGTTGCTGGCGCGCAACCGCGAGCTGGAAATGGAGGCGGTTCGCCTGTATGACGAGGCGGCCGTCTACTGCCGGCGTGTGGGTGCGGTGGACGATGCTGCGTTGTTCGAGAGCATTCTCGAGGACGAGCTGGAACACGTGCGCGAGATCGACGCCCAGGGCAATCCCGCGTGACGAACGCGGATGCGGCAATTCGAGCGGAGTAGGCAATGGCGGATACCGATCTGGTGGTGCCGGCCGGCTGGGAGCCCGGCAAGGGGTCCTCGGCGTCCATGAGCAAGCAGTTCACGTTCGACCGATACGGCATTACGCGGGAGTTTCTCGACCGCGTGGCCGAGCTGTCGGAGCAGGACGGGTATCATCCGAACATCAGTTTCGGGACCACGTACGTGAATATCACCATCGACGCCCGTGACGGCGAGCAACTTGGGGAGGGCGACAAGGCCTTCGCCCTGGAGGTCGACCGCCTGGCCGATGCCACCACCGGCTGAGCCGGGGGATACTAGACGGGCCGGGGCCATCCCGGCCCCATTCCGCAGGAGGCTGTTGCGTGGGTTCGAGGGTAATCGCGGTAGTCAATCAGAAGGGCGGTACGGGCAAGACCACCCTGACCATGAACCTGGCCGCCGGTCTTGCGCGGCGCGGGCGAACCCTTGTGGTCGATGCCGATCCGCAGGGCTCGGCGGGACAGTGGGCCCGCATGGCCTCCGACGAGCGTCCGTTCCCGGCTTCGGTGTTCGCGGTGGCCGGACCACTGGACCGCGAGCTCAAGGCCTTGCGCAAGGACTACGAGCACATCGTGGTTGACTGCCCCCCCACCCTGGAGGGCGGCGCGGTCAATGGCGCTCTGGCCGCGTCCGATGAGGTCCTGATCCCGGTTCTGCCGTCCCCCGTCGATCTCTGGGGCAGTGTTCGGATGGGGCGGGGCCTGGAAGAAGCTCGGCTCAAGAATTCCGGCCTGCGCCCGTTCATCGTCGTCAATCAGCTCGAGGTCCGCAGTGCGCTGTCGCGCGCGATGAAGCACGCACTGATGGAGATCGACATCCCCGCCCTGGAGCAGACGCTGCGCCGGCGGGCCATCTACCGGCGCTCGGCACTCGAGGGCTGTTCTGTCTTTGATCTTGGCAAGCCCGGCGAGGCCGCGGCGGCGGAGATCGAAGCTATCATCGAGGAGGTGTCGCAATGAGCAATCTGCAAGACAAGCTGGCAGCTGGCGTGCGCAGTGCGCGCGAGGATCAGGACAAGGACAAGAGCCAGGACCCGCAGGCGAAGGCCGACACGCAGGCCGGGGGCCAGAAGGACACGAGCCAGGAACCGGCGAGCAGCCAGCCACGGGCCGCGGCCAGCACCAAGACGGCCGCCACCAAGAAGGCGGCGACGCCGAGGCGCAAGGCGCCGGCGCGCAAGCGTACGACCACGCGCAAGAAGCCGGCGACCACCCGGAAGACGGGTACCACCGCTGCCTCCTCCCAGGCCAAGAAGAGCCCGGCCGCGAAGAAGCCTGCGGCGAAAAAATCCGCCAAGCCGGAGACTACCGGGAACGAGCTGCATCCGGAACGTATCTGGCCCGACTGAGGGCAGCGCGCCGGTGGCCGGGGCTTGCCCCGGCCTTTCTGATTGAGGAGTCGAAAAGATGCAGGACGAACTACGCGATCACCGGATCACCGAAGAGCCCTACTATCAGCCGACCGCCGACGAGGTGGAGCTGTACGAGGCGGCCTACTCGGTGCGTATGCCGATGATGCTCAAGGGCCCGACCGGGTGCGGGAAGACGCGCTTTGTCGAGCACATGGCCTGGAAGCTGGGCAAGCCCCTGATCACCGTGGCGTGCAACGAGGACATGACCGCCTCGGATCTGGTCGGCCGCTACCTGCTGGATGCCAATGGGACCCGCTGGCAGGACGGTCCGCTGACCCAGGCGGCCCGCCATGGGGCCATCTGCTATCTCGACGAGATCGTCGAGGCGCGCCAGGACACGACGGTGGTGATCCACCCGCTGACGGACAACCGTCGCGTACTGCCGCTGGAGAAGAAGGGCGAAATGGTCGAGGCGCACCCCGATTTCCAGGTGGTGATCTCCTACAACCCCGGCTACCAGAGCCTGATGAAGGACCTCAAGGAATCCACCAAGCAGCGCTTCGGCGCGCTGGATTTCAACTATCCGGATCACGCGACCGAGGCTCGGATCGTCGCCCACGAGGGCGGGGTCAACGAGGATATGGCCGGCAAGCTGGTCAGCGTGGCGGAGCGCGCGCGCAACCTGAAGGGCCATGGCCTCGACGAGGGGATCTCGACACGCATGCTGGTGTACGCCGCCTCGCTGATTGCCAAGGGTGTGGCACCCCTGGCGGCCTGCCGCATGACCCTCGTCCGTCCGATCACGGACGATCCGGATATGCGTGACGCCCTCGACTCCGCCGTGACGACGTTCTTCTAGGCGCCTGCGACGGATCACGATGAGCATCCATCTGGAGGACTACCAGGACCTCCTCGAGGACCTCGGGGACCAGGCCGCAGAGGTCCTCGAGGCCTCGTGGCAGGAGGCGTCGCGCGCGTTCAGTGCTGGTGGACTGAAGCGCTACTACCTGGAAGGTGCACGGAGCCTGCACTCCCTGGGCCGCGGGTCCGAGATGGTCATCGCGTTCGTTCAGGAGACCCCGAACCTGGCCCAGGAACTGGGGGAGGACGCAGTCGGCGAGCTGGTCCGCTCGGTGATCAAGATGTACTCGAAGACCAGTGCCGCGGTGATCACGTTGCTGATCTCCACCAGCCCCATCGCCGCCCGCCGGCTGGGAGACCAGGGCCTGTTCTCGGGTTATCTCCGCCTGGTCGACAACCTGCTGGGGCAGGTGCCGCGTGGCGTTCGCCCGATGCTGGAACACCTGGACGAGCTCCTGGCCCACCTGACGCTCGGCGGCCTGCGCCGCTGGGCAAGCTGGGGGGCACAGGCCCATCGCACCGATCTCGAGGCGCAGATTGCGTATTTCGGCCTGGAATCGCCCGAATCCCGCTCGGTCTTTCAGAAGGAACGCCGCGGCACGCTGTTCGTGGACGTCCAGCGTCGCATCAATCTCTACCTGCGTTCTTTGTGGGCGCGCGACTTTTTCATGCGCCCCACGAGTGGAGATTTCGAGTCCCGCGAGGGATACAAGCCCTATATCGAGGGCTTCACGATCTTTCTCCCGGACGCCTTCGACGACTGGGAAGGTCTGACCGGGCTGGATCTCTACCGCGCGGCAGCGGCCCATGCCGCGGCCCACGTGGTCTACACCCGCGAGATGCAGCCGGAGGAGGCGCCGCGCGGCGTGACCGGCGTGCTGACCGAGCTGTTCGAGGACGCACGCGTGGAGGCTCTGGCAACCCAAGGCTTCCCGGGTTTGCGCAACCTGTGGACGCCGCTGCATACGGCGACCCCGGGGGACGGTGACGCCCCGCAGGCGTTGCTGGCCCGTACCGCGCGGGCCCTGCTGGATTCCGACTACCGCGATGACCATCCGTTCGTGGCCAAGGCCCGCGCGGCCCTGACCGAACGGGCGGACGATCTGGAGGCCCCTGGACTGGCGCGCGAGCTGGCCGAGACCCTGGCGCCGGAGTTTCCGGAGAAGGGCTACATGAACCCGCGGCAGGTCGCGCCCGATGTGCTCTACCGCGATGACAACCGCTACATCTGGGCGTTCGGCCGCGAGGAAGAGGACTTCGAGACGCTGATGGCGAACGGCGCGAATCAGGAGCGGATCTATGTCTCGCTGATGGAGATGATCAACACCCTCGATGTCCCTGGCGCCGGGGACGATGCCCAGCTGATCATGGTGCTGGAGACCGAATTCTTTCGCGACAGCGAGGACGAGAGCATCAATCAGCAAGAGGGCAGGGAACCCATTTCTCTGCCGTACCACTACCACGAGTGGGATTACCAGATGCAGCTGGAGCGGCCGCACTGGGTCACCCTGCTGGAACGACGTCCGCAAAAGGGCGACGTGGAAGAGATCGACGCGATCAACGAAAAGCACAAGCCGCTGATCTCGCGCCTGAAGTTTCTCATCGAGGCGATGCAGCCACAGGGCGTCCAGCGTCTGCGCAAACAGGCCGAGGGCGACGAGCTGGACGTGAACGCGCTGGTGGAGGCGCAGATCGACCTTCGCATGCGGCGCCAGCCGGACGAGCGCATCTACGTGCGCAATGTCCGCCAGGTGCGGGATCTCTCTGTGCTGGTGCTGCTGGACCTGTCGGAGTCAACCAACGAGACCCTGGCCGATGGCGAGACGACCGTGGTGCAGCTGGCGCGCGAGGCCACCGCTCTGCTGGGCGGGGCGATCTCGAAGATCGGCGATCCCTTCGCCATCCATGGCTTCGCCTCCGACGGGCGCCACGACGTCGAGTATTACCGCTTCAAGGATTTCGATGCCCCCTACGACGATCACGCCCGCGCCCGCCTGGCCGGGATGAAGGGGCAGCTTTCCACTCGTATGGGGGCGGCCATCCGGCATGCCGGTCACCTGCTTCACCAGCAGGGCTCGGCGAAGAAGCTGTTGCTGATCGTCACCGACGGCGAGCCGGCGGATACCGATGTGCGCGACCCGCAATACCTGCGCCAGGATGCCAAGCGTGCGGTGGAAGAGGTTGGCAAGAATGGCGTCTACAGCTTCTGCATCAGCCTGGACCCGAAGGCCGACGAGTACGTGGAACGGATCTTCGGCGCGCAGCATTTCATGGTGCTGGACCATATAGAACGGCTACCGGAAAAGCTGCCCATGCTGTACGCGGGCCTGACACGGTAGGGAGTACCGTGACCCATCGAGTCCGACACGACCAGCGCCTCGCCCGGCGGGAGCTCCAATGAAGCACCATGACGGCGTTATGGCGCTTGACAAGGACCGGGCCATTGCAGGCGCGCTGCGCCTTGTTCTGGCATTTGAGGGGAACGCGGGTTGCGTCGGACTCGAGAGGTGGCGGTACTAGCATGGCCAAGAAGGGGAGCAGCTCGACACCGGCGAAGGAGTCCAGCCTTCCGCAGGTGATGCTGAAATCCGAGCTACCGGCGCATTTGATCCGGCACGCCACCCTGCGCCAGTTGCAGGTGTTCGAGGCGATCGTGCGCCTGGGCAGTTTCACCCGCGCCGCGGAAGAGCTGTACCTGACCCAGCCCACTGTTTCCATCCAGATCAAGAAGCTCTCCGGCGCGCTGGGCCTGCCGCTGTTCGAATACGTCGGGCGCAAGGCCTTTCCCACTGAGGTGGGGTTGCTGCTGTACGACACGTGCCGCGAGATGCTGGGGGCCCTGACCAACCTGGAAATGAAGCTCGCGGAGATGCACGGGCTGAAGCGCGGACGCCTGCGCCTGGCGGTCATTACCACCGCGCAGTATTTCGCGCCCACCATCCTGGGACAGTTCGCCAAGCGCTATCCGGATGTCGAACTGTCGCTGGAGGTCAGCAACTTCGACCGTGTGCTGGATCGCCTGGCCAATAACGACGACGATCTGTACATCATCGGCCACGTACCCGAGCGGCTGACCGACATCGCCGTGTATCCATTCGCGCCGAACCCGCTGGTGGTAATGGCCAGCCGCGATCATCCCCTCGCCGGGCAGCGCAACATCCCGATCGAGCGGCTGGAGCGGGAGACCTTCCTGATGCGCGAGCCGGGGTCCGGTATTCGCGAGGCAACCCTGAAGCTGTTCCAGGGACACGGTATCAACCCGACCGTGCGCATGGAGCTGGGCTCCAACGAGGCGATCAAGCAGGCGGTGATTGGCGGTCTGGGGATCGCGGTGCTGTCGCTGCACACCCTCAGCGCCGAGGGCGCGGGTGGCCCGGTGGCGTTGCTGGACGTGGAGCACTTCCCGATCCACCGCCAGTGGCACATCGTCCACCCCAAGCAGAAGGTGCTGTCGGTCGTCGCGCAGACCTTTCTCGATTTCGCCATACAGGACGAGGCGCGGGTGCGCGGCCAGGTCGAGGATCTGCTCGCTGCCTTCAAGGCGCAGGCCAGGTGACGGGTGCTGTCGCGCGCATGACAGGCCCGGGAGGGTCCCTTACAATTCATCGTTCATCCGGCCGGGGACGGCCGACCTCGGAGATCTGCCAGTGACCACGAGCAGCCGGCCGCGCATCAGCGGCACCCAGTTCATCAACGCCGATCAGGCACCGCGGGCGCGTCTGAGCCTGAGTGCCTCGCATCGCGACCAGCACCACCCGGTGACCGGTACAGGCGGGGATCCGGCGTTCGGCGCCATCGATACCCCGCCGAACGAGAGCTGCGTGGTCTGCGCCCCGGCGACCCGCCGTCTGGCCGAGGAACTGTTCGATGGCTGGAATGACGCACTCCAGACGGGTGACGCGCGCAAGGTCACCGAGCGTTATGCCGAGGACGCCGTGCTGCTGCCGACTGTCTCCAACGTCCCGCGCACCACGCACGCCGAGATCCAGGACTACTTCGAGCACTTCCTCGAGAAGAAGCCCTTTGGGACGATCAACACCCGCAACGTGAAGCTCGGCTGCAACAAGCTCACCGACGCCGGCACCTACACCTTTCGCGTCACCGATGGCGGCGAGACCAAGGATGTCCCGGCGCGCTACACCTTCGTGTACGAGAACCGCGACGGGGAGTGGAAGATCGTCCATCACCACTCGTCGATGATGCCGACCGACTGAACGGGCTCGCTCCCCCGGTCCGGGCGTCGTTCGGACCGGGATTCGCCCCGGGGACGGGGTGTCGGCGCTCAGCCCTCCGCGTCTCGCTGCAGTGCCCGTCCCAGCTTGATGCCCGTGGAGATCAGGCCGACGTGGCTGAATGCCTGCGGGAAGTTGCCGAGGAATGCCCCGCTGGCGGGGTCGATCTGTTCCGGCAGTAGGCCGAGATGGTTGGTGCGCGCGCACAGGGCGTCATACAGGGCCTCGGCCTCGTCCAGGCGGCCCTGCCCCAGCAGGTTGTCCGCCAGCCAGAAGCTGCACAGCACAAACGCACCCTCGTGTCCGGGCAGTCCGTCCGGGGATTCCTGCGGCAGATAGCGATAGAGCAGGCCGTTGCCGGCGCCCAGGCGGCGCACGACGGCCTCGGTCGTGGCGACCATCTTCGGGTGATCCGCCGGAATGACGCCGCGTCCGGGCAGTGCCAGCAGACTCGCGTCGACGCCGCCGCCGCCCAGGTGTTCGGTCAGGCTCTGGAGTTCGGGGTCCCAGGCCTGTTCCAGGATCGCCTCGTGGATCTGCCGCGCCTCGGAACGCCAGAGGGGGCTGTCCCCGCCCATGCCATTGTGCTCGGCGAGCGCGGCTCCGCGCTCCAGCGCCACCGCGCACAGGGCGGCGGAGTAGGTAAAGGGTCGTCCGGCCGTGCGCACTTCCCAGATCCCGTGGTCGGGGGTTTTCCATTCGGCCTTTGCGGACTCGACCAGGCGCCGCAGGCGCCCCCACAGGTGATCGTCCAGCGTGCCACCCCAGCGTACCCAGCGCCAGGCGCAGTCGAGGATCTCCCCGAACACGTCATGCTGGCGCTGCTCGACCGCGCCATTCCCCCAGCGCACGGGTCCCGAGCCGCGATAGCCCTCCAGGTCCGGATCGCTGCGCTCCGGTTGCGGGAGGTGGCCGTCCACGTCGTACAGGACCCGGGGCCAGCCCGCGCGATCGACGGCGTCCAGCGCCCAGCCGATAAACCCGGCGGCCTCGTGGGTCATGCCGATCTCGCTCATCGCGTAGACCGAAAAGGCCGCATCGCGGATCCACGCGTAGCGGTAGTCCCAGTTGCGCGGGCCGCCGATCGCCTCGGGCAGGGACGATGTCGGCGCCGCGATCATCGCCCCGGTCGCGGTGTAGTCCATCAGCTTGAGGGTAACCGCGGAGCGGCGGACGAGCTCTTCCTGCGGCCCGGCATAATCGAAATGCCGCATCCATCGTCTCCAGACCAGCAGGGTGGCCTCGAGCAGCTCCTGCGGGGTGCGGGCCTGGAACCGGTGTGTATGTGGCCCCCAGCCGAGCACCAGGTGATGCTGTTCACCCGCCTCCAGCTCGTGCAGGCTGTCCGCGTCCTCCAGTGGCAGGGACGAGCCGAGGGCCAGTTCCAGTTCCGGCTGGCGGTGCAGCGTCAGCCCCAGCCCCGCTCCGTGCGGATACACCTTCGCTCCACCCCGGGGCACGATGCGCACCCGCAGGTGGACCCGGCCCTCCAGTACCTCGATCCGGCGCAGCAATTCGTTGCGTCCGGCGGGCGCATCCTCGGAGAGGTCCGCCCCCGCACGCAGGGGCAGGCAGTCGGTGATGCGGACCCGTCCTTCCGGGCCGGTCATCTCGGTAATCAGCACGGCGGTGTCCGGGATGTAGCGCTGGTGCGAGGCGACGAGGGGTTCCGGGGCCACGGTGAAGGCGCCGCCGCGCTGGTGATCCAGCAGGGCGCAGAACAAGGGTTCGGAGTCGAAGCGGGGGACGCACATCCAGGGGATGGCGCCGTCGCGGCCGACCAGGGCGGCGGTCGTGCAGTTCCCGATCAGGCCGTGCTCCTCGATCGGCAGGTAGCCCTCGATGCGGTGTACGGGGCGGTCGGATACGGTCACTTATCACTCCCTCGACATGGACGGTTGGCCGGGCAGGCAGGAGGGGGCCGGCGCGTCCAGGATCACGACGGACTCGCCGGGCAGCTCCAGGCTGTCCGGACCCACCACGATACCTGCATCGGACTGCAGCAGGAGGTGCCCGGCCACGGCGCCCGGGCACGCCAGCCGTTGCGGGGCAGGGTGCAGGTTGCACACCACCCGGAGTCCCGGCCGGTGCATGATCAACCAGCGTGCCGCCTCGTCGAAATGCGCCTCGATCGCCTCCAGACGGTCGTCGCCGAACGCCGGGTGGGCATGTCTCAGGGCGATCAGGGCCTGGTACCACTGCAAGATGTCGGCATGCGGCTCGCGTTCGAACTCGTTCCAGTCCAGGCGGGATTGTTCGAAGGTCTCGATGGATTGCGGGTCCGGGACGTTGCCGGGATCGGTGTCCCGGCGGAAGGCCGCGAACTCGCGTCGCCGGCCTTCGGTCACCGCACGCCCCAGATCGGCGTCGCTGTGATCGGTGAAATACAAAAATGGCGTTGCGGCCGCCCATTCCTCCCCCTGGAACAGCATGGGTACGAAGGGACTGGTCATCACCAGGGCTGCACCAACCCTCAGCAGTCCCGGTGAGACGTTTTCACTGATGCGGTCCCCCAGGGCCCGATTGCCAACCTGGTCGTGGTTCTGCAGGCAGCCGACGGAACGCCTTCCGGGGAGGTCGGAGGCCGGTCGACCGTGGGTGCGCCGGCGGTAGTGGGAGTAGCGCCCGTCATAGACGAGGCCTCGCGTCAGCACCCGGGCGACATCCGCGAGGCGTCCGAAGTCCGCGTAGTAGCCGTCGGACTCGCCGGTCAGCAGGGCATGCAGTGCGTGATGGAAGTCCTCGTTCCACTGCGCGTCCAGGCCGTAGCCGCCGGTCTCGACCGGCCGTGCC
>NZ_JAWLFK010000017.1:34413-43406 GCF_041685615.1 Thioalkalivibrio sp.
CCGTCGGACTCGCCGGTCAGCAGGGCATGCAGTGCGTGATGGAAGTCCTCGTTCCACTGCGCGTCCAGGCCGTAGCCGCCGGTCTCGACCGGCCGTGCCACGCGCGGGTCGTTGCGGTCGTTCTCCGCGATCACCACCAGGTGCCGCCCGAGCTCGCGTCCGAGGCGCTGCACCTCGGCGGCGAGCTGTTCGAGGAAATGGGTGGCCGAGGTATCGACGATCGCATGCACCGCGTCAAGGCGCAGGCCGTCGATGTGATAGTCGCGCAACCACATCAGGGCGTTGTCGATGAAGAAGCGGCGCACGGTGTCACTGTCCGGGCCGTCGAGGTTCACCGCGTCGCCCCACGGGGTGTGGTAGCGGTCGGTGAAATACGGCCCGAACTGCGCGAGGTAGTTGCCGTCCGGGCCGAGGTGGTTGTAGACCACGTCCAGCAGCACCGCAATGCCCCGGCAGTGACAGGCATCGACCAGGCGTTTCAGGCCTTCGGGCCCTCCGTAGGCGTGGTGCGGGGCATACAGGTCGACCCCGTCGTAGCCCCAGCCGCGCTCGCCGGGGAACTCCGCCACCGGCATCAGCTCCAGGTGAGTGACGCCGAGTTCGGCCAGGTGGTCGAGCCGGTCGATCACGCCGTCGAAAGTGCCCGCCGGGGTGAAGGTGCCGACGTGGATCTCCTGGATCACCGCCGCAGCCAGTGGCGGCGCCTGCCAGCCAGCGTCGTTCCAGACGAAACGGGAATGATCCAGCCAGCGCGACGGGCCGTGTACGCCCTGCGGCTGCCAGGCGGAGCGCGGATCGGGGAGCGGGCCGTTGCCGTCGACGCGGAAGGCATAGTCGCTGCCGTGCATCACCCGCGAGGTCTGCAGCGACCACCAGCCGTCCGCCCGGCGATCCATTGGCATGCGGCTGCCACCGCACTCCAGTTCGACCTGATGCGCCTCGGGGGCCCACACGCTAACGGTGGTCATGGCGTTTCCTCCTCGCGTTCGAGCAGGGCCACCGGAAACGCATCGAGGATCTCCGCGACCGGGTAGTTGCCACCTTGCAGGGTCTCGCCAGACAGGCGGTTGTGCCAGGTGCCGGGCGGCACCGAAAGCCGGGTGCCGCGCCAGTCGCGCGCCAGCCCGATTATCAGGCGCGGCACCAGCACCAGCGCCCCTTCACCGCGCAGGTAGGCAACCGCGTGCCCGCCGCGTTCGCCGCTGGCGCGCAGCGGGGTACAGGCTGCATCCGGGCGGAACCACTCCGGATGGTGGTGGCGCAGGGCCAGCGCCTGGCGCACCACCCACTGCTTGGGCAGGCCCTCGTCGGCGCGCGCCTTGATCTGCGCCGGCGAGAGGTGCGCCAGTTCCTCCAGCAGGCGGGTCCGCGTGTCGAAGTCCACCGGGCGGCGGTTGTCCGGATCGACCAGGCTCAGGTCCCACAGCTCGCTGCCCTGGTAGATGTCCGGGATACCGGGGGCGGTGAGCTTGATGAGGGTCTGCGCCAGGCTGTTGGTGCGGCCGGGGCCGATCAGGAGCTGCAGGAACGACTCCAGCGATTCGCGAAAGCTCGGGTCATCCAGGCTGCCGGCCACGAAATCGCGCAATGCCTGCTCGTAGTCTTCCTGCGGATGGGTCCAGCTGGTGTGCTGTTTGGCCTCGCGGGTAGCCTTTTCCATGTAGGCCGTCATGCGCTCGGCGTCGATCGGCCAGGCACCGACCAGTGTCTGGTAGTACAGGTACTCGGTGGCCCGGTCCGGCCATTCGCCAGTCCGGTGGCGGGTGTTGTGGCGCATCCAGTGGCGCACGTTCCTGGCCCACGCCTCCGGAATTTCCGAGAGCAGTAGCAGGCGGGCGCGCACGTCTTCGCTGCGCTTGGTGTCATGGGTCGAGGTGGCCAGCATCGCCTCGGGGTGGCGGGCGCGGGCCCGGGCACTGGCCTCGTGGAATTCGTCCACCGATATCCCGAAGCGGTCGGGGTCACCACCAACCTCGTTGAAGGCCGTCAGGCGGTGGAAGCGGTACAGCGCGGTGTCCTCCACGCCCTTGGCCATTGCCGGGCCCGTCAGCTGCTGGAAGCGCAGGGCCAGCTCGGTCTCGCGCTCGCCGGGGATGTGCAGCAGGAGCAGGTTGCGCAGGAACTGCAACAGCTCGCTGTCCAGCTCCGGGCAGCGCTCGGCGGCCCGCTGGATCGCGGTCTCCACGCAGCCGACGTCGGCCGCCGTCACGCCGCCTTCGCGCGGGGTGACGTAGGTGCGGTAGACGGGGAAGCAGGCGGTCACCTCCAGCAGGGCGAGGTAGAGCTCATAACGGGTGTAGTCGCGGTGGCGGCGGTGGCGTTCGCAGATATCCACAAACAGCGAGCTCAGGCGATTGAGTTCGCTGCCGAGCAGGTCCTTGAGTACCTGTCGCTTGGACTCGTAGACCAGTCCCGGGTAGTCGGCCTCCTCGCCGGTGAGTTCCTCGAACAGCCGTGTCAGCGGGGCCGCGCCGGCCGGGTCCGCGAACAGCCCCTGTACGCGGTCGAGGAAGTCGTAGCCGGTGGTACCGGCGATCGGCCAGTCGTCCGGCAGCTGCTCGCCGGGCTCCAGGATCTTCTCGGCGACGATCCAGGTGTTGGGGCAGGCGCGGCGCAACTGGCTGAAGTACTGCCCGGGGTCGCGCAGGCCGTCCGGGTGGTCAACCCGCAGGCCGTGCACCGAGCCTTCTGCCACCCAGCGGACCGGCAGCGCATGCACGGCCTGGAAGACCTCCTCCTTCTCCTGACGCAGCCCGGCCAGGTCGTTGATGTCGAAAAACCGCCGGTAGCCAAGGTCGCGGCCGGCGGTGCGCCACCAGGCCAGCCGGTAGTTCTGCTTCTCGATCAGCATGTCCAGGGCATCGGGGTCGGCGTTGATCCGCTCGACCTCGGCCGCGATTGCCTCGGCGGCTGCCGGGTCCTGGCGGGTCGTGTCGTCCAGCAGCTGGCGGATCACGCCCTGGTCGCGGTGACGTCGTGCCACCGAATGGTGTGCGATCAGATGCGGCTGTGGCAGGCGGGCACAGGATTCCGCGAGAAAGCCCAGCAGATCGATACCGGTGGCGCGACAGGCATGGTCGAGTAGCTCGTTGAGCGAAGAAGGGTCCAGCGGGAAGCGGTGTTGGTAATAGGCGAGGTCGAACAGCCCGGCGCCATATTGCAGGCGGATCTCGCCGGCCTCGAGGACACGGCCGTAATGATCGCCCAGCACCGGGAGCAGGACCTTGTTCGGCCAGCGCTCCTCCGAGGACTCCCAGTCGACGTCGAAGTGCATCGCAAACGGGCTGGACGGGCCGTTCTCCAGCACATCCCACCACCACGGGTTCTGGTCCCCGGCCACGGCCATGTGATTGGGGACGATGTCCAGTACCAGCCCCATTCCCGCGGCCTCCAGCGCCGCGCACAGGCGCTGGCGTGCCGGCTCGCCGCCAAGCTCTTCGTTGACCCGCGAGGGATCGACGACGTCATAGCCGTGGGTGCTGCCGCGCACCGCCTGCAGGATCGGCGAAAGATAGACATGCGAAACCCCCAGCCGCGCGAGATAGGGAACAATCGCGGCAGCGTCGTCCAGCGTGAACCCCGGGTGCAGCTGCAGGCGACAAGTCGCGATTCGCTCGGGTTGGGCCTGTTGCCCTTTGCGGCCGTCCGCGGAACCCGCGCTGCCTGTACTGCCGATGGATCCCTGCATCGCCCTCCGCCCCGAAGGCAGACCGGCCGGACCATCCGGCCGCTAACCCGAATATGGACTACATCCCGAACGAAGGGAATGCGCATCGCCGGCCCGCGACCAGAACCGGGGGTACCGCCTTCGGGACGGACCGCATGGCAGGAGGCAGGAGCCTCGCGGGGTAATCGGTAAGCTTCCGGCATACCCATCCATTCGACGGAGCTCCCGTATCCGTGGAGCGCGGGCCCTGCCCGCCTGCCTGGACTCGTGGTTTTCCGTTGCGCGGGTTTCCGGGATTGCGCCCGCGGCCGGGGCCGCGACCCGGTCACCGGACGACTGACGGCGACCTGCGAGCGTCGACAAGGGTGGCTGGACAATCGCTTTCGCTGCATCATTCGCGGCCTGTTGAGCACGCACCCGCTTGACCACCTTGGGTGTCGAATTTCAGGAGGCTGCTGGAATGATCAAGGAATCGGACTGGAAACGGTTCAGCCGGCTGAAGGAGACCGCGCTGGATCGTTACTGCGAGCGAGCCCTGGCCAGTTGCCGGGCGACGATGGAACAGGAGGGCCGGTCGAACCACGACCGCTTTCTGGATCTGTACGAGCAATTGCTGGAAGCGAACAAGCGGCTTGCGTTCATCTTCGATGGCCATGCTCGCTCGAAAGCCCTGGATCAGTTCAGTTGCATGCGGCGCGAAGGGCTGATCGAGGATGCGGAGCTGGAAGGGTTTACCACGGAATTCGTGGAGCAGACCCGGCCGTGGGACCCGTAGTCTCCAGCCGGGCCGGGCGCCCGATGAAGCGGGTATTGCCCGTGAACGGATCGTGGCGTGCCGGGGCGCGGAAAGGCGAAGGCCCGGCGGGTGCCGGGCCTTCGGGGTGGGTCAGGAGGCGAGTCGCTTGTACTTGACCCGGTGCGGCTGGTCGGCCGCGGCGCCCAGGCGCTTGTGGCGGTCTTCCTCGTACTCCTGGTAGTTGCCGTCGAAGAACACCACGTTGCCGTCCTCCTCGAACGCGAGGATATGCGTGGCGATGCGGTCGAGGAACCAGCGATCATGCGAGATCACGATCGCGGAGCCGGGGAAGTCCAGCAGCGCCTCTTCCAGCGCGCGCAGGGTTTCCACGTCCAGGTCGTTGGTCGGTTCGTCGAGCAGCAGGAAGTTCCCGCCGCTTTGCAGCAGCTTGGCCAGGTGCACGCGGTTGCGTTCCCCGCCGGAGAGCTCCTTCATGCGTTTTTGCTGGTCGGTGCCCTTGAAATTGAAGCGGCCGACGTAGGCGCGTGACGGCATCTGGAAGTTGCCGACCTGGATGATGTCCTGGCCATTGGAGATCTCCTCCCAGACCGTCTTCTCGTCCTGCAGGGCATCGCGGCTCTGGTCGACATAGGCCAGCTGAACGGTCTCGCCCAGCTCGATGGAGCCGTCGTCCGGCTGGTCCTGCCCGGCGATCATGCGGAACAGCGTGGTCTTGCCTACGCCGTTCGGCCCGATCACGCCGATCAGCGCGCCGCGCGGCACGGAGAACGACAGGCCCTGGTAGAGCACGCGGTCGCCGAAGTGCTTGGACAGGTTTTCCACCTCCAGCACCTTGTCGCCCAGACGCGGGCCCGGCGGGATGTAGATCTCCTTGGTCTCGGAGCGCTTCTGGTAGTCGCTGGACGCGATCTCCTCGAAGCGTTTCAGGCGTGCCTTGCTCTTCGCACCCCGGCCCTTCGGGTTGGAGCGCACCCACTCGAGCTCGGATTCCATCGCCTTCACTCGGGCAGCCTCGGCCTTTTCTTCCTGCTTCAGGCGCTTTTCCTTTTGCTCCAGCCACTGCGAGTAGTTGCCCTGGAACGGGATGCCCTGGCCACGGTCCAGCTCGAGGATCCAGCCGGCCACATTGTCGAGGAAGTAGCGATCATGGGTGACCGCGACCACGGTGCCCTGGAATTCCTGCAGGAAGCGCTCCAGCCAGGCCACGGATTCGGCATCCAGGTGGTTGGTCGGCTCGTCGAGGATCAGCATGTCCGGGCTGGACAGCAGCAGCCGGCACAGCGCCACGCGCCGGCGTTCCCCCCCGGACAGGGTCTTCACGTCGGCATCCCACGGCGGCAGGCGCAGGGCGTCGGCGGCGACCTCCAGCTTGCGTTCGAGGTTGTGGCCGTCGGCGGCCTCGATCTTCGCCTCCAGCTTGCCCTGCTTGGCAGCCAGCGCGTCGAAGTCGGCGTCCGGTTCGGCATACGCGGCGTACACCTGATCCAGCTCGGCCAGGGCCTCCTTGACGGGCGCGACGGCCTCTTCCACGTTGCCGCGCACGTCCTTGCTCTCGTCGAGCTGCGGCTCCTGCGGCAGGTAGCCGATGTGGATGCCCGGTTGCGGGCGCGCCTCGCCGACAATGTCGGTATCCACGCCTGCCATGATGCGCAGCAGGGTGGATTTCCCCGCGCCGTTGTAGCCCAGGACGCCAATCTTGGCACCCGGGAAGAAGTTCAGGTTGATGTCCTTGAGGATGTACTTCTTCGGCGGGACGATCTTGCCCACGCCGTTCATGGTGAAAATGTACTGCGCCATGGTGCTCCTGCGACGAATTCGGTTTGGATGAGGGGGCGGGCCACTTGCGGTCCGCGCTGGGCCCGCACTTTACCATCCCGAGAGGGCCACGGGCTTGTGGAACTGTCGGATCGGAACCCCCTGGTGGCCGCCCCTGCCGACCCGCGGTCCATTCCGCGAACGCCGCCGGCCTGCTAGATTCAGGGCTGGACCCCGAAATTCCAGCCACAACGGGGGACAAGCGTTCCACTGTGCTGCGACTTTGCGCCTGTGACGCGCGTCAGCCCTGCTCGCGACCATTTTGGCGATAGAGGAGTTCGAGGCCCGGAATGTTTTCATCCTTGATCCCCAGCATGATCGCCTTTGGCGTCGCGACCGTGGTGATTATCATTTCGGGATTCCGGCTGGCGCGGGTGGCCGACGAACTGGCGGACCGTACCGGCATGGGCGAGGCGCTGTTCGGAATCTTCCTGCTGGCGGGCGTGACCTCGGTGCCCGACTTTGCCGCGACCCTGACTGCTGCGCTGGATGCCCGGCCCGACCTGGCGATGAGCAACGCCATGGGCAGCATGGCAGCGAATCTCGTATTTCTCGGCATCGCGGACGTGGTCTATCGCAAGGCGAACCTGGAACACGCGGTCGCCTCGCCCACTACCCTGATGCAGGCTGCATTGCTGATCGTGCTGCTGGCGCTGCCGTTGCTTGCGATCGCTTCTCCCCCTGTGTCGATGTGGGGCCTGCACCCCGTTACCCCGGTAATCGTCGTCGCGTACCTGGGCGGGTTGTATCTGGTTCGCAGCACAAAAGACAAACCCATGTGGTTTCCCCGGCATACCCGCCAGACCGTTCCGGACAAGCCCGAACGCCACCGTCATGGTGGAGTGGGCAGGGCCTGGATCCGCTTTATTGGCCTGGCGGTTGTGACCGGAATCGCTGGCTGGGTACTCATGGAGGCCGCCAAGGTCATCAGTGATCAGACCGGGCTCTCCGAAACCATGGTCGGCGGCCTGCTGACGGCGCTTGCCACCTCCTCGCCCGAACTGGTGACGACCATCGCGGCCATCCGTCGCGGGGCGCTGACTTTGGCGGTGAGCAACATCTTCGGCACCAACTGCTTCAACATTCTGGTGGTGGCGGCCGCCGACGGCGGCTATCCCGGGGGATCCATCTACCACGACATGGCGCCGGTGCAGATGACCTGGGGCCTGATCAGCATTCTGATGACCGCCATCCTGCTACTGGGCATGGTACGGCGCGAGACCTATGGGCTCGGCCGAATCGGATTCGAAAGCGCACTGGTCCTGGCGGTTTACGCCGGCGCACTGGTCATTGTTCTGGCGAGCGGCTGAAGGATCCCGGTGGCATGGTGAAAGGACAACCCCGGCATCCGGGCGTCCGGACAAGGCAGGTTCGGCCAAAACGGGTATCTTGAATCCATGAACAGGTGTCGGCGGGGATACGGTCACCAGACCTTGCGCAGGGCCACGGCGGCGGCGCACAAGTCGCTGGACCATCATTGGTTGATGCAGTGCCTGACCGGCAGTGGTCTCACCTGCGAGCAGCACGCCGAATCGCTGGTGGCCATGTGCCGACCGCATGCCCAACTGGAGGCGGACCTGGTCGAGTTGGGCCAGCCCATCCCCCCGGCCTCGCAGATGCGGCCGGACCTTTCGGATGGACAAGTCGCCTGGTGGGGTCGGGTTTACGTACTGGAGGGATCGCGTCAGGGCAGTGCGGTGATTGCCCGTTGCGTCCATTGCAGCCTGGGCGATTCGGTGCCTTGCCGTTTTTTCGGTGGGACCATCGTGCCCGAGGACTTCAGCCGTTTGCTGGCGACGCTCGAGCACGAGTTGGAAGACGAGGACGCGTTCGAGCAGGCAGTAGCGGGTGCCCGAGAGGCGTTCGCGGACTACAGGGCCGAGCTGGATGCCTTCGACAGCAGGAAACGCGATTTCGAACTGCGGTAAATTAACGGCCCGCTGTCACTCCGCGAAGAAGACGAAGGGTATGGACGAGCCGGAACTGGATGCCGCGCTCGAGGCTTGCGACCGCGAGCCGGTGCATATCCCGGGGGCGATTCAGCCACATGGTGCGTTGATTGCCATGGACGAGCAGTTCCAGGAGATTCGCCAGGTTAGCGCCAACCTCGAGTCCATCCTCGGACTGCGGGTGGCGGATGCGCTTGCCATGGCGCCCGAGCGGCTGTTCATCCGCCGGTGGCTCGATCAGATCCGCACCCAGATCGACTCACCGAACCGGCACGGTGCATTGATCGGGTCGCTGCGCCGCCGCGGACGGTCGCAGCGTTTTCGGCTGCTCTCGTAATGCGCGTTCGTGACATCCCGGATGCATTGGCGTCAGCCGTGCCGCTCGTCCCGGCCAGCGGCCCGGACGACGCGTCTCCTCTCGACCTTTCGCGCGGCATCCTGCGCGCGGTCGTACCGATCCACGTCGCGTATCTGGCCAACATGGGCGTGGCCGCAGCGATGTCGATCGCCCTGCACCTTGATGGGCGGTTGTGGGGGTTGCTGGCCTGCCATGCAGCGGCACCCAATATCCTGTCACCGGCGCTGCGTGATGTTCTGCACGCCATGGTGCAGACCACCTGTGTTCAGCTCGAATTGGTCCAGGCCCGCGAGGAAGCCGCGCTGATTCAGCGAGCCAACGACAGTCGCGACGTCCTGGTCGATCAGCGGGGGGCGTTTCCCGAACCGGACGAACTGGTGGCGAGTCATGCACAGGAATGGTTGCCGATCTTTCGGGCCAGTGGCGCGGTGCTGGCCGCCGGTGACC
>NZ_JAWLFK010000056.1:0-11844 GCF_041685615.1 Thioalkalivibrio sp.
GTTGAACCTGATCGTCTGGCCGGACCGGGTGGAGCGCTTTCGCGCCGAGGTCCTGCACGGCCGCCTGCTGGAGGCCCACGGCGAGTGGCAGTACAGCGACGGCGTTGGCCACCTGATCGTGCAGCGCCTGATCGACCGCAGCACCTGGCTCGGCGAACTCGCCACCCACTCCCGCGACTTCGGCTGAACCGCAAAGCGGCCAGTTCAGGTACGTCCGGCGAGGTGGCCGATGCGCTGGCTGACCTTCTCCCAGGCGCCCTCCAGAGCGGCCAGCGGATCGCGGCGCCGCAGGGCGCGACGAGAATGGATCCACTGCCCCGTGGGCCCAGCCGGCTCGGTGTCGTGTGCGGCCTCGATAATCCGCGAGACCACGGCGAACTGGTTGTACTCCTCCAGCACCCGGCGCCGGGCCTCGAGGATGTGTGGCAGACGCTGTTCGTATTCGTTGTCGCGGATGGCGCGGCGAATGCGTTCCGCCGTTCCTTCCACGTCTTCGATATCAATCGCGATGAAGCTCTCCGGCGGAAAATAGTCCGCCGCATTGGGCGCACCGTAGTAAAACGGGAGCGTCGCGCCGAGAAAGGCGTCCGCCAGCTTCTCGGTCCAGTGGTGCGCGCCCACGTAATTTTCCACCGCCAGATGGTACCGGTACGCGTCCAGGCACTCGGCCTTGTCATCCAGCGGCTGCACCCCCTTGCCGAAGATCTCCAGTTCCGGCAGCTCGGCCTTCAGCGCCCAGGTGAAGTCATAGCGCCGCCGGTGCAGGGTGTGGCGCTGGCGTTTCGCCGAACACATGGTGGCGATCTCGCGGGTCTTCTCCAGCGGCGGCTTCGCGTGCATCTCGTTGTACGCCCGCTCGCCCTGACTGCCGAAACCGTAGTACCAGAGCATCCCCTGCTGGGAATGGATGCGCCGCCGGTGCTTGAGAGCCCATTCCGGGTGCGAGGTCAGCACGCGCCCGAACTGCCGGGTAAAACGCCGGCCGTAGGACTTGATGGACGGCGGCTCCATGGTTACCAGGAGCGTGCGCTCGGCCCCACAGGTCAGCTGTTCGCTGTAGTGCCGGTTGCGCCCGGTGTTGGAAGGAAATTCGTCGTAGACCACCAGCCAGTCGTAGTCCGTTACCGCGGGGTCGAAAACGAACTCGCAGCGACCCCAGCGCGCCTCGCCGTCCGGCAACTGGTGGCGCCAGATACCCTCGCGCATGGTCGAGAGAAACTTGACCCGAATCGGACGCGAGGCGGGCTCGGTCACGGCCGATCTCCGCCGCGTTCCAGGAACTCGGCATAGGCCCCGGAGAGCCCCTCTTCAAGTTCGATTCGGGCCTTCCATCCCAGCGCCGCGAGTCGCGAGACATCCAGCAGCTTGCGCGGCGTCCCGTCCGGGCGCGAGGTGTCAAAACGCAGTTCGCCGGCAAAGCCCACCACCCGCGCCACCAGCCGCGCCAGGTCGGCGATCGCAAGATCCTCGCCGGTGCCGACGTTGATATGGCTCAGCATCGGTTCCGTGTGTTCTGCGTAGGTCACGTGATCGAGGTTCATCACGTGTACACAGGCCGCCGCCATGTCATCCACGTGGAGGAACTCCCGGCGCGGGGTGCCACTCCCCCAGACGGTCACATGCCCGGCTCCGGCCCGCTTCGCCTCGTGAAAGCGCCGGATGAGCCCGGGAATCACGTGGCTGTTCTCCGGGTGATAGTTGTCACCCGGGCCGTAGAGGTTGGTCGGCATCACCGAGCGGTAATCCGTTCCGTACTGCCGGTTGTAGCTCTCGCACAGCTTGATGCCGGCGATCTTGGCAATCGCGTAGGGCTCGTTGGTCGGCTCCAGCGGCCCGGTCAGCAGGGCCTCCTCGGGGATCGGCTGCGGCGCCTCGCGCGGATAGATGCAGCTGGACCCGAGAAAGAGCAGCCGCCGCAGGCCCGCGATGTGCGCGCCATGGATCACGTTCGTCTGGATCGCGAGGTTGTCGCGGATGAACTCGGCCGGATAGGTGTTGTTGGCATGGATGCCCCCGACCTTCGCCGCCGCGAGGTAGACCCGATCCGGACGCTCCACGCGCATGAAGGCCTCGACCGCCGCCTGATCGGTCAGGTCCAGCTCCGCATGGCTACGGGTCAGCAGTTCCACACCCGGCCAGTCCTCGAGCTGGCGACAGATCGCGCTGCCCACCATCCCGCGGTGTCCGGCGACGAAGACGCGTTGCGAATTACTCATGGCGGCTCAGGGTCCGGTAGCCGTGGTCGCGCACCAGCTCGTCCCGCTCGGCGCTCCTGAGGTCCTCGCGCACCATCTCGGCCACCAGTTCGTCAAAGCGAATGCGCGGTTCCCAGCCCAGCTCGCGCTTGGCCTTGCTGGCATCCCCCAACAGGGTCTCGACCTCGGTGGGACGAAAATAGCGCGGGTCCACCGACACGATGCAGCGGCCCTTTTCGTCGAATCCCTGTTCGTCCACGCCCTCGCCGCGCCATTCGATACGCATGCCCAGCTCGCGCGCCGCGGCATCCACGAAGTCGCGCACGCTGTGTTGTTCGCCGGTGGCGATCACGTAGTCGTCCGGGGTTTCCTGCTGCAGCATCAGCCACTGCATCTCGACGTAGTCACGGGCATGTCCCCAGTCCCGTTTGGCATCCAGGTTGCCCAGATAGAGCCGTTCCTGCAGCCCCAGCTTGATGCGGGCCAGGGCGCGCGTAATCTTGCGGGTGACGAAGGTTTCGCCACGCACCGGCGATTCGTGGTTGAACAGGATGCCGTTGCAGGCATACATCCCGTAGGCCTCGCGGTAATTCACCACGATCCAGTAGGCATACAGCTTGGCCACCGCATACGGGCTGCGCGGATAGAACGGGGTGGTCTCGTCCTGCGGGGTGGCCTGAACCTTCCCGTAGAGCTCCGAGGTGCTGGCCTGATAGAAGCGCGTGGTCTGCTCCATACCGAGGATGCGGATCGCCTCCAGCACGCGGAGCGTGCCCAGCGCATCGGAGTTGGCGGTGTACTCCGGCTCCTCAAACGAGACCGCGACATGCGACTGCGCGGCGAGATTGTAGATCTCGTCCGGCTGCACCTGCTGAATGATGCGGATCAGGCAGGTCGAATCAGTCAGATCCCCGTGATGCAGGATGAACCGGCGATCACTCTCGTGCGGATCCTGATACAGGTGGTCGATACGATCGGTATTAAACAGAGAGGAGCGGCGCTTGATGCCGTGCACCTCGTAGCCCTTGTCCAGCAAAAACTCGGCCAGGTAGGCCCCGTCCTGCCCGGTAATCCCGGTGATCAATGCCACTTTGGCCATGCCAACTCCTGCTCGCAGGCCACGCCCCGTCCGCGCGCCGCCCAAAAGGGCGGATCATAGCATTCCCGGAACCACCCGATGCCCGGTCACGCGCGGCCGTAGACGTCCTCCAGGCGGACAATGTCATCCTCGCCGAGGTAGCTGCCGGATTGCACCTCGATCAGTTCCAGCGGGAGCGCGCCGGGGTTCTCCAGGCAGTGAACCTGGCCAATCGGGATGAAGGTCGATTCGTTCTCGGTGACCAGGTAGTTCTGCTCGCCATTGGTCACCCGCGCGGTGCCGCTGACTACTACCCAATGTTCGGCCCGATGATGGTGCATCTGCAGGGAAAGACGCGCACCGGGGTTCACGGTGATGCGCTTGACCTGATAGCGCGCCCCGGTATCGATGGATTCGTAGCAGCCCCAGGGCCGGTAGACCACGGTGTGGTCCACGTGTTCGCTGCGATTGGCCTCCTTCAGGCGGTCGACGATGCGCTTGACGTCCTGCACCCGGTCGCGATCGGCCACCAGCACCGCATCGCGGGTTGCGACCAACGCAAGATTGCGCAATCCGATGCCCGCGACCAGCAGGCCATCGGCGTCCACCACACAGCCCTCGCTGTCTTCCAGCAGGCAGTCGCCGCGCAGCGTGTTGCCCTCCTCGTCCATGCCTCGCACCCCGGCCAGGGCGGACCACGACCCGATGTCGCTCCAGCCGGCCGCAAGTGGCGTCACCGCGGCATGTTCGGTGCGCTCCATCACCGCGTAATCGACGGAGATATTGGGCGCCAAGGCAAAGGCCTCGGGGTCCACCCGCAGGAAGTCGAGATCCTCACGGGCATCCTCCAGCGCGGCGCGACAGGCGGTCATGATGGCGGGCTCGAATCGCTCCAGCTCGTCGAGGTACTGCGATGCGCGGAACACGAACATCCCGCTGTTCCAGAGGTAGTCGCCGCGCTCGACGTAGTCGCGGGCCGTCGCGGCATCCGGCTTCTCGACAAACCGCGCAACCCGGGCGCCGGCTTCTCCCAACGACTCCCCCTGCTGGATATAGCCATAGCCCGTCTCCGCGGCGGTGGGCACGATGCCGAAGGTCACCAGGTAGTCCGCGTCCGCCAGGGCCACGGCTCGCGCAACGGCTTCGCGAAAGGCCGCGGCATCGCCGATGTGGTGGTCCGCAGCCAGCACCAGCAACAGCGGATCGCGCCCTTCGGCCCGCGCCTGCAGCGCGGCCAGGGCGATCGCCGGAGCGGTATTGCGCCCCTCGGGCTCCAGCAGGATGCGCGCCTGCTCCACACCCGCCGCGCGCAACTGCTCGGCCGCGAGGAAACGATGCTCGACATTGGCCAGCACCAACGGCGGTGCCGCGCCCAGACCGTCCAGCCGCTGCGCCGTCTGCTGCAGCAGGGTGTGCTCCCCCGTCAGGGACAGGAACTGCTTGGGATAGTGGCTGCGCGATACGGGCCACAACCGGGTACCCGAGCCGCCGGCCAGGATCACCGGTTGCAGGTCGGTCCGGCTTTGCGTCTGTTCCATCGCTGTCACCCCTGTATCAGGCGGGAAATCTCGTCCACGCGACGTTCCAGCAGGGCCGGGTCGGCGCGGGTTTCCACGTTCAGCCGAAGCAACGGTTCGGTATTCGAACTGCGCAGGTTGAAGCGCCAGTCGGCGAACTCCAGGCTGACGCCATCGGTATGATCCAGCGCCCCGCCCTGCTCCGCGTACGCACCCAGTACCCGGTTGGTGGCAGCCGCCACATCCTCGACCTCGAAGTTGAGTTCGCCACTGCATGGAAAGCGGGCCATGCGTTCGGCCACCATCTCGCCCAGCGACTGGCCCCGCCGGCCCAGGAGTTCAGCGACCCGCAGCCAGGGCAGCATCCCGGTATCGCAATAGTAGAAATCGCGGAAATAGTGGTGGGCACTCATTTCACCGCCGTAAATCGCATCCTCGTGACGCAGCCGCTCCTTCATGAAGGCATGTCCGGTCTTGGACTGGATCGGCTCGCCCCCGGCTGCGCGCACCATCTCGATGGTGTTCCAGGTCAGGCGCGGGTCATGGACGATACGTTCCCCGGCATGACCCTCCAGGCAGGCCTCGGCGAGCAGGCCGACGATGTAATACCCCTCGATGAAGTTGCCTTGGGCGTCGAACAGGAAACAGCGATCAAAGTCCCCGTCCCAGGCCACGCCCAGGTCGGCGCCGTTCCGGCGTACCGCCTCGGCGGTCGCCGCCCGGTTCTCCGGCAACAGAGGATTGGGGATTCCGTTGGGGAACCGGCCATCCGGCTCGAAATTGACCCGGATCAGTTCAAACGGCAGGTACGGCTCCAGCGCTTCCAGTACCGGACCCGCTCCTCCGTTTCCGGGGTTTACGACAATCTTGAGTCCCGGCAGCGCCTCGCGATCGACCGAAGCCAGCAACCGGGCGACATAGTCAGCCCGGTGGTCCAGGTGTCGCACCTGCCCATGGGGCATGGGGCGAAAATCGCCCCGCTCCGCACGCGCATGGATCGCAGGCAGCCCGGAATCGCCACTGATGGGACGCGCCTCGCTGCGCACCAGCTTCAGGCCGTTGTAGTCCAGCGGGTTGTGGCTGGCGGTCACCATGATCCCGCCGCCCGCACCATAATGCGCCGTAGCGAAGTAGACCTCTTCCGTCCCGCACATGCCGATATCGGCCACGTCGCTGCCCCCGGCCGTCAGACCCTCCGTCAGCGCCCGCGCCAATTCCGGGCTGGACAGGCGGATATCGTGTCCCACCACGGTCCGTCCCGGACGGATCTCCTCGGCGAAGGCGCGCCCGATCGCCCGCACCACCTCCGCGTTGAGTTGATCCGGCACCCGGCCGCGCACGTCGTAGGCCTTGAAACAGTCGATCTTCATGCACTCCCCTTCGGCGTGTTTCAGCCCCCGTCCGGTGGGGACTGCGACTCCTCGTCTTATGATACATAGCCGAATCGCGCCATGGCGCCCCCTCGGTACCAACAGCACAAACGGCGTTACTTGACGTTCCGGGCTCATGCCCCCGAACATGGTGGGCTTATCAAACGAGGAGAAGCCGATGAGCGAGCCGCAAGTGAAGACCGAGGAGAAGAAACAGCATTTTGACGACATCTATGTCGCCGAGACCCCGGTGCCGTTCAAGGAGCGCATCATCGACGCGCTCGACTACATCTCCGACGACTTCAACCGGCAAACCTTCGACCGGCTGATCCTCCCCTGGGCCGAAAAGCAGTCCGCCGCCGGCAAGACCCTGAACTACGTGGATCTGTGCTGCTGCTTCGGCAACACCACGATGGCCGCCATCCATAACATGGACGTCGAGGCAATCCGCGCGAACTGGGCCGACGAGCAGGCCTGCAAGACCATCGCCGCGCCGCGCCGCCTGCCAATGAAGACCACCGGGATCGATATCTCCGGCAATGCCCTGGCCTATGGCAAGAGCGCCGGCCTGTTCGACGAGACCTTCGAGGCCGACCTGAACCAGCCCGCCCCGGAGACCCAGGCCGCGATCGAGAAGGCCATGGCCGATGCGGACATCGTGATCTCCACCGCGTCGCTGGTCTATCTGGACCCGCCGGCAATCGAGAAGCTTGTGCGCTCCTTCGCGGAAGCTCCGCGCGAGGGCTACATGCTCGTCAACTTCCTGAACCCCTTCGCGCTGGAAAAGGCCGACGCGACCAAGCGTCTGCTGCTGGAGCATCTGGAGTTCGTGGGCAGCACGGCCAGTCGTCACCGTCGTCTGTCACCGCTGGAACAGGAAAACTATCCGGGCGAGGACTGGGCGTTGTTGGAGATCTGGGTCCTGCGCCGCCGCGCGTAGACGGAATATCGCCATGATCGGGGCCTTCCGGCCCCGAACCGACGGGCCGTCCCTCCGGGGCGGCCCGTTTTCGTTCGCGCCCCCGACGCGCCACCGGCACCACCGCCTCAGAGCAAAACGACGCGGTTACGCCCCGCCTCCTTGGCCTGGTACATCGCCTCGTCCACCCGGCGGGCAAAGGTCTTGGGGGTATCGCCCTGGCGCATCTCGGTCACACCGAAACTCGCCGTAACCGCGACCGGGCACGCCGTTTCCATACCCGCCACGGCCTTGCGCAGCTTTTCGGCCATGGCTTCGGCGCCTGCTCCCGTGGTCTCCGGCACGACGATCATGAATTCCTCCCCGCCCCAGCGCCCAAGGGCGTCGGCCTCGCGCAGCGCGACCTGAACCGTGTCGGCCAGCCGCTTCAGGACGTCGTCTCCGGTCTCGTGGCCGTAGTCGTCGTTGAAGTCCTTGAAATGGTCGATATCGAACATGATCAGGGAAAGGGGCCGTCCGTAGCGGCGGCTGCGTTCCATCTCCGCTTCCAGCGTATTACCAAGGCTCAGACGGTTGGCCAGCCCCGTCAGCCAGTCGGTATGGGCCAGGCGCCGAATCTCGTCCTCCATGCGCACTCGATCGGTCACATCCTTGCTGATCGACACGTAGTGCGTTATTCGGCCATAGGCATCGGTTACCGGACTGATGCTCTGCTCCATGTTCATCAGGTTGCCGTCGCGGCGGCGGTTCACGAACTCCCCTCGAAAGGCGTCACCCCGTTTCAGCGTCTCCCACATCTCGCGGTAGAACGCGGCATCCTGCTGACCGGACTGGAGGAACCGGGGATTCCTGCCTACGGCTTCATTCCGGCTGTACCCGGTCTGCTCCTCGAAGGCCGCGTTCACATAAGTGATCGTGCCGTCCGGATCGGTAATCAGCACGGGATCCACCGACACCTCCAGCGCGGTCGGCAATAGGCGTAGCTCGTCATCCCGCCGCCGCTCCTCGGTAACGTCCTTCTGCACCGAGACGAAGTGGGTGATGGCATCGCCGTGATCGCTGGCATGGACGGGCGAGATGTGCCAGCGAACCTCGTAAGCGCTGCCATCCTTGCGATAGTTGACCGTTTCGCCCTCGAAATACTCGCCACTGAGGAGTGCCCCGCGCAAACGGTCCAGCACCGCGCGCGAGGTTGCCGGACCCTGAAGGATTCGCGGGGTTTGTCCGAGGGCTTCCTCGCGCGAATACCCAGTCATGCGCTCAAAACCGGCATTGACGTAAACGATCCGCGGACCGGCATCCAGATCCGCGTCTGTAATGACGACCGCGTTGTACGATTGCTCGATAGCCGCATCCAGCAATCGGAGTTTCTCGAACCCCTCGATGATCGACACGGACGCCATATCGGGCCTTCTGCAAAAAGATGAACGCACGACACGCGGTCATGCGCAAGGTCACTGAAATCCGACCCGTTAGGGGTGGCGGGGTTCAGTCCATGTCGGCCATCTCGAGGATTGATCCAACAATGTCACTGGTCGTCACGATCCCTTCGAGCTCGTTGCCCTTGAGCACCACGAGACGCCGAATCCCCTGACTCACCATCAGCCGCGCGACGTACTTTACATCCATCTCGGCGGGCACCGTGATTACGGGTTTGGTGCAGACATCATAGACATTCGAGAGGTCGATATCGCCCTCCTCCGCCACGATCGTCTTGAGAATCGTGGTGTAGGTGATGATGCCGTAGGCATCGTGGGGGTGCTGCTTTTCCACCACCAGCGATTTCACACCGTGCTTGCGCATCAACTGCATCGCCTCGCGAAGCGGTGCCAGCGGCGACACCGTAACGACGTTGGGTCTGAGAATTTCGCTTACCAGCATGTTGTTCTCCGTCAAAGTTCTTCCTTGACCTGCTCCTGGAACTGCTCGATCTGCTTGCGCCCGATACCGGCGAGATGGGCCACATCCACTGTAAAGGCAACCCCGCGCGGGTCATTGGCCAGATCCAGCTCCTTCGAGATGCACTTGAGCACGTCCAGGGCCACTTTTTTCTCCAGCACCCACAGCAGGACCGACTGACTGCCCTCGTAGGTCATACCGAGAAATGTCTTGCGGGCCTCGGCGCCAATCCCGCGCGCATCCATGATTGTCACGCCACCTGCGCCCGCTTCCTTGGCCGTGGCAATCGCCTGTTCCTCCAAGTCATCCGAGAGGACGGCCACCAGTGCGGAAAATCGCATTGCTCACTCCTCCTGCCGCTCGTCGCGAGCGGACCAGCGTTCGTTAAGGTCCACGGCGATTGCGTAGAGCATCACCGTGACGATGGGAAAAATCGACGCAAACGCGATCAGGCCGAAGCCGTCGACCAGCACGTTGCGATCATCCAGGTGCGTCGCCAGGCCGATACCCAGTGCCGTTACCAGCGGCACGGTCACCTCCGAGGTCGTGACCCCTCCCAGATCGAAAGCCAGGGCCACGATATGCTTGGGGGCGAGGATGGTCAGCACGATCACCAGCAGGTACCCGCCCATGATGTAGTGGTGGATGGAATCCCCCTCCAGGATCCGATGGACCCCGATAGTGATACCGATCGCCACTCCAAGTGCTACGAGGATCCGGATGACGTCGCCCCTCAGGGAGCCCCGCGCCGCCTCCTCCGCCTTCTGGCCGATCGCGATCAGCGCGGGTTCGGCCATCGTGGTGGCAAACCCGATGGAGAAGGCAAACACATAGACCCACAGGAACAACTCGTTGGTAATGAGTTGCTCCGCCATGCTCTCGCCGATCGGAAACAGCCCCAGCTTGAGCCCCACCACGAAGGCGTACAACCCCAGGACCACCAGTACGAAGCCGAAGAGCACGCGAGGCAGGTACGGGATGCGCTTGCGCAGTACGAAGTACTGGAACACCACGACCACCGCGATGATCGGCGCCACATCGCGAAGCATCACCAGCAGGTCCATCCCCATGGCGGACGCCCAGTGCCGCTGGCCCTCCCCCACAAGATCCGTATCCGGGTCCATCGCGGCGGTCACGGTACCGGTCGGGGCCGCAACCTCAGCCCCGGCAAACACGATGATGCCGTAGATCTGCACCGTGATCATCGGCACCATCACCGCCAGCGCCACCAGCCCGAAACCGTCGCGCAGTGGGTTGCGTCCACTGATCGAGGCGGCCAGGCCGAGGCCCAGCGCGGCCACCAGCGGCACGGTGACGATGTTCGTGGTCACCCCGCCCGAATCGTAGGCCAGACCCACGATCTCCTCGGGGGCGAAGAAGGTCACCAGCACAACAAGCACGTAGCCGCTCAGGATGTACCAGTGCAGCGGATGGCCCAGCACCGTTCGCAGGATACCCAGGGCCACCACCGCCCCCACCGACAGGGCGACAATCAGGCGCAGAATCAAGCCCTCAATCCGTCCCTCGCTGATCAGCTCCGCCTGCTCCGCCACGGCGATCAAGGCCGGTTCGGCGATCACCGTGGCAAACCCGAGGGCAAAGCCGAAGGCCATCAGCAGCAGCAAGGAACCGCGCCGCGCCAGCGCATTGGAGAGATTCTTTCCGATGGGGAAGACCCCCATCTCCAGGCCCTGCAGGAAAAGCGCCACGCCGAACACGACAATGGCCAGCCCCACCACCATGGAGAGCAGGCCATCCGGCACCGTGCGCAGCACCAGTGCCTGGAAGGCCGCCACCACGATCACGATGGGCGCCAGATTGCGCGCCGCGTGACCCAGGGTGTGGAGAAAGTTCATGCGCTCCCTTGCCGGGGTCCGCCCCGGAATCAATTCCCCGCTCGGTGGTCGCAGGGTGTATGGACTCCCTAAAGGTACCCTATCGCGCCGTGGTCATTGGCGCCACGGGCGGCCTCGGCGCCGCCTTCACCCGGCATCTGGAAAGCGACCCGAACTGCGAAAGGGTCGTGGCCCTTGGGCGCCACACCGACCCGGCGGTGGATCTCCTGGACGAAGCCAGTATCGAGGCGGCCGCATCGTGGCTGCGTGAACAGGCGCCAGAGTGGGACCTGATCCTCGATGCGACCGGCGCCCTGACCATCGATGGCCGGCGTCCGGAAAAGCGCCTGCGCGATCTCGACCCGGCAATCATGGCGCAGGCCTTCGCCATCAATGCCATCGGTCCAGCGCTGTTGTTCAAGCATCTGGCACCGCTGCTCCCGCGCGGTCGCAAGGGCGTGTTGGCCACCCTGTCGGCCCGGGTTGGCTCCATCGAGGACAACCACCTCGGCGGCTGGGTGAGCTATCGCGCCTCCAAGGCGGCGCTTAACCAGATCGTCCGGACCACGGCCCTGGAACTGCGATTCAGCCATCCCCTGGCGGTTGTGGTCGCCCTGCAGCCTGGTACCTGCGACACCCACCTCTCGGAACCATACCGGTCCCGAGCGCCGGACGTCCTCAGCCCTGACTATTCCACCGGACGCTTGCTGGATGTCCTCGACCGCCTGGACACCGAGCAGTCCGGCAGCTTCCATGACTTCGAGGGCCAGCGCCTGCCGTTCTGAAAACCGTCACAGGACATGATCTACATCAACGAATACTGATACGCATGACGCGATAGTAGCTCCGAACAATCACGCCCTCGGAGGAACCGAACATGCGACGCACCCTGACTTTCCGTTCCCTGGCGCTGGTCGGCCTGCTGGCCCCCGCCGCCCTCATCCCGGCCCACGCCACCGCCGCCAACGCCGATGTCGCCGCCGGCGACTGGCTGCTGCGCGGCGGCCTGACCCATGTGGCCCCCAAGTCCG
>NZ_JAWLFK010000102.1:0-2856 GCF_041685615.1 Thioalkalivibrio sp.
CTTCGTGGTGAAAATGGTCTTCCGGCTGAGTGGTCAGGGGGTGCTGAAGTCGAACTCCCACGGGTCTTGCTCCGGCGCGTCCAGCAGGGAGGGGCGCAGGCGGATGACCTCGTAGCCGCGTTCACGGTAGTCGTCGAGGCGGTCCGGGGCGAGGTCGACGACGTCGACGAAATCGGCAAAGGCGTCGGCCTCGACGCCGCGCCAGCTGGCAAAGGTCCCGCAGACGGACACCTCCACGCCTTCGTCGCGCACCAGCGACTCGACCTCGTCATGCAGGCCGGGATGCTGTGCGGCCTCCGCCCGCGTCAGGGTGAACTGTTCCGCCCCGTGGGCGACGATGGCCACCGGTAATTCCCGGTCGTGTTTGCGCAGGTGGGCGACGTTGGCGCGAATCTCCGGAAGGAGGGCGGCCAAAGCCGCCCGGTCGTTCTCGTTGATCTCGAAGACCACGCCTTTCGGCGTTTCGTCCCGCTGCAGGAGCTCGACAACGGCTTCGGAGGGCTCACCGGCTGGTGCCGATTCCGGAGCGCTGACGGGGCCGGCATGCGCCGGAATCGCCGTGATCAACGGGAAGAGAAGCCCGCCGGCCAAACAGGCGAGAAGAGGACGTGACACACTGGATGGGCTGCCTGTCCGCATACTCCCATTCAAGCGGGCATCGGCGGACATGGCAAACGGCCGCGCGGGTGGCGGTGGATCCCGGTCGGCCGATGCGCGAGGGGGCTCCGGACGCGGTCAGTGGCGGTCGCCGGTGGCTTCCTCGATCATTTGCTCATAGCTCGTGTGGCGCACGTCCTTGCCCTTGACGAAGTAGACGACGTACTCGCAAATGTTGCGCGCTCGATCGCCGATTCGTTCCAGGGAGCGAGCGGCCCAGACGATGTCCATCAGGCGGGGCACCGAGTCCGGTGAGGCCGTCATCTTCTTCATCACCTTGTGCACGACGGTCTCGTAGAGACTGTCGATATGGATGTCCTGCTGCGCGACGCGAACCGCCTGCTGTACGTCCATGCGAGCGAAGGCATCGAGGGCCCCGCTGGTCATCACGTGGACGTTTTCCCCCATCTCAACGAGGTCCGGCATGGGGGCGCTGTTGCGATCCTCGTCAAGTAGATGCAAGCCCATGCGGCCCACGCGTTCGGCTTCGTCGCCCATGCGCTCGAGGTCAGCGATGGTCTTGATTACGGCGATCACCAGACGCAGATCTGACGCGGTTGGCTGGCGCCGGACGAGGATGTGAGTGCAGCCTTCGTCGATTTCGACCTCCTTGGCATTGATCCGGTAATCCGATGTGATTACTTTCTGCGCCAGGTCTGCATCGCCTTTGCTCATTGCCTGGATGCCGTCCGTAAGTTGCTCCTCGACCAACCCGCCCATGGCCATCACCTGCCGAATGATGTCCTCCAGTTCGGAGTTGAACTGCTGCGACATGTGTTCCTTGAAGAAGTTCTTGTCCATATTTGGGCTCCTAGCTGAAGCAACCGATGATATATATCCCTCGATCTGCTATTGCGCAGGTGAGGTAGAAAGAGTGACGGTATCGCTGTCTGCGATCAGTCCGCCCGTTTAGATAAAGGCAGTGTAGCTGGAAACGGATGCGGCCTGGTACATGTTCTAGGTCACGGCGACCCGGGTGTATACGTGCCCGTTGCCCGATCCTTGCCGCAGGATTATGGAGAAGTCGGCTTGCAGTTTGTTGACATCCACATGATTCCCCATGACAACTCAGACGGAATCTTGCCGGGTGTCAATCCGCCGGACGCGCCCGCGCGGAAACCGGCAGCTGAAACGGCTTCCGCGTCCAATCTGACTGTCAATCGCCAAGTGTCCGTCGTGACGCAGCAGCACGTGCTTGACGATCGCCAGGCCCAGACCCGTGCCGCCCCGCGATTGCGTGCGGCCATTATCCACACGGTAGAAGCGCTCGGTCAGGCGCGGTATATGGTGGCTGGCGATGCCGGGGCCGGTATCTTCGACACTCAGACTTGCGCCATTGGTGTCCTCATGCCAGGACAACGTGATTCTCGTACCGGCCGGCGTGTATTTTACGGCATTGAACAGCAAGTTAGCGCACGCGGAGCGTAGTTCGTTGCGGTTGCCGTAGAGCTCGAGGGTCGGGTCCGTGTCAAGGCGAATGTCGTGCTGTTGTTCACCGGAAACCAGGGATGGTTCCTCGGCCAGTTCCTTCAACAGCGGAGCGGGCTGGAACCAGTCCTGGGTTCCCTTCTCGCGGTCGATCTCCAGCCGTGATAGTAGGAGAAGGTCGTCGACCAGCAGTTTCATGCGCTCGGAATGTTCGCGCAGCATCTGTACAGAGCGCAGTTGTTCCGGTTGGTTGTTCAGGTCCTCTTCCAGGGTCTCGGCAATGCCGTAGAGTACGGTTAGCGGGGTGCGCAGTTCGTGTGAGACATTGGCGACAAAGTCCCGGCGTATCACCTCCAGGCGGTGCAGCTGGGTGGTATCGCGGGTCAAAAGCAGGAATTGGCGCTCGCCGTACGGAATAAGGCGCATTTCCAGCCAGCGATCATCCATGAGGGGGGAGGGCAGGGTGATCGTATGTGTGGCGCTGCGGTCCGGGTTGCCGGGTGCTCCCATGAAGTCCAGGAAGCCGGGATAGCGCAGGAGGTGGGTGATGCGTTGCCCCTCATCCCGGGGCCAGGTGATCCCCAGCATGTCGGGAGCGGCATCGTTGACCCATTCGATGCGGTAGTCGGCACGGAGAATGATCACGGCGTCGGGCATCGCCTTGACGGAGTCCCGGTAGCGTTCTACCAGCTGGCGCAGGCGATGCACGCGACGTTCGTGGTGGTTGCGGCGGCGAACCAGATGATCGAATACCAGGCCCCATATACCGCC
>NZ_JAWLFK010000057.1:0-11736 GCF_041685615.1 Thioalkalivibrio sp.
GCGCCAACTTCGTGGTGAAAAACGTCCTTGACCCCGGCATGACTAACGCCGCGGGTTACCAGGATGCTGTAACGGCATCGGGCTCCTGTGGCATGCTTTCAGGATGCGATTCCTGATTCGAACCTTCTTCCGCGGCGTGCGCCTGATTCTCACCCCGTTCATGCTGATCGGGGAACGCGTCTCGCGCCCGCGCGGCATCGAGCGCGACCCGGCCGAACAGGCCCGCGTCGACGAACAAACCCGCGCGATGGCGCTTTACCACTTTCCCGCCTGCCCGTTCTGCATCAAGGCACGGCGCGCGATGCAGCGCCTGTCGCTGGACATCGAACTGCGCAATGCCCAGGCCGCCGGGCCCTGGCGCGAGGAGCTGCAAAACGAGGGCGGGCGCCTCCAGGTGCCCTGCCTGCGCATCGAGGAAGACGACGGGACGGTGCGCTGGCTGTACGAGTCCGACGCGATCATCCGCTACCTGCGCGGACGCTTCGACCCGGAACAGGCCGGGCAGGCACCCGCGACCGACGTGTCGCCGCGCTCCTGACGCGGACCGCCTTTTGGAGGGCTTCGGCCATGCACCATCCCGTCCGTCGTTCCCTGGTTGCGCTCTTGCTGACGCTGCCTTGCGCGGCCACCAGCGCCGAGCCACCGATCTTCGATGCCCACCTGCACTACCGTCCGGCGGTGAGCGAGCACTTCGGCATCAGCGACGTCGCCCGCACCCTCGCCTCCAACGAGGTCCGCGGCGCCATCGTCATGTCCACCGAGGACGGTCCGATCCGCCGCCTCCAGGCCGGCTCCGAGACCCGTATTGTCCCGTTCCTGGAGGTCTCCCAGCGCCTGGGCAAGAAGATGGACTGGATGCACGTCGAGGACCTCGGCGAGCGCATCACCCGCATGCTCGATGAATCCGAGGTGGAATGGCACGGGCTGGGCGAGTTTCACATCCTCGCGGACGACCGCTTCGGGCCCGGCCTTGAACAGTTACTGGACCTGGCGGTCGCCCGCGATCTGACGGTCATGATCCACGGCGACCCGGCCGTGATCGATCATGCCTACGCCACCCACCCCGATGTACGCATCCTCTGGGCCCACGCCGGCAGCTACGCCTACCCGCCCCTGGTGCAGGACTACCTCGAGCGCCATCCCCGGATGAACATGGACCTCTCCATGCGCAATCCGCGCATCAACCCCGACGGGCAGATCGACGACGACTGGTTCGAGCTGTTCCTGACCCACCCCGACCGCTTCATGATTGGGGTGGATACCTTCACCGCCACGCGCTGGGAAGAGTACACCCGCCTGAAGGACGAGACGCGGGCCTGGCTGACCCAGCTCCCCGAGGGCGTCGCCCGCGCCATCGCCTTCGAAAACGGCGAACGGCTCTTTCCCGCTCAGTAAGGGCCTTAATTCACCACGAAGTTGGCGCCCCGTCCGGGGACGACGCGCTGTCGCGCAGGAAACAGGGGGCGTGGATAATGATCGCACGCGCGGGGCAGGAGGGGGAGGCGGGCCCGACTCCGTCGGCGCGTCGATCAGACCTTGAACTGGCCCACACGCTCCTGCTGCTCGGAGGCGAGCTTGGACAGCTCCTCCGCCGCGTTGCGGATCTGCTCGGAACCGGACGCGGTCTGGTCCAGTACCTCGGTGATATTGGCCACGTTGCGGTTGATCTCCTCGGCCACGGTGGACTGCTCCTCCGCGGCGCTGGCGATCTGGGTGTTCATGTCGCTGATTCGGTTCACCGACTGGGTAATCGCGTTGAGCGACTCCCCGGCCAGATTCACCTGCTCGACGCTCTCGTGTGCCTTGGCCCGGCCGTCCTCCATGGCCTGCACCGCCTCGCGCGTGCCGTTCTGAACCCGCTCGATCATCTGCTGAATCTCGTGGGTCGAGTCCTGCGTACGGCTCGCCAGCGTCCGGACCTCGTCCGCCACCACGGCGAAGCCACGGCCCTGCTCGCCGGCACGAGCGGCCTCGATCGCGGCGTTCAGCGCAAGCAGGTTGGTCTGATCGGCGATATCCCCGATCACCTCCAGGACCTTGTTGATCTCCTCGGCATCCTGCGACAGGCGACTGACCACCTCGGCGGCACCATCGACCTGAGTGGACAGGCCATTGATCGCGGTGACCGTCTTCTGCACCACCTGCTGACCGGCAGTCGCGTCCTGATCCGTGGTCTGGGCGGCCGCCGCCGCGTCCGCCGCGTTGCGCGCGACTTCCTGGACCGTGGCGGTCATCTCGTTCATCGCGGTGGCCACCTGGTCGGTCTCGGCCTTCTGGCGGCGCACCTGCTCGTTGGTCTCCTCGCTGGTCGCGGACAGCTCGTTGGCCGCGGCCGCCACCTGGTCGGAACCGGCCGCCACCTGCTGGATCAGTACACGGATCTTCTCGACGAAGCGGTTGAAGGCCAGCGACAGGTCGCCCAGCTCATTCCTTCCGGAAACCTCCAGCTGGCGGGTCAGGTCACCCTCGCCACTGGCGATGTCATCCAGACGGTCCACCGTCTGACGCAGCGGGCGCACGATGCTGCGTGTCACGAACCAGGCCAGCAGCGCGCCCAGGACCACGGCGATCACGCCCACGATCACGACCGTACCCGTGGCATTGCGGGTCATGGCGACAAAGGTGCTGCGATCCACCTTCAATTCCAGCACGCCCACCGCATCGCCGGAAAAATCCCGGACCGGCCGGGCAATCGCCGCCATCGGCGTGCCTTGGTAGGTCACGTTGCGAACCAGGTGCTCGCCGTCGAGCACCTGGCGCATCTCTTCGGCGCTGAAGGTCGCATCCCCTTCGATGGTTCCGCCGAAACGGCTGAACTGACCATCGTCGCGCAGGTACAGCGCAACCGGCGTGCCCTTTTCCTCGGTGAACTGCTCGAAGAAGGGATCGCCAAACGACAGGCCAAACTCGACCGAGCCGACATGCTCGCCCTCGAAACCAATCGGGACTACCCCGCGGATGCCGAGGCCAGCGACCCCCTCTTCGAGACCCGAGATCGGTGTCTGGTCCTCGTTGGTATCCACGACGGTCTGACGGAAACCGGAAAGGTCGTCATCGAAACGGTCCGGACGATGCACCCGCAGGAAGGAGGTCGCCGGCGGTGTATGGAACTGGTACTGGCGCACGCCGTAATCGGTGCTCAGGGTCTCGAAGCCGGGCACGGTCATTGCGGCCAGGCGTTCGCGATCACCCGTGGCCAGCGCCTCCTGGACATCGGGAATGCGAGCAACGGTCTCGGCCATCGCCGTGGCGCGTGCCGCTTCCTGGTCCAGCCGATCGAGCAGCTTTTCGGCCAGATGGTTCAGCTCGCGTTCCTCCGCACGATCCGCCATCGTGCCCAGGGCATTCATCACCACGACCAGGGTCAGCGCCACGGCGAGGATCACCACGCCGATGATGCCCGCCATGAGCCGTACGCCAATCCGGATATTGTCAAACATCTCTGCGCGTCCTTTCCTGCGCCGGTCGGTGCCGGCATTGCAATCGTAAATAAGCCCGCTCGCCTCTCCTAGCGGCGGCGAATCCTAAAACTTGAGCATCCAGGGATTGGCTTCGCCACAGGATCGCAGGGGACAAACGTCCGGAGCGCCACGGGCACGCGCGGCCCCGGCGCCCCCTACAGCAACAAGGCCTCGGCAAAGACGTACACCACGAGGCTGACCAGAACGAGCGCCGCCACCGAGAGCAGCGCCCCGCCCCGCACCATGTCCAGCACCCGCAGGCGGTTGCTGGCGAACACGATCGCATTGGGCGGCGTGGCCACCGGCAACATGAACGCGACCGAGGCCGCGAAGGCCACCGGCAGCGCCAGCATCAGGACCGGCACATCCATGCGCATGGCAAACGCGGTGACCAGCGGCAGGAGCGTCGCGGCCGTGGCCGTGTTGCTGGTCACGTGGCTCAGCGTCATGGTCAACAGCGCCACGCCGGCCATGACCAGGATCAGGGGCCAGGCCTGCGCGACCACCAGGGCATCCGCCGCCAGCTCCGCCAGCCCACTGGATTCGATAGCCGCGCCCAGGCTGAGCCCACCCCCGACCAGCAGCAGGACGCCCCAGGGCAGCTCGCGCGTATTGTCCCAGGCCAGCAGTCGCCGCTGTTCGCCCGAACCCGACGGGATCAGGAACAAGAGCCCCGCCCCCAGGATCGCGATGCCGGCATCGGTGAGCGTCACCGGCAACCAGGCCTCCAGCAGCGGCCGGGTCAGCCAGGCCAGCGCCACCAGCAGGAATACCGCGGCCACCCGCTTCTCCGCCTGCGACCAGCGCCCGACGGTCGCGCGCTGTTCGTCCAGCAGCGCGCGCAACCCACTCAGTTCCACCCGGTGGACCGGAAATACCCAGCGGGTCAGCAGCCACCAGGCCAGCACCAGCAGCATCGCCGCGAGTGGCAGCCCCAGGGTCATCCACTCCAGAAAACCGATCTCCATGCCGTGACGATCCCCCAGATAGGCCGCGGTCAGGGCGTTCGGCGGGGACCCGATGATGGTGGCCATGCCGCCGATGTTTGCCGCAAAGGCAATGCCCAGCAGCAGGGCCAGCGCGGGCCGGCGGGCCTCCGCCGTCATCCCCGGGCGCTGCCCGAACGCGCCGCGTTCGATCAGGCCCAGCACGGACAGCGCGATCGGCAGCATCAGCGCCGCGGTCGCGGTATTGCTGACCCACATCGACAGCCCGGCCGTGGCCAGCATGAAGGCCCCCACCAGGGTGTGCAGGCGATTCCCGGAGCGCGCCACGATCGCCAGGGCCATGCGCCGGTGAAGATCCCAGCGCTGCACGGCCAGGGCGATGGCGAAGCCGCCCATGAACAGGAAGATGATCGGGTTCGCGTAGGGAGCGGTCGCCTCGTCCATCGAGACGATGCCGAGCAGTGGCAGGATCGCAATCGGCAGCAGCGCCGTCACCGGCAACGGCAACGCCTCGCTGATCCACCAGGTGGCCATGAACAGCGTCAGGCCCAGCACGTGCCACGCCGCCGGATCCAACCCGGCCGGCACCGGCCACAGCAGGAAGACCACGAAGATCGCCGGACCCAGGAACAGACCGATGCGCCCGCGCCAGTTGACCGGGTCGGCCTTTCCCGCATCCGCATCCCGCTGCCTTCCCGTGTCGTCGGTATCCGCCATGGGCCTCTTTTTTCAGCTCGACACAGCCCGGTCAAAACCAACCCGCATCATCGGGAATTGCATCGCCCGGACAACGTGACTATCGTTGACGCGTTATGCGGCGAACCCGCCCCGGGCGCGCCGCCGCTGCAGTTTCTCACGACACTGTCCAAGGAGTCTTTCATGGCCTACGAACTGCCCGATCTGCCCTATGCGAAGAACGCGCTCGAGCCGCACATCTCCGCCGAGACACTGGAATACCATCACGACAAGCACCACGCGACCTACGTGACCAAGCTGAACGGCCTGCTGCCGGGCTCCGAGTTCGAAAACGCCTCTCTGGAAGACATCATCCGGAAGGCCCCGGCCGGCGGCATCTTCAACAACGGCGCCCAGGTCTGGAACCACACCTTCTACTTCAACTGCATGGCCCCGAATGCCGGCGGCGAGCCCTCCGGCAAGCTGGCCGATGCCATCAACAGCGCCTTCGGTTCGTTCGACGCCTTCAAGGAGAAGTTCAACGAATCGGCGGTCGGCAACTTCGGCTCCGGCTGGACCTGGCTGGTGCAGAATAATGACGGCTCGGTAGAGATCGTGAACACCTCCAACGCCGCCAATCCGCTGCGCGACGGCAAGACCCCGCTGCTGACCTGCGATGTCTGGGAACACGCCTACTACATCGACTACCGCAACGCGCGGCCGAAGTACCTCGAGAACTTCTGGGCCGTGGTCAACTGGGACTTTGTGGCCCAGCAGATGAAGTAAAGTCCCAGGCGGACTAAACTAGGCGCCTTTGGCCGCATGACGCGGCCGCGCCTTTCATCGAGCCGGCGGTCCTCCGCCGGCTCTTTGGTTTCGGAGAACCCCATGAACGACGCCCTGCAGAACACCTACAAGCGCCTGCCCGTTGCCTTCGAGCGCGGCGAAGGCGCCTGGCTGTGGGATACCGACGGCAAGCGCTATCTGGATGCCTTGTCCGGCATTGCCGTGTGCGGCCTCGGGCATTCGCATCCCAAGGTGGCCCAGGCCGTCTGTGACCAGGCCAGCACCCTGGTGCACACCTCCAACCTCTACCGCATCCCGCTGCAGGAACAGCTGGCGCGGCGTCTGTGCAAGCTGGCCGGCATGGACCGCGCATTCTTCTGCAATTCGGGCGCCGAGGCCAACGAGGCAGCCATCAAGCTGGCCCGCCTGCACGGCCGCGCACACGGCATCGCCGAGCCGAAGATCGTGGTGATGGAGGGCAGCTTCCATGGCCGCACCATGGCGACGCTCTCCGCCACCGGAAACGCAAAGGTCCGTGCCGGCTTCGAGCCGCTGGTGTCCGGCTTCGTGCATGTACCGTACGGCGATGCGGAAGCAGTGGAAGCCCTGACCACTGATCCCGACGTCGTCGCAATCCTGGTGGAGCCGGTCACCGGCGAAGGCGGCGTCCACGTGCCGCCGCCCGGATACCTGCAACGCCTGCGCGAGCTGGCCGACCAGAACGGCTGGCTGCTGATGCTGGACGAGATCCAGGCCGGCATCGGCCGCACGGGCTACTGGTTCGCCTTCCAGCACGAGGGCATCACCCCGGATGTCATCAGCCTGGCCAAGGGCCTGGGCAACGGCATCCCCATCGGGGCCAACCTGGTCGCCGGAGCGGCGCGGGAGTTGTTCAGCCCCGGCATGCACGGCACCACCTTCGGCGGCAATCCGCTGGTATGCCGGGCGGCACTGGCCGTGCTCGACGTCATGCAGGACGAGGCGCTGTGTGAACAGGCCGCCCGCCAGGGCGAACTCCTGCGCAACCGCCTGCGCGACCGGCTGGCCGAGCACGCGGGCGTGATCGCCGTGCGCGGCCGTGGCCTGATGATCGGCGTCGAGCTGGACCGCCCGGCCGGCGAGCTGGTGATGGCGGCCCTGGAGCGCGGCCTGATCCTGAACGTCACCGCCGACCGGGTGATCCGCCTGTTGCCGCCGCTGATCATCGACGACGACCAGGTGGAACAGATCGCCACCACCGTAGCCGCCCTGGTGGATGCCTTCCTCGCATCCCCCCAAGCCAACGAGGTCTCCACATGAATCCACGCCACTACCTCTCGTTCCTGGACCTCTCCGGCGACGAAACCCGGGCTCTGCTGCAGCGCGCCATCGAGCTCAAGCAGCAACTGAAGGCGGGCGAACACCACGATGACCTGCTGCGCGGCAAGACGCTGGGCATGATCTTCGAGAAGTCCTCCACCCGCACCCGCGTGTCGTTCGAGGTGGGCATGCAACAGTTGGGCGGCAACGCCCTGTTCCTGTCCCCGCGCGATACCCAGCTGGGCCGCGGCGAACCGATCGAGGACACCGCCCGCGTGCTCTCGCGCATGGTCGACTGCGTGATGATCCGCACCTACGAGCACGAGAAGATCGAGCTGTTCGCCAAGCACGCCTCGGTTCCGGTGATCAACGGCCTGACGGATCTGGAACACCCGGCCCAGCTGCTCGCCGACCTGCAGACCTACTTCGAGCACCGCGGCGACATCCGCGGCAAGCGCGTCGCCTGGATCGGCGATGGCAACAACATGTGCCACAGCTACATGTATGCCGCCCGCCTCCTGGACTTCCAGCTGGTCGCCGCCTGCCCGGAGGGCTACGACCCGGACCCCAGCGTGGTCGAGACCACGCGCGAGCACTTCGAACTGACTCGCGATGCCCGGGCCGCCACCGAGGGGGCCGATCTGGTCGTCACCGACGTCTGGGCCAGCATGGGCCAGGAACAGGAAAAGAGCGCCCGGCGCCAGGCCTTCTCCGGCTTTTTCGTCGATGCCGGCCTGATGCGGCTCGCCAACGACGACGCCCTGTTCATGCACTGCCTGCCGGCGCACCGCGAGGAAGAGGTCTCCACCGACGTCCTGGAAGGCCCGCAAAGCGTCGTCTGGGACGAGGCCGAAAACCGCCTGCACGCCCAGAAGGCCCTGCTGGAATTCCTCATCACCCTCAACACCGGCCACCCGCCGTCTTAAGGGCGAAAAGCGTTAACAGGAAGATGGGAAGTTAGGAAGGGTTATTGGTGAGGTGGCATCCCCGGCGCGGCGGCTAGCATCGCGCGGTGGGCGAAATCTCGGCCCCCACAATCAAAACCTTCCTGTCTTCCATCTTCCTGTGAAACGCCCTTGACCTAGACCTTCAGGCGGGGGCGCGGCGGGCGAGGAAGCGGCGGCGGGTTCGCCAGCGGTAGACGATGCGCCAGCCAAGCAGAAAGGCGAGGATGGCCGCGTACAGGGCAACCTCGGCGTAGTCGGCCCGGGACAGCCAGAGAAAGTGCAGTACCGCCAGCACGCCGGCCAGGTAGACGCCGCGGTGCAGCCAGACCCATTTCTTCTTGAGCCAGCGCTGCGCGCCGTCGGTCGAGGTGAGCGTCAGCGCCAGCAGGATCAGCCATGCGGCAAAGCCGACCATCACGAACGGACGTTCCGTCAGGTCGTAGAGCACCAGCTCCCAGTCAAAGAACAGATCCAGCCCCAGCCAGACCAGGGCGTGCGCGGTTACGTAGCCGAACGCGACCAGCCCCAGCATCCGGCGCAGCCGCACGATCCAGGCGAGCCCCGTCATCTGCCGCAACGGCGTCACCGAAAGCGCCACCAGCAGCGCGATCATCGCGTGCGTTCCGGAAAGCTCCAGCAGCTTCTCGATCGGATTCACGCCCAGCCCGCCGAATCCGCCCAGCGTTCGCAGGCCGATCCAGAGGGCCGGGAGCAGCGAGACCAGCAGCATCGCCCACCAGATACCGCGCGGCGGCCGGGCCCGGGCCCGACGGGTTGAGGCGGTCATGCCATCACCCCGTCAGAAGTGCTCGCGCAGGTCCATGCCCTCGTACAGCGACGCCACCTCGTCGCCATAGCCGTTGAACATCTCCGTGCGCCGGCGGCGGAATTCCCCGATCCGGCGCTCGGTGCGCTGCGACCAGCGCGGGTGGTCCACGTCCGGGTTTACGTTGCTGTAGAAGCCGTACTCGTCGGGCTGCGCCTGGTTCCACAGCGTCGGCGGCTGCTCCTCGACAAATCGGATGTGCTGGATCGACTTGATGCTCTTGAAGCCGTACTTCCACGGCACCACCAGCCGGATCGGCGCGCCGTTCTGGTTCGGGAGCACTTCGTCGTACAGCCCCACGGCCAGGATCGTCAGTGGATGCATCGCCTCGTCCAGGCGCAGGCCTTCGGTATAGGGCCACTCCAGCCCGCCGCTGCCGCGCCGGCGCTGCCCGCGCAGGTTGTCCGGGTCATAAATGCTTTCGAAGGCGACATAGCGGGCATCGCCGCGCGGCTCGGCCTTCTCGAGGATGCGGTTCAGTTCGAACCCGATCCACGGGATCACCATGGACCAGCCCTCGACACAGCGCATGCGATAGATCCGTTCCTCCAGCGACCACGGGCGGATGAAGTCCTCTACCGCGTACTCGCCCGGGTTGTCGCACAGCCCGTCCACCGTAATCGTCCACGGATCGGTCTTCAGCTGATCGGCGTAGGTCTTGGGGTCGCCCTTGCCCGGACCCATCTCGAAGAAGTTGTTGTAGCTGGTGATCTCGTCATACGAGGTCTTCGACTCGTCGGTCGAGAAATCGCTGGACTCGAACTCCAGGGGGTACCCCCGCAGTGCGGCGGAAGCCGGCAGCGCCGCGCCCAGCCCCCCGAGTGCCAGACCGGCACCCAGCCCGACCCCCGCCCGCAGGAATTCGCGCCGTCGCGCATAAACCTCCGGCGGGGTGATCTCGCTGCGGGAACAATCGGAACGACGTCGGGTGCGGATCAGCATGGCCTGCCCTCGCAACGGATTTCGGCGGCAGCGGAAAGCGCTACCACTCGTGCACCATGGACCAGCAGCGATCGCCCGAGTTCGCCCCGCGATGTTCATAAGGCGAACCGGCGAACGATAAGAATTTTCTGCTTGCGGCGCGGCCCGAACGATATATAAGGCTTTTCTGATACCGCAGTCCGGGGTGGCCCGGCCGGCTTGTCAGGAGACCCGACAATGGATCCGACGATCGACGACGTGGCCGATGGCGCCGACGAGATCGCCAGCCTGTTCGACAACCAGTTTGTCAACGACCGCGGCCCGGCGCGTCATGCCGCCCGCCGCACCCTGGAACGCCTGATGGAAGAGCGCGCCCTGCGCGCCCACCTCCAGGACGACTTCGACCTCGACCCAAGCCACGAAGCCCTCGAGTGGTGATCCTCGGGGTGGCCTCGCGCCACCCTTCTCCTGCAGGCAGCCCTGTTGCACCACAGAGGGCACAGAGGACACGGAGAAAAACCACTTCAAATTCAAAAAGCATTCACAGGAAGACTGGAAGACCCGAAGACTTGATTTCGATACGCTTTGATGCGACGCCGGCGTCAGGATCCGCCCTCGCACGCAGGGGCCCCGGGCACCCCACAACAACCCTTCCCGACTTCGCGTCTTCCTGTTAATCGCTTTTGATCTGGCTTTTCTCCGTGTCGTCTGTGGTGAAAACGCCTTAGTCGCCCTCGTACCCCGTCAACTCCACGAAGCCCCGGCCGACCGGCTCGCCATCCGCGTCGAGGATATCCACGGCCCCTTCCCAATAACGGACCACCGTGTCCATCTCCTGCTCCTCGCGCACCGCGACCACGGTCCACTCGCGCACAGGCCCGCCACCCGGAGGCTCGATACGCATGGACCATTCCACCGGATAGCGGTTGCCGGACGGCTGGGTGGCGTAGCGGGTGGGTTCGAGCTGCACCTGCTCCGGCTCCAGCGGGTCATCCTCGACATCCGCCGGCATCCAGCGACCTTTCGATAGCTCATGCGGCGTGCCATCGGGGCGGCGCAACTGGTAATACATCACGTCCAGCCCGTCATCCAGCTGCAGCGCGAACCAGTCCCAGCCCGCCTGATCCTCGGCCAGGGCACTGGTGCTCCATTCGCGGTCCATCCACGCCTGCCCGGTCACGTCCAGCGCTACCCCCGAGGCACGGCGAACCTCGCCCGCCACCGCGATACGCGGCATCGAGTAGTAATAGGACGCATCGCCCGGCTCCGGCCCCTTCTGGCTCAGGCCGGCCTCGCCCTGCAAGACCGGCTCGCGCGCCGGCTCCAGTTCCAGAGACAGCACATAGTCCGCGACCGTGAAGCGCAGCGTCCAGGGCTCCCCCTCCAGCCCGGCCAGTTCCCAGTCTTCGGCCCAGACACGCCCCACCGGCGCGGTGGCTCCGGCCAGACCCCCGCCATCGCGCACGAACCGCTCCTCGGATGCGTGAAACCCCGCGTCACGGTCCAGCACCGCGGTATGCACCATCCACAGATCGGGGCTGGCCCAGTCGGACGCGTGCCAGGCCGCATCGCCCGCCAGTTCCGGTGCGAGCCCCACGCGGAAGAACGTCATGTGAAAACCGAACCGCTCGCCTTCGGGCCCGTCCAGATTCCCCGTCAGGTACCACCACTCGTTGCGAAACCCCGGATGCGGCCCGTGATCGCGCGGAAACTCGAACGCCCGCGGCACATCGGCGCGGCGAAAGCCCGTGGTGTCCTCGCCCCCCAGGGCCTCACTCACCCGAAGCCCGGTACCGCCCGAATCGTCCGTCTCCGGCGGCTCCCCACCCCCGCACGCGGCCAGCAACCCCACCAACAGAACCGCCACACTCCCC
>NZ_JAWLFK010000103.1:0-2797 GCF_041685615.1 Thioalkalivibrio sp.
ACAAACGGCCTCCTGCCCCGCGCGTGCGATCATTATCCACGCCCCCTGTTTCCTGCGCGACAGCGCGTCGTCCCCGGACGGGGCGCCAACTTCGTGGTGGAACCCTGCGGGACTTCACCCGCGGGCGCGGGTCTGGGTGGGGAGTTCCGCTGCCAGGTCGTGCCAGGCCTGCAGTCGGGCGGCGGGAAGTTCACCGGCCTCGATCGCGGCCAGTACCGCGCAGCCCGGCTCGCGCTGGTGGCGGCAGTCGCGAAAGCGGCATTGATCGCTGCGCTCCGCGATGTCCGGGAAGCCGCGCTCCAGGGTGTCCAGTGACGGGATTTCCGGGGTGAAGTCACGCACGCCCGGCGAGTCGATCCAGGCACCGCCGTTGGCCAGCGGGTACCACTGGGCGGTGACGGTGGTGTGGCGGCCCTCGCCGGAGGCCGCAAGATCGCCCGTGGCGGGGGCGATCGCATCGGCGAGGCCGTATTGATCGAGCAGGGCCGCAACCAGCGAGGACTTTCCGACGCCGGACTGACCGACCAGGATGTTGGTCTGGCCGGCCGCAGCCGCTGCCAGGTCATCCAGCCCGTAGCCGGTCCTTGCGCTGACGAATAGCGGATTCAGCGCCAGCCCGCGGTAGGCGTCCAGCCACTCGGGAGGGTCAGCGGAGCCGGTGTCCTGCTTGTTGACCAGCAGGCGGGGACGGGCGGGCAGGTTGAGAATGGCTACCAGGAAGCGGTCGATCAGGTTGCGCGAGGGGGGCGGTTCCGGCGCGATCACGATCCACACGCAGTCGATGTTGGCCGCAATAACCTTGCGCCGACCAAAGCCGTCGCGGCGTACCAGCACATTGTCGCGCTCGAGCTGGCGCGCGACCTGTTGACCTGTGCCATCCAGTTCCACTTGGTCGCCGCAGGCGATCTCCCGGAAACGCCGGTGCAGCCGGAGGCGTCGCGGGGGCTGGTCGGCCTCCGCGACGTCGGCCATCTGGTTGTGGCGGGCGAAAACCCGGGCAATCCGGCTCAAGCCGGGGCTCCGGGGAGCGGGTCAGTCAAACAGCGCATCGATGCGCGCGGCGCAGATAAAGTCGTTCTCGCTCAGGCCGCCGATGGCATGGGTCGAGAACTCCACTGCGCAACGATTGAAGCCGACCGCCATGTCGGGGTGGTGATCCTCGACGTGGGCGATCCAGGCCACGGCGTTCACGAATGCCATGGTTTCGTGGAAGTTCTTGAACTTGAAGCTGCGCTGTATGCTCTTTCCGGCTTCGTCGATGCCCCAGGCGTCGTGCAGTTGCTGCAGGGCACGCTCCGCGTCCTCGCGCGGCATCGGCTCGGTGAAGCCTTCGCAGGACTGGCAGTGTCGGGTCTTGAGATCACTCATCGAACTGGTAGTACTCCGCATTGAGGTAGGCGACCACGGCATTCACTTCGTCGTCGAACCAGTTGGTGCCAAGGTTGGCGTTGCAGTTGTTAACCTGCGCGACCAGCTCATCGTGCGAGCCGACCATGCGATTGTCCCGTGTGTAGAGTTCGGAGCCATCGCCCCCGACCATGTCGGCGTGGCAGCTGATGCAGTTTTCGCTGTGCAGTTCCTGTCCCACGCGGATGTCGTCGGCCAGCGCCATGCTGGCGCCACCCAGACTCAGGGCCAGTGCGGCCATGCCGGTGGCAATCGTTGCATTGGGATGTCGCATGCTTCCCTCCTTGTTCCGGGGGTTCGGGTCCGTGGACACGGGCCCTGCAACCATGATGATAGACTCCCGCGACAGATGAAAGGGCAGCCGTCACGCAGGCGTGGCCTGCCCGCCAAGGAGTGCACACATGGCCGTGAACGCCGAAAACCTGATCTGGATCGATCTCGAGATGACGGGTCTGGAGCCGCAGACTGACCGGATCCTGGAGGTGGCGACTATCGTCACCGACAAAGAACTGAACATCCTGGCCGAGGGCCCGGTCATTGCCATCTACCAGCCGGCCGCGGTGCTGGAGGCGATGGATCACTGGAACCAGCGGACCCATGGGACTTCCGGCCTGGTCGAGCGGGTACGCAACAGCTCGGCTGAAACCCGGGACGCGGAGCAGGCCACCCTGGAGTTCCTCGCGCAGTACGTGCCAAAGGGGGCCTCGCCGATGTGCGGCAATTCCATCTGCCAGGATCGTCGTTTCATGGCGCGGCTGATGCCGGAGCTGGAGCAGTACTTCCACTACCGCAATCTGGATGTCTCGACGCTCAAGGAACTGGCGCGGCGCTGGGCGCCGGACGTGATCGCGCAGCTACGCAAGAACGCTTCGCATCAGGCGCTGCAGGATATCCGCGACTCTATCGACGAACTGCGCCTGTATCGCGAGCGTTTTATCCAGCTGCCGCCAGCCTCCCAGAACTGATCCGGCCCTGGGAATCCTGCATGCCCGCTTTTGATTGTTGGCTGGGAACAGGACGCCATCCAGTGGTTCTATCCAGCCGCCTGCCTCGTGGTGGCTGGTCCCGGTTCGTCTTCGGGTGTTTACGTGCCTTCGGTCCACATACTGCCCGGCGCTGACTCGCCAGCGCACCGCGAGGTACTTCTTTGCTCGTGCAAAGAAGTACCCAAGAAGCACGCCCGACTGCCGCGACCCCGGCCCGCTGTGCGGGCCGGGGTTTCCCTCGCTCCGAGGCTTTTCGCGGGCGGCGCTGAACTCGCTGCGCCTGCGGCTCCGCTCAGACATCCAGCGCCTTTTCTCCCGCGAAAAGCCTCTCCACTCGGCGCGACGACAACGGGGAGGGAGGTCAAGACAACGGCTGTCCCGGCGTTATTGCCAGTGGATGAGGG
>NZ_JAWLFK010000104.1:0-2742 GCF_041685615.1 Thioalkalivibrio sp.
GAAGCTGCCAAATAATTGGATGTTGGTACAGGATATCGGCTGGGGCTCAGCTCGAGCTTCCAAGCAGGTGGTACAGGACGGCGTCGACCTCGCCGCCTGTAAGGCGACGGTCGTCGGTGGCTGGCGGACGAACCAACATGATCAAGGGTGTTTCGGCATGAAGCTCACCATGCCGTGCCGTGGCGGGGTCGAGACGCATGGATTGCCGAAAAATCAAGTGGAAGTCACGACCTGATTTTCCAGAAATATCATCGGATGATCAGTAAGCATTCGCTGGAGGCCGCGGTCAAGCGACCTTGACCAGGGGCGTGGCCCCGTCCCATTCCCACGGCAGCAACTCGTGCAGGTGCGAGACCGGCAAATCGGAGATGCGGGCGATGATGTCGGCGAGCCAGGCCTGCGGGTCGATGTCGTTCAGCTTCGCGGTGCCGATCAGGGAATACATGAACGCGGCGCGCTGCCCGCCGCGCTCGGACCCCGCGAAGAGCCAGGACTTCCTTCCGAGGGCCACGCCGCGGAGGGATCTTTCGGCGGCATTGTTGGTCAGGCAGACACGGCCATCCTCAAGGAACCGGGTGAAGCTCGACCAATGGTTCGGCGACAGCAGGTAATCAATCGCCTTGGCGACCTTGGCGTGCTTGGAGAGCAGCGCTCGCTCGCCGCGCAGCCAGCGTTCCAGACCCTCGACCAGCGGGGCCGACAGGCGCTGCCGATCCGCCAGCCGATCCGCCGGGTTTTGCCCATTGATCTCCCGCTCGATATCGAACAGGGCATCGATGCGCCGGACGGCATCGAAAGCGATCGGCGAGATCTCCTTGGCGTTCTTGCCCTTGCGGATGTTGCTTTCAACATCGGCGAGTTCGAAGAACTTGCGCCGGGCGTGTGACCAACACAGGGCCGACACAACAGGCCCCGGCAATCGCTTCGGGTCGTAAAGCTGGTTGTATCCGGCATAGGCGTCGGCCTGGAGGATGCCCTGCCAGCCGGTGAGATGCCCGGTCGGATGCTCGCCGCCCCGGTCGCGGGAGAAGCGGAAGGTCACCGCCGGTGGGGCCGTGCCGCCAAAAGGGCGGTCATCGCGGACATAAGTCCAGAGCCGGGCCGTCTTCGTGCCACCTCGAGCGAGCAACGGGACTGTCGTGTCGTCGCCGTGCAATCGCTCGGCGGCCAGAACATGGTCCTCGATCAGGGCATGCAGCGGCTTGAGCAACTCGGTCACCGCGCCCACCTGGTCTGCGAGCGTGGAAAGGCTCAACTCCACGCCCTCGCGGGCATAGCGTTCGGCCTGGCGGTTCAACGGCTGGTGCTGACCGAACTTCTCGAACACGATCATCGCGAGCAGGCTCGGACCCGCCCAGCCCCGGGGCGTCGGATGGAACGGCGCCGGCGGTTGGCTGATCTTCTCGCAATCGCGACACGTGAACTTCTCCCGGACGGTCTGGATCACCTTCCACTGCCGCGGCACCACCTCCAGCGTATCGGTGATGTCCTCGCCCATTTTCACGATCCGGTCCGACCCACAGCACTTGCAGGCCGCCGGGGCCTCGACCACCACCCGCTCGCGCGGCAGATGCTCGGGGAATGGCTTGCGGACGGGCTTGCGGCGATCGAATGCTCGAACCTTCGCCGTCTTTTCCGCCGCCTGCTCGGCGCGGATGGTATCTTCGGCCGCGGCTGTTTCCAGTTCCTCGAGCTGCAACTCGAGCTGGTCGATCAGCCGGGCGGTGCGTTCGGCGCTGCGGCCATACTTCTCGCGCTTGAGCATCGCGATCTCGAGCTTCAGGCCCGCGATCAGCGCCTCGGACGCTGAAACCACAGCGTTCGAGCGGGCCAGTTCGGCGCGTAGTTTCTCGAGTTCGGAGGCGGCATCTGACATGGTCATAATCTACAATGCCGGTTCGCGAATGCCCATGCAAAACAGGGCTATAAGCGCAATTTATCCAGCCTTTGCAGGGCGTTGTGTCCAGCGCGGATTACGCCAGTCAATTCCCTCCAGAAGATAACCGAGCTGGGCTGCGGATATCTGGACCGCGTCGCCCGTGCGGCTGACCGGCCAGATGAATTTACCTGCCTCGAGGCGTTTCAGATAGAGCGATGTGCCGACCCCATCATGCCATAAAATCTTGACCAAGTCGCCTTTGCGCCCTCGGAAGCAGAATATCTCCCCGGCATGCGGATCGCGCCCGAGGCCTTGCTGGACCTGCAATGCAAGCGTGTTCATGCCACGCCGCATGTCGGTGACGCCACCCGCAATCCAGACCTTCACGCCCGCGGGAAACGCGATCATTGCCGGTCCACCACTGACAAAATCCGGGCAAGCGCTTCCGGGTCGACCACGATGGGCACGATAAGCCGACGGCCATTGGGCAGAGCAATCTCCACCTGCGAGTTCCGGGAGAGATCAGGGGGATCAACCGGCCCAGGCAGGGAGGCCGTGATATCCTTCGTCACGGTCACCGGTGTGAAGGATACCGGGCGGGACGCACCCAGCTCACCGTTGCGATACTGTCGACGCCAGATCGTCAACAGCGACCGGCACATGCCATGCCGCCGCGCCGTGGCTGCCACTTGTCGGTGGCCGACAAAACTTTCTTCAACGATCCGGATGACCTGCCCCCCGATGCTCCCTCATTCATAACGAGAGTCTGCGGGTCTGGTTTTCATAATCGTCGTCGTTGGTTCGGGCAAGCGCGTCGGGCGCGGAGCCCTCAAATTGCTCAAGCGTCCGGCGCGCTTGTGCGG
>NZ_JAWLFK010000105.1:0-2731 GCF_041685615.1 Thioalkalivibrio sp.
GAGGCAGCGCCGATGCGCGAAGGCACTGCGGAAATACGGACTGCTCGCTACCTTCTCGGCGCGGGCGTTGATGGGCTGCGGCCCATCCGTTACCCGTTTCGGCCGGAACCCCCAGTGCATCGGCTGAAACGCGGCCGGAGCGTCCCCACCCGCCCGGAACGCCTCGATATCGGTGCCCGGGGCAACGTTGTACCGAGGGGCATCAAATCCCGCGTCCACCGGCACCTGGAAGTACCGCATGGCCAGCTCGCTGGTCGCGCTGTAGCGCGCAAATCGTCCGCACATTCGGTTTCGCCTTACCGGGTAGCCGCCTCATGTCGCATTCGAAGTCTTTCTAGACGCCCATCGGCGCGAGGTCCAGGTTCCAGTTGCTCAGCGTACCGGAGCGCCCGCTCCCAGTCCCGGCGCTGGTGTTCGTGGTACTTGGCCAGCGCCTCCAGTGCCTCCTGAACGCCCCGCTCGGCCAGCGCTTCCCAAACAGGCACCGCCTGGTCGTATCGCCCCTCTCGCCGCCATTCGCGAGCGAGCCACAGCAGGCCCGGCGCCGACAGGCTCTTTTGGTGGCCTTCCAGCAGCCGACGAGCCGCCGCGGGGCCATCGAGGCGCTCCATCAGGCGTGCTGCGCCCTCGACCGACGCCTCATGGACGTCGGGTTGCGCCAGGACGCTGGCCAGCGCCGGTCCCAGCAGCGTGAGGGAGAGGATGTCATCGGTGTTGTGCTGGACCACGCGCTCGAGATCCTCACTGCGCCCGAAGCTGAGATAGGCCTTCCAGGCCCACGGGGCCTCGGACCCCGGCAAGTCGTCCTGCCGGTCGAGGCCAAGCAGGCGTTCCTCGACGGTGCGCAGGCGACAGTCCGGCCAGGCGTGCCCGTACAGGCTACGCACCGGGTGAAGGAAATCGGTGTGCGCGGTCTCGGGGGCATCGGGTCGGCGCTGCATGCGGCGCCGATCCCGCAATAACGGCAGATCGAAGGTCTTGCCGTTGTAGCTGACCAGGTGGTCGCAATCGCAAAGGGCCGCGTCCACGGCGGCCAGCAGCGCCCCCTCCCCCGCGAACGCGGTCATCAACCACTGGCGCAGGCGGACCTGGCCACCCTCGAGCGTCGCCAATCCCACCATGAAGGCGACGGTGCCGGCACCGCCGGCGAGACCCGTGGTCTCGGTGTCGATGAAACCCACCCGCTGGTCGGATGACCAGAAAGGGCGCGCCGGTTCGCGGGCGAGTTCGAGCGTGTGGCGTCCATGGGCGTGGCTCGCCGCGATGATGCGATCGACCCGGACCAGATGCTCGTCGATGAGCTCGCCGTTCAGGCGCTTCGCCAGTTCATCGGGTCGAACGACGGCACTGGAGGGTGGCGGGGTTGCGCGGGTACGCCCCGTTCCCGCGACGCCCATCCGCTCCAGTCGCGCCCGGATCTCGTCCAGCACGTTGCCGGATGCCGGTTCGGACGCCGGGGCGTGGGGCTCGGCTGAAGTTCGGCCGGGCGCCGGCGGTTCACTGCCCGCTTGGCGGCGCAGGGTGTTCAGTCGATCATGCAGCCCCATGGGATTCCAGGCCTTCGAGGACCGTGATTGCGGCCTGTTTCGGCGAAAACCCGCGTACCTCGTCGCTCGCCAGGATCGGACCGATGCAACCCGGACAGCCGTGGGCGCAGTCGCACTGCCGGATCAGGCTCAGTGCATCGCGGATGACCCGGTCGCGGCTGTCGAACAGCGGTGCCGACAGGCCGACACCGCCGGGATAGTGGTCGTACAGGAACACGGCCGGACGGAACCGGCCTTCCTGCTCCGGATCGCACTCGCCCCCATCGAGGGTGCGCAGTTGGCCGCGGCCGTTCGATCCCACGGTCGCAAACCAGCGCGCATCGCCATCGCCGACCGCCCGGCCCAGATCCTGCGGCTCGGACATCACCACCAGTGCCGCCACGTGGTGCATGGCGTAGGCGGCACCGAGAAACCCGTCCAGGGCCTCGTGGCGGGAGGCAAAGCGCTGTTCCAGCGCCTCCGGGGCCATCTGCCACCAGACGGCGGTGGTATGCATCTCCTGGTCCGGCAGATGGATGTTGCCGTAACCGATGTTCTCGTGGGTGTAGTAGCGGATCTTCTTGTAGCCCGGGATGCGCCGGACGATGTGGACCTCGCCACGGGCCGCCTCGCCCTGCCCGGCCGGGCTGCGCTCGAAGTCGTCGAGGATCTTGAGACGCGTGTAGTCGATGGCGTCGGTGTAGTAGTCGGCGCGGGTGCGCGTGACGAACGCCTTGCGCCCGGTCCAGTCGAGGCGTTCGACCTGATAGGGCACGGCCTGCACCAGGTAGATCGCGCCCTCGTACAGCGTCTCGGCCGCACTGGAGAAGTCCACCTCGGCGATGATCTGCTGCTGGCCTTCGGTCGTATCCACCACCACGAAGTTGCCCTCGGCGACGGAACGCAGGCTGACGCTCTGGGCGGGATAGCTGTCCTCGGTCCAGTGCCAGGTGTCGGACTCGCGGTGCAGCACGCCCTGCTCCTCCAGATACGCCAACAACGACTCTAGATCCTCGCCGCCGAAGGTCTCGCCCTTGCGGAACGGAAGCTCGAAGGCGGCACAACGCACATGATCCAGCAGGATCAGGAGCTGGTCCGGCGCGATGCGCGCCTGCTCCGGGGACTGCCCCAAGAAGAACTCCGGGTTGCGGATGATGTACTGATCCAGCGGATCGGAACTGGCGACCAGCACGCCCAGCGACGGG
>NZ_JAWLFK010000058.1:0-11235 GCF_041685615.1 Thioalkalivibrio sp.
GAGTGGCAAAAGACCGAAGAGGGCAAGCAGCCGCATTTCATCACGTTGACCGACGACGCGCCGCAGGACGTGCTGTTCCTGGCGGGCATCTGGGCGCCGACCGCGGACGGAGGGGCCTGCTGCGCGATCATCACCGAGCCTGCGTCCGAACACCTGGCGCATATCCACGACCGACAGCCACTCGCGCTGGACGCGGAATGCCGATGGGATTGGCTGGACCCCGCCATCACCGAACGCGAGCAAGTCCGTCTCATCACCCGGCGCTTGCCGTCCTCCGCCTTGCAGGCATACGCCGTTTCGCCACGAGTGAACCGGCCGCAGAACGACGATCCCTCCGTCCTCGATCGCACCGGCGACGCGTCCTGATGAAGCGATCAGGACCCGGCCCGTATGACCCCGGGCGCGTATTCGGATGCGCTACAGTCAGGGGGGAGACGACATGACAATGGCGCGTTTTGCGGGTGCGTGAGGGGAGTCGGGTCGATGGAGCTTCGGGAAGGACGACGCAGGGTCATCCGTATGACGGCCGAGGTGCAGAATCTGCACGGTGCCCCCGAATTTCGGGCGAGTGGCTGGGTCCGGGATGTCAGCCTCAGCGGACTGTATCTGGAAATGCCGGTGTCAGGTCTCTCGGTGCATTCAAGACTGATGTTGACCGTGACGCCGGAACCAGGGGCGGACGGCCGGACCCATGTCTGGCAATGCATCGTCATGCGGCTCGATGAGCATGGCGCGGGAGCCATGTTCGAAACCGAAGATCCGTCGAGTGTCGATGGCCTGCTCGACCTGATGCGCGAGTGCATCATCGGACTCCCGTCCGATACGCGATAATTCGGGATCCCTGGAGCGACCTTGCTGCCTGCGCCGGCGACCGAGCACGGGGAAAAGGCAAGGTGTGGTTCCGACGGCGCCTTGCTCGCGCCGGCCTGCCGATGTCCGTCGCAATGGAGGCCGCGCCGTCAGCCGGTGCAGAACGGAGTCATTGGGCCGGGAGGCAGTCGGGCAGCAATGTCTCGAACGAGCGGGGTGTGATCCCGAGGTCGGCGAAGCTTCCGGTGCTGTTGCTCGCGACGTTGTCTTGCTGCATCAGGTAGATCTGGTCGCGGGTCAGAGGTGGGTTTGGTAGCACGGAGGCCAGACCGGCGAGCGCGTGCCAGACGCCGAATGGCACAGGGAGCAAGGGGCGTTTGCGGCCCACGTGGGTCAGTACCAGGGTCAGGATTTGGCGGTAGGTCAGGACCTCGGGGCCGCCGAGTTCGTAGACGAGCTGTGCGGGTGCTTCGTTTCCGCACAGTTTGGCGATGGCGCGGGCGATGTCGGTTACATGTACGGGCTGCAGGCGGGTGAGGCCGCGGCCAAACAGGGGGATCACCGGCAGGGCTGCGAGCCCGGCCAGGTTGCGCAGGAACGCATCGCCCGGCCCGAAGAGGACGCTGGGGCGCACGATCACGGCGTTCGGGAATTCGCGTTGCACAGTGACTTCGCCTTCGGCGCGGGCGCGGATATACGGGGAGGGTGACCGGCGGTCGGCGCCGATGCCGGAGAGCTGCACCACGCGCTCGAGGCCGGCCTGATGTGCGGCGCGTGCGAGCCGGGCCGCACCGTCCACGTGAATGGTGGCGAAGCGCAGATCACGTTGCTCCACGTACAGGCTGACCGCGTTGACGACGCCGTGGGCACCCTCCACGGCGCGGGCGACATCGGCATCGTCCCGGATATCGGCGCGGCAGTGGTCCACCCGGGCCTGTTGTTCCAGTCCGGAGGGTACCGCCGCCCGGCGCGATGCAATGCGCACGGCGTGACCGGCATTGCTCAGTTCGTGCACGATCCGGCTGCCGAGGAAGCCGGTGCCGCCGAATACGGTGATCAGGTCCGGGCGCATGGCGAGCCCCCTTTGGATGATGGGTAGGGAAGCCGGACGCGGCAACCCACGATCAGCGCTTCACTCTAAGGGTAGGAAGCGGCGGGCCTTGTGCGGTCTGCTCTGGATCGACGCCTGTATCTGCCATGATGCAGGGGACTGGGGGCGCGCGTGCAACCGGTGGCCCTCCTGGGCGGGGCCGCCGGAGCAGACGCGGTTTTTGCGGGTGTACCCCTGGTGGTCTTTTGAAGCGCCCCGTGCTACGGGCGGCGGCCGACCGGGAAGCGGATGCACGAACGACTTTCACACGTGGTGGGTTTCGATGATGCGCCGTTCGCGCGGCAGTATCGGGGCGACGTGCGGGTCATTGGTGCCGTATTCGCCGCGAAGCGGCTGGACGGCGTGCTTTCGACGCGGGTGCGCCGCGACGGAGCCAACGCCACAGCGCGTCTGGCCGAGTGCGTGCTGGGCAGTCCGTTTGCACCGCAGCTGCACGCGATCCTGTTGCAGGGGATCACGCTGGCCGGATTCAACGTGGTGGACTTGCATGCGCTGCACGCGCGCACCGGGTTGCCGGTTCTCGCGGTGGCGCGCCATGCCCCCGATTTGACCGCGATTCGCCGTGCGCTGCTCGATCACGTCCCGGGGGGCGCACGCAAGTGGCGGCTGATCGAGGCCGCCGGGGTCATGGAGCCGCTGGAGGGCTTGTACGTGCAGCGCTGCGGGCTCAGTCCCGCGGCGGCGCAGCGCCTCCTGGAAGACCAGCGACTCCACAGTCGACTCCCGGAGCCGCTGCGGGTGGCGCACATCATTGCGGGAGGCGTGACTACGGGGGCGAGTCGTCACCGGCCATGAGCCCGGGCGCCACCCCGGCGCGGCAAACGGGCGTGCCGGCCGGGTTTCGGCACGGGCGGCCACGGCCCGAGTACGGGCGAGATCGTGGCACCCCGGGTGCCGCGTCGGGCGGCTCGCTACACTCGTTACAGGCAAGTCTGAAGGAGGCCCCGATGGCCCGTGTGTATGTCGGGACATCCGGCTGGAACTACCGGGCGTGGAAGGACGACTTCTACCGCGGCGTGCCACAGCGCGAGTGGCTGGCCCACTGTGGGCGGCATTTCAGCGGACTGGAGATCAATGGCACCTTTTACCGCCTCCCCGCGACCACCACCGTGCAGCGATGGGCGGAGCAGACGCCCCCGGATTTCGGCTTCGCGATCAAGGGCAGCCGGTTCGTCACGCATATCCACCGATTGAAGGACGCCGAGGATCCGGTTCGGCTGCTGCGCGAACGCATGGAACCGATGGGGAACCGGCTGCGGGCGGTTGTGTGGCAACTGCCGTCGAACTTCGCGATCCACCAGGAGCGGCTGGAGGCGTTCACCCATGCGCTGGGCTTCTGGCCGGAAGTCCGGCACGCGATCGAGTTCCGGCATCCCAGCTGGTTTACCGAGTGGGTGGCAACGCACCTGGACGCGGCCGGAGTGGGGATCTGCCAGTCGGATGCCCCGGACTGGCCGTGCTGGGAGGCCCTGGCGAGTCCACTGGTTTACTGCCGCCTGCACGGTCATACCCGCACGTATGCTTCGGCCTACAGCGGCCGCCTCCTGGACCAGTGGGCCGTCCGCGTGCGGCAGTGGCTGGGGCAAAAGCGCGAGGTGCATATCTACTTCGACAACGATGCCGAGGGGGCCGCGCCCCGGGACGCCCAGCGTCTGCTCGAACGGTTGGGGGATGCGGACTGAGGGCTCAGGCATCGGCCTCCGCGCGGTGGCGGCTGTACAGCCGGAGGGCCGTCATCCCGACCAGCAGCGAGGCCAGCCCACCGATCACGAACACGTGAGCGGGCGTGGCACCGGCGGGCCCGGTGAACAGCCAGAACAGCACCGGCGCCGCCAGCATGGCGGAGAACGCCAGGAAGTTGCTCGCGGCAATGAAGCGGCCGCGCCGGTCGGCAGGACTGTGACCCTGCAGGTAGGCGGTGATCGGCACAATGAAGAACCCGGAGGCAATGCCCAGCAGGGCGATCAGCACCAGCGTCGCGGGGTAGCTCTCGGTGGCGAAGTACAGCAAGGCGCTGATCAGGGCCGCCGCGATCATGCCGGCCGGCGCATGGTGCATGGCGATGGCGCCGCGCGACAGGTAGCCGGCCAGGATGCTGCCCGTTCCGATGCCCAGCGCCAGCGTGGTCAGGATGATGCCGGTCGCGAGCTCGCCCAGCTCCAGATGGATCTCGGCGAACAGGGGCACGTTAAGCTGATACAGGGTGCCCAGGGCCCAGAACCATGCGATGCCGAGGATCACCATGAACAGGACCCGGTGGGGCCGGATTTCCGCGACGGCCTGCATGACGGTTGCAAACGGGTTCAGCCGGAAGGGCGCCGGGTGGTCAGCTGCCAGGGTCGGGGTGATAAAAAGGCTCGTTACCACGCCGGTGACGGACAGACCCACAATCAGGGCGGCCGGCACCCAGAGCGCCTGGCCGGCGAACTCCATTACAAAGCCCGCCAGCGCAGTGCCAAGGATGATTGCCAGGAAGGTCCACAGCTGGATGTGGCCGTTGGCACGCGAAAGCTGCCGGTAGCGCACCAGCTCCGGCAGGATGCCGAACTTCGCCGGGCTGAAGAACGTGCTCTGCAGGCCCATCAGGAAGGTGGTCACCAGTAGGCCGGCGAAGTTGTCGGTGATCAGCATCAGCGCCGCGGCCAGCAGCACCGCGGCCTCGGCCATGCGGGTGCAGACGATCACGATCTTCTTGCTGTAACGGTCGGCGACGTAGCCTGCCCATGGCGAGAACAGCACGAACGGCAGCAGGAACACGAAACCGACCAGGCTGTAGTAGAAGGTGCCTTCGCCCTCGACGACAAACCCGCGGATGGCGATAAAGATCACCACCAACCGGAAGAAGTTGTCATTGAGCGCGTTGATGAAGACCGTCGCCATGTGGGCGATGAAGCCTTTCCTGCGGATGTCCGAGGTCTCGCTCATGGGATCTGCCGCCCGGCGGGGTTTCCGGAAACACTACGGGTCAGGTTCAGGGAAACTCCAATCAACGGACACGGTCGTGATCCCTGAATGTGATCTTGCTTCTTGTCTCCCCGGCTGAGCAAGGACAAAAGGCAAGGTCTGGCCCTCCAAGGTCTGTGACAAAGTCTCCGGACCGGCGAGAAGTCCGGACATGAAGCAACCGGGGCCTGGATAGTTGGTGCCGGACACAGTCCCTACGGTTCTTGCGACCCCTGATTCGCGCACACCCGGTCGCGGCCGCTCGCCTTGGCCTCGTACAGGGCCTCGTCGGCCCGGCGCATGAGCCGGTCGAAGGATTCTTTGGTCCTCAACGTCGCGCAGCCGATGGAAATGGTCAGCCGGACCTCGGGTGCGAAATCGGGCAGACGAACCTCCCGGACGGTCTCGAGCAGTCGTCTGGATAGATCCAGCGCCCCATCGGAGTCCGTCTCCGGCAATAGGATCGCGAACTCTTCGCCACCGGTTCGCGCCATCAGGTCGGCATCGCGCAGGATGCCTGCGCACGACTGCGTAATGCGTCGCAGGGCTTCATCACCCGCCGCATGGCCGTATACGTCGTTCAGCCGCTTGAAGTGGTCGAAATCGATTTGTAGCAGGGCGAGTGGATGCTGGTGTCGATGCGCCCGCTCGACTTCCTGATGGGCCCGCTCGAACAGGCGCTGACGGTTGGCCAGTCCCGTCAGGGGATCGGTGTGGGCGACCTCCTGCCAGTAATGCTCGAGTTGCTTGCGCGGCGTGATATTGACCGCGACCCATAGCGCGACCCGGTTGGTGTGGTCGTACGCGGGCAGGGGAAGGACGCGCCCCTCGAACCACTGGTCTGCAGCGGCGCGCGTGCCCGTGCGCGCCTCCTCGGGCAGCACGGGCACATCGGCTGCCCGCAGGCAGTATTCAATAGTTTGCAGCTCACCGGACTCGATCGCGGTACGGACCAAGTGAAGACACTCATCCGCGAGCGGTGTCGGCAGGGCATCGTGCAGGGCGTGTCCAAGCAGGTTTTGCCCGCTGACGTACATGGCCTCGTTGGTCCCGCCAATCACGTTGACATAGACACCGTGCTCGTCGAGAACGAACGAGATGTCCGGCAACGCGCGCAAAAGTGTGAGGAGCTGATCCCGTTCTGCACACACGGCGTCATAGGCGGCTCGGGAGACGGGCGAGGGGTCATGTTCCACGGAGGTCAGTCTCCTGGGGCAGGGCATCCATGAGGGGTAGGAATATAAGCGAAACCGAATATAGTTTCATCCCCCACCCGCCGATTGCCCATGCGTGCCGCTCGAACCCGAACGAACGCGCGGGCTACAGGCACACCAACTTGGACGCCGGGTCTCCGGCTAACTGGAGCGGGCACGACCACGTCGAGGCGACTGCAGAAACGTGCGTTCCCTCTTTTCGCGCGCGTTCCCCGGCATTGCCACAAGCCGCGTCATAGCCGGGCCCAGAAGGGGCCCCGGTTTCGGTTGAAATACCAGGGGGGCGGGGCTACGTACGGGAGCGGGGGAAGGGCCAGCACAGCCCCTGAATTTCCCGCCGAAGCTACTCGTCGCCGATGGCAAGGGCACCATCAACACCGATCATGGGCACGAAGCCGCCGTCCTGGCCAGGGAAGAGATCATCGGTGGATTCCATTTCCCGGTCGTCGGCCGGCTTCTCGGCCAAATGGGTGCCGGAGCCATCGGTCGGGTTCCCGTGATCGGTGGCCGGCCCGTAGAGCCGCTGGACTCCGCGTAGATCGCCGGGCTGCAAATCGGCGAAATCCTCGGTGTACTTGAATCCCATCAACTGGCCGGCGGGCCCGGGATGGTCGAGGCCGATGGCGTGACCGATCTCGTGCGTCAGCGTATAGCGGATGTCGTACACGTCCTGGTTGCCGTCGAATCCAACCTTCCACTCGTAGTCGGGATTCAGGCATACCAGTGACTGCTCGATGGCGCGCACACCCGTTTCCGAATCGGGCCCGTAAGCAACGCGGGTGAATTCCTCCGAATCCTGCACGTAGGCCACATTGGCGAATGCCCGTCCGGAGGGATTGCCCTGGGCGCCGAGAACGATATCCGCATTCCGGGCATCGCTTACCTTCTGGAATGAAAGACCGGCCGCGCGCTCCCACACGCGAAACGCCGCCGCGGTCTCGCGCTCGAACGTCTCCATGGAGAGATCGTCCCCGAGCAGCCCTTCGGTCGGCGCCAGATCACGGCAGTTGTACGCGTCATCAAACCGGAGCGCCTCGCCGGCGAAGGCATAGGTGATGCGGGCCCCCACCCCCAACTGCTGGTCTCCCCACTTCACCTTGTAGCCATCCAGCTTGAGCAGCCGATACCCGTCCTCGTCGGCGAGGGCGGGCAGCGGCAACGCCAACGGCAGAAAGCCGGCCGCGACCAACGCCAGGATTGGGAGGTGTGCTTGGGGGAGGGATCGCACCGCAGTCTCCTGATCGGACCCCGCGAGAACGAGTTGAAGGCGGACGGGGCTCTGCCGAAGAGTAGCATAACGCCCGACTAACGCCTGGGTGGGATGCCGCACCGACGAAGCATTGCGTCCATTCCAACGGTTCATGATGGGCCGCTACGGTTTGCGAGCGCTCAACAAGGGCATCCGCAGCCCGGCTCATGGAATTCCGGCTGTCGAGGGGGAGGCGCGGATCGATCACTGGCCCATACGCCGAGCCCCAATGATTGCGAGGACTCGAAGAGGCCGTGGCAGTCGGCTGAGGTGCTATGAAATCTGGCCAACCCGCTGTGGAGAAGGGGCAACAGGCAAGATCGGACCCCGGACTCCCTGCTGACGTCAGGGTCGCTAATCCCAGAGGTGATGCCAGCGCTCCCACCAGTCGCGGGCGATGGCCCGGTTGGCCGCATTCTCGCGCTCGTCGAGGACGGTCCCCAGGCGGATGTACTCGCCGCCGGTGCGCGAGGTCACCGACGGATCCTGCGAGGCCAGCATCAGGGCGTAGAGCGCGAGTTTCAGTTCCCAGGGGTCATCGGAATCGAGGTATGGCACCAGATGCGGCACGGCGGGCGCACCGATTTGTCCGAGCGCCTCGGCCGCGGTGTACCAGGTGCGCGGATGCTCCTCGCCCCCGTAGGTCTCGACGAACTCGCGATCCGACAAGCGGTCGAGGTAGTAGCGGATCTCGGCCTCGGGGCTGGCGAACCCCTCCACGGGGTCATCCGCTTCGGCCGCCGGCCGTTCTTGCGACGCGGCGTCTTCGGCGACGGACGGCTCCGTCTGTGGCGCACCGGCGCAGGCACCCAACAGCATCCCGCCGGCCAGCCACGCGGCCAGCCGCCAGGGAACCGCGGCCGCCCGACGGTGCCCCGCGGGGACTGCCGGGTTCGCGCGGATGTCCGCGCACCGCGCCCTGCGAAGGGAAAGGAAGGAACGGATCATCTTGAAAGGGCTCCACCGGCTCGTACGAACGTTGCCCCGAGTGTCTCCCCACCTGGGAATCCTGGCGCTACGCTTCGCTAGGACCGGGATGACCGGCGTGGGGTGTGTTTCCCTGGGTCTCCTCTTGGATGATGGATTCCCGAAGCACCGTCATTGAGAGGCCTCGCAGAGGCCGCGGCAATCCGCCGGACTGGCCCGAGATCGTGCCAGGTGCCTTGGCGTTGCCGAATCTGACCGGAAAGGTGAGTGTTACCTTTCTCGCCGCCCCTCACGTCTCTCCATCGGGAGACAAGATTTCCAGCAGCGGCCCGCTACACTGATATCCGCTCTCTGCTTGCCCTGAAAGACAAGCCTCCACGGCATCCTTGAGCTGGGTTTCGATGTCACCGTCCGAATCCAGGCGGAACTGCAGCGGCTTGTAGGTCCACTCGGACTCCGGGTGCTGCGTGTAAACCATGCCCAGCTGGCAGCCTTCGTCTTCCGTGGCCCCATCGATCATGTACTGCACGCTGGCGCCCGCCCCCATGCCGGTCATGTAACTCGCGCCCGCCTTGCAGGCCGATACCGCCTCGATGAAACATGCCTTTGATTCGCAAGGCGGCGGACCATCGAAACCCATCATGGAGGCCGCCGGGTTCGCCCAGAGTGCCAATGGCACCAGGGCCACGGTGAACGCCAGGGTATGCTTCGTCTTCCGCATGACTCTTCCTTCTGGTTTTCTCACCCTCGTGCCCGAGCATACGGGATCTTCCGTACCGCGGTCTCTTCGATCCGGGGGTGTTTCTTCAGCGTGGCCCGATCCCATGGTCCAGACCGGAAAGGTTCTACCCCATTTCTGCGGACGGTTTGGAAAGGGCTGAAAACTTCAGATCCTGATCATCCGTATTCGCCACGCGCACGAGGACTGGGAGGGAGACGAGCCGTAGGCAATGCGAAGGCACAAGGTCGGATCCTGGTTTTCGTCCCCGTGTGGCCGGAAGAGAGCCCCTCGGAATCAGAGGCCCCCCTTGCGTCAAAGTTGGCCGGGCAGGGCAAAAGGCATGGTCTGACCCCGAAGCCGCTTGGAAATGCGGAGATTGACCCGCATAATCTACGCATAGATTGCGGAGAAGGTCGTGCAATACATCTGGGAACGGACCGGCTGGCCCCACTGGCAGTGGGACGCGGAACATATCGCGCCGATGCTGGCTGCGGCTGCGCGCGAGCAGGGTCGGCTGCTCGGAAGGATGCAGGGATTGGGATTCGCACTGCGCGAGGAAGCGTCGTTTTGCGTGCTGTCGGAGGATATCGTGGATTCCGGCGCGATCGAAGGCGAGCGACTGCCTCTGGATCAGGTGCGCTCCTCGCTTGCACGTCGCCTCGGCCTGGGGGCCGGTGGACTGACCGCTTCAGGGCGGGACGTCGACGGCATGGTCGAGCTGATGCTGGATGCCACGAAGTCCTTTGACCGTGAACTGACAGTCGATCGGCTGTTCGACTGGCATGCGGCCCTGTTTCCGACGGGACGTAGCGGGATGACGCGGATTCCGGTCGCGCGTTGGCGGGATGACGATGAAGGGCCGATGGAGGTGGTGTCGGGTCCCGTTGGTCGGGAGACGGTGCACTTCTCCGCACCACCGGCCGAGCGAATCCCGGGGGAGGTCGACGCCTTCGTCGCGTGGTTCAAGGCGCCCGGCCCTCTGGATCCGCTAGTGGTGGCGGGGCTGGCCCATCTCTGGTTCGTGACCATTCACCCGTTCGCGGATGGAAATGGGCGTATCGCTCGGGCAATCGCCGATATGGCGCTGGCACGAGCGGATGGTTCGGCGGAACGTTTCTACAGCATGTCCGGGCAGATCCTTCGGGAACGCAGTGACTATTACGCCATCTTGGAGCGGACTCAGAAACAGGGGGACCTGGACATCACCCTGTGGCTGGAATGGTTCCTGGGCTGCCTGCAGCGTTCGCTGAGCAACGCCCAGGATGCACTCGAGCACGTGCTGTTCAAGGCCCAATTCTGGGAGCGCTTCGCCACGGAGCCGCTCAGTGCCCGACAGATCAAGGTTCTCAATCGCCTGCTGGACGGATTCGAAGGTGGGATGACCTCTTCACGTTGGGCCCGGATGGCCAAGTGCTCGCAGGATACGGCGCAGCGCGACATTGCGGACTTGGTGGCTCGAGGCGCATTAAAGAAGAACCCGGGCGGTGGACGCAGCACGAGTTACGCCTTGCCGGACACGCTCGGATGACCCGTCTCGTCGCACCAGGTCGACAAGGAATGCGGTAGGGGGCAAGCACCGTGCATGCGCTGTGCGCTCAGGCATCCGCAGGAATCCGGCTGTTACCTTTATTCAGGGCCCTGAACCACGTGCGCCACACCCTCGCGGGCTACGAACTGAGGAGTCATGGGGTCAGACCTTGCCTTTTGCCTCTCCCTTGATGCGGGGCAAAAGGCAAGGTCTGACCCCAAAAGTCCCATGCTGGCCCGCACGCACCATCCACATATTCGCTTTATCCATCATGCCCCTTGTTTAACGTTTCCATGCGGACCTTTGGCCCATTAGCCAACGTCTACCACCAGCCCGGGTCTGTCGTTTAACCTCCGGCTCCTGTCTTGTTCCATGCGGGTTTCAATGTGGAAACCAGGCTGTCTTCGAGGCCGGCGGCCAAGTTGACATGAAACCCGCCGTAATGAAGCAACCCATTGTCCGGGAGGGCGTATACGGCGACGGAGCTCCCAGAACGTAACGCTTCAATGATCAATATGTTGCCTTTGATGTTCGTTGACTGAGTCGGCCCCGGGTTCTGGTAGCCGTAGAGTCGGGTCTTCAAGGGCCGCGTGGTTTTTCCGACGTACATCACTTCACCGTTCACTACTAGCGCATACAGGATATTTCTTTCAGAGGCGCAATCTGTGAGCGTGCATCGCGCTTTGCCGTCTTCGAGCGACCAGGTCCCTGCGGGTCGAAAGCCAATATCCT
>NZ_JAWLFK010000018.1:0-16858 GCF_041685615.1 Thioalkalivibrio sp.
ATCCCGCTGACCGTCTGCCCGCTGTCCAACATCAAGCTGTGCGTTTTCGAACACCTGGAACAACACAACCTGAAGCGCCTGATGGACGCGGGGCTGTGCGTCACCATCAGCTCGGACGACCCGGCCTATTTCGGCGGCTACGTGGGCGAGAACTTCCGTGCAACGGCCGCGGCCCTGCAGCTGGACCTGGACGACCTGGAAAAACTGGCGCGCAACGCCGTCGATGCCGCATTCCTGGAGGCCGACGCAAAACAACGCCTGCACGACGAAATCGGCGACTGGCGGGCCCGGCGGGCCGCCTGAACCGCGAGAGCGGCTTCGGGGCGCCTACCCGGAGAAACGCGTCGGGCGCGCCGGCAGGCGGCCCTGCTCCACCAGTCGCTCGATGCGCGTGAACACCTCGCCGCGTCCGAAGGGTTTCTGCATGAAGTCGTCGGAGCCGATGCGGTCGAGAAAGTACGGTTCCACCGCATCCTCCTTGCCACTGATCATGATCACCGGCACCTTCGCGGTGGCGGGGTCGCGGCGCAGCTGGCGCAGCATCGCAAACCCGGTCATCCCGGGCAGGAGGATACCCAGGAAGATCAGGTCCGGTGGATGCTCGCGCGCCAGTGCCAGCGCCTCCTCGGCATCGCCAGCGCAAACCGGCTCCAGTTCGTTCTGCTCGAGCATGCCGGAGAGCGACGCGACCACCGCGCGCGAATCGTCCACCACCAGCACCCGCAGCCCCCGGGCGGCCTCTTGGCGCGACTTCCTGCGTCGCTCGCCGGCCTTGCCGAAGCGCAGCAGGCGGCCCATTCGCTGCCTGTAACTCATGCCGGACTCCTTTCCTCATCCACGGGCGTCGTGACCGACCGGTCTGAACGCATTGTTCTCCTGCCGGTGCGCACTGTCCACCGCACCCGTCGACGCGGTTTGAAGCCCGGGGCCATGGCGTGCATGATCCGGCTTTTCGTGCGGATCCCTGAAAGGAGTCAGAACCCGCCATGAACCCGAACGATCCCCGTCCACCCGACACGACGGCATCGACCCGGAGCCCCGCAGCGGGAGTTCGGGCATGAAGATCCTGGTTGTCGACCGTTCGCGCGTGTTCCGGGCGTTGTGGAGCCGCATGGTGCTGGCCGCCGGGCACAAGCCCATCATGGCCAGCAGCGGGGCCGAGGGGCTCGCGCGCATCGACGAGAATGACCTGGAGCTGGTCTGCGCCTCGATCACGCTGCCCGACATGACCGGCGTGGAGTTCTGCCGCCAGGCCCGTGCCAGGGCCGCCGGACACGACCTGCCCCTGATCCTTCTGACGACCAAGCAGGACCACGACGTCCGCCGCCAGGCGTTCGAGGCCGGTGCCACCGACGTCCACGACAAGAGCAACATCCGCGACCTGTTCCACCAGGCCGCCCGCTACGGGCGCCCGGTCGAACACGCCCACGAAGGAAACGTGCTGTACGTCGAGGACAGCCCCACTGTTGCCCGCGTGATGATCCGCATCCTCGAGGGTATGGGACTCGAGGTCGCGCACTTCCGCAGCGCCGACGAGGCCCTGCAGGCCTTTGACCGCGTCACCTGGGACCTGGTGCTATCCGATATCCTCGTCGAGGGCGAGATCAGCGGCATGGGACTGGTCAGCCGGCTGCGCCAGCAATTCCCCGACAAGACCAGCCTGCCGATCGTCGCGATGTCCGGACTGGATGACCAGAACCGGCGCGCCGAACTCTTTCGCCTGGGGGTCAACGACTTCGTCACCAAGCCTGTACTGGAAGATGAAGTCCGCGCCCGGATCGGCAACCTGCTGGCCAACAAGCGACTGTTCGAGGAAGTGCAGGACCAGCGCCAGAAGCTCTACGACATGGCGATGGTCGATCCGCTCACCGGGCTCCGCAATCGCAACGTGCTGGCGGAGTGCGCCGAGCGTTTTTTCGCCGAAGCCAACCAGAAGGACATGCCGCTGAGCCTGATCCTGCTGGACATCGATCACTTCAAGCAGATCAACGACAGCCACGGCCACCTGGTCGGCGACGAGGTCCTGGTCGGGGTCGGCGAGCTCCTGCGCACGACCGGGCGCGAGACCGACGTGGCCCTGCGCTTCGGCGGCGAGGAATTCCTGCTGGTCCTTCCCAAGTGCGACCTGTTTGATGCCCACACCCGCGCCGAGGGACTGCGCCAGCAATTGCGCGAACTGCAGCCCGCCGGGCTCACGATCACGGCGAGCTTCGGCGTGACCAGCCGGCCCTCCGGGCAGGACGTCAGCATGAATGACCTGTTCCGGGTTGCCGACCAGGCCGTCTACCGGGCCAAGAGCGAGGGTCGGGATCGCGTCATCTCGCAGCCCCTGGACGGCACCGGGGAAGCTGCCGGCCCGCCCGCCGGGAATGGTCCGCCAATCCTCGAACCATCTGTCTGAGGCGCGGACCCGAGCCGCCATTCAGCCCTGGATACCCGCCGACCGCCGGTCCCGTCGACCTGCCCGGTCTGGCCACCGCCCGCCGTACCGCCAACGGGACCCCTACCCGCCCTCGTGCCCCCCCCTTATCCGAGTAGAGGCGGCCCGGACCGGATCTCCGGCACCCGGGACAGCGGACCGGGCGATTAGCCGGGCGCGGCGCCCCTTGTCTCCGGCTTCGACGCGTTAATCGCGCGCTGGAACACCCAGCTCTTGATCTCGCGGATCTGCTCCACCATGGTCCGCGACAGCGGTACCGTGTTGATCACGTTGCGGATCACGTCGCGCTGGTTGAACACCCGCCCCTCCTGGTAGGCGTCGATCCGCGCCGACTTCACCGCCTGCTCGATCTCGGCCCCGCTCCAGCCCTCGGTGCTGGCCGCCATGTAGTTCAGGTTGAAGTCCTCGAGCTTGCCACCATGACGCTGGACGTGGATACGCAGGATCTCCTTGCGCTCCTCCACGTTCGGCAGGTCGAGGAAGAACAGCTGGTCAAAGCGCCCCTTGCGCATCAATTCCGCCGGGAGCTGCTGGATGCGGTTGGCGGTCGCCGCCACGAACACCCGCGGCGACTTCTCCTGCAGCCAGGTGAGGAAACTGGAGAAGATATTCACGTTGCCGGCGCTGCCGGCGGCATGACTGTCGAAACCGAACGCGTTCTCCAGCTCGTCCACCCACAGGACCATCGGCGCGATCTCTTCGGCGATCCGGGTGGCCCGGGCAAAGGCGTACTCCGGCGTGCCGAAACTGCCGGACAGCACCAGGCTCATGTCCAGCCGCACCAGCGGCAACCCCCAAGCGGTGGCGATCGCCTTGGCGGCCATGCTCTTGCCGCAGCCGCTGACTCCCATGAACAACACGCCCGCGGGCAGCGGCACGTTGTCGTTCCAAGCCTTCTCGGTGAACAGGTCGGCGCGCGTGCGCACCCAGTCCTTCAGATTCTCCAGACCGCCGATATCCTCCAGCGAGCGCTGCGGCGGATAGAACTCGAGGCAACTCTCCTTGCGCAGGATCTGGCCCTTCTCCTCCTGGATCTCCGCCAGCATCTCGGCCTCGGGCAGCGGCGTTCCGCGGAACAGCCGCGCACTCAGATGCCCGACCTCGTTCAGCGACAGGCCGCGCATGCCCGCCGCCACCCGGAACAACTGCTCGCGCGGGACCGCCTCGGCACCGCGGGTGTGCTCGAGTTGCTCCAGCACCTCGGCCTCGGACGGCAGGTCCACCTCGACCAGGAAGACCTCCTTTTTCAGGATCTCCGGAAGCTTCAGCAACGGGCAGCTGAGGAACACCACGTTGCGACCCTTCTTCAGCTGGTAGTAGAGATCGCGCACCCCGCGCACCAGCGACGGGTCGTCGTCGAACCACATGGGAAGGTCCTTCAGCAGGACCATCCGCGGGGCGTCCGGCTCCCCCGCGGCCATCCGCGCCACTGCCGCCCCCGGATCCGTCGTGGGCGCGTCCGGGTCGTCGTGCTCGCCGAACCCGTGGCTTGCGGACCAGACCTCCAGATGTCCTTCCTCGCCATAGAACGAGCGCGCGACCGAGCGCAGCAACCGTTCCATGCGGTCCTCGTCCCAGCCCAGCAGGTAGAACACCGGGTAATGCGACCTCAGCCCGCGCAGGATCTTGTGTGCCGTCCGATTCTCGAGTGTCTGGCTCAATCCGCCTCTCCCCCGGGGTGGCTCCGTCTGCCTTGATGCATAGAGCCCGGACCGAGTGTACCCATACACCGCACGGATGCGAGCCGCGTCCCACACCAAGACGGCGCATCCACCGACCCGAGGCGTCGGCCCTCCCACGGCCCTTCCCGATCTCGCGCGCCAGCCTCGGCCGCAGATCGCCCTGCTCCACCCGCCCCTGCTCGCCCTGGCGCCCCGTTTGTTGCTGGACGCCGTGCCGCGTTGCCGGCTTCGGAAACAGCGCGCGCGGCGCATCGAGACTGACGAATGACACATGCGGATGGCGCAAGGCCCCGCCAAAGCGAGAGCCACGTCGCGATGTGTGCCCGGCCCGTCTGTGACCACCCGCCAGGTTGGTTACACTGTCGCGCACCATTCAAGCCCGGCCCCCGCGTGACCCACCATACCGCCCCTCAAGCGCACTCGGACATCGATGACGTCAACCAGCGTTTCTACGATGGCCTGTGGGCGGACACCCGCCTGGTACACCCCGAACGCTTCAATACCTGGGGACTCGTCTCCGATCTGTCCCGATCCCATGCCCGCCGGCTCGAGGTGGGACCCGGGATGCGACCACGCCTGCCCATCGCGGACACCCACTTTGTCGACATCAGCGCCCCGGCCCTGTCCGCGCTCAAGGGCGAAGGGGGCGTGACCCACTCGGCGCCCATATCCGCTCTGCCCTACGCCGACCGGAGTTTCGACCTGGTATGTGCGCTGGACATCATCGAGCACGTGGAGGACGACGAGTTGGCCCTGGCGGAGCTCTCGCGCGTCGCCGCACCCGACGCCCGGGTCCTGCTGTCCACCCCGCTTCACCCGGAATACTGGACCCCCTTCGACGACATTGTCGGCCACTACCGGCGTTATGAACCAGACAACTTGACGAAGCTGCTGGAACGCCACGACCTGGAGATCGAGCAAAGCGCGATCTTCGGGATGAAGCCGAAATCCTCGCGGCTCAATGACCTCGGCATGTGGTTCCTGCAACGCCACCGCCCCGTCGCGATGAGGGTCTACAACCGCTTCCTGATGCCCCTGGGGCTGCGCCTCCAGAAACCGCTCGAACTGCGCCCCGGAATGGTCGCCACCGAGGGCGTGGAAGAAGTCTTTCTGGTCTGTCGCCGCCATCCCTGAGGCCGCCCGCGCCTTCCCGCACGAGCCCCGGAGCCGCCTCCGGCCCGAGACGCGACGAAAAACCCGCTCATCGCCATGCCGGCTTGATGGAAACCCTTCGCCGGTTGTACTGTCCATGCAGGCAAGCTGCCCGAGAGAACACCCGATGCTCGACCTGCTGCGTTCACGTTCCACCTACCGCGATCAGCGCTTCCAGTTTTCCCTGCTGGTGATGGCCACCGGGTTCGTGCTGACCGTGCAAAATCCGGAGGCACAGGAATCCGCTGCGGAACTGTTCTCCAAGGTCGAGTTCCCGGATTCCGCCCAGGTGCAGGACATGCGGCCGCAGCTGCCGCCGCCGTGGATGGAGGGGGACCAGGGCGCGAGCGAGGACTCCGAATCGACCCCGGTGGTCACCCTGCTCGAACGCACCGATGCACGCTCCGCCGACCCGCGCGAGCGTCCGACTCGCGTCACCGGCGAGGAATGACCCCGGCCATCAACGCCAGCGGCGTACCTCACAACCCCGCCGCGCAAACCCGGTTTCGCCCCTCGCGCTTGGCGCAATAGAGCAACCGATCCGCCTCTCCCAGCAGCGTCTGCGGCTCCAGCGACCGTCCACCGGTCACCACGCACACCCCCAGACTCACCGTAACCGTGTCTTTCACGTTGTCCGGGTGCATCAGTTGCAAGGCCTCGACCTCGCGCCGAACCCGCGCGGCAACCGCCCGCGCGCCCTCCAGCGAAGTATCCGGCAGGATACAGGCAAACTCCTCGCCCCCGTACCGCGCGGCGAGATCCGTGGGCCGGTGCGCCGCCTCTAGCAGCACCTCGGCGACCCGGCGCAGGCAGTCGTCCCCGTGCATATGCCCGAAGCGGTCGTTGTACGGCTTGAAGTGGTCGATATCGATCATCAGCAGTGCGAGGTTCAGCTCGCGCCGGGAACCGCACTCGCGTTCCAGTGCCGCATCGAACTCGCGCCGGTTCGCCAGGCCGGTCAGGCCGTCCACCCGCGCCTGCCGCGCCAGCTCGGCCTCCGCCTGCTTGCGTGCGAAGGTGCCGGCAATGATGTCCGCCACCACCTGCAACGTGGCAATCTCTTCGCGGCTCCAGTGGCAGCGGTGATTCACCGAGTCGAAACCGATCATGCCAAAGGCGTTCTGGTCACTGATCAGCGGGATCAACAAGAGGGATTCGATCGCCTGGCGGCGAAACTCGGCCTGCTCCACGGCGGCCGCCCGGGGCAAATCATCTACGTCGGGGACATGCACGGTACGACCGCCACGGATCTGCCCGGTCACCCACGCGTGCGCCTCCAGGGGGATTCCCTGCATCTCGTCGAGAAACGGCGTAATACCGGGGGCACACCACTCGTGGACCAGGTCCATCGTCTGCCCGTCCGGTCGGAAGCGGATCACGTAGGCGCGCCCCATGCGGAAGAACCCGCCCAGGCGTTGCAACACCCCGGTGATGGCATCGTCGACCGCGTCGGCGCCGATGTCCGCGAACTGGGCGGAGATCGCGGACACGATCTCCTGCAGGCGATGCTGCCCTTGCGCCCGTTCCTCCAGCTGCTTGCGTTCAGTGATGTCCTGGGCGATGGCGCTGGCCCCGAGCAGCGCACCATCGTCATTGAAGAACCTCTGGGCGTGCCAGGACAGAATGCGCTCCTCGCCATGGCGGGTCCGGATCGTGGTTTCCAGCTCCGCCATGTCACAGCCCTCCTGGATAACGGCCTGCATCTCGGCGACGATTGCTGCGCGATAGTCCGGATCGGGGTAAAGCCAGCCCCAGACCGCGGCATGCCCCACGACCTCCTCGCGACTGTAGCCACTGATCCGCTCGGCCGACCGGTTCCACAGGGTGACCCGCCCCTCCGTGTCCAGGGTATTCACCCAAACTGGCGCATGCTCGATGATCAGCGAATGAAAACCCGCGGACGAATCTTCCGCCATACCCCGCCCTCCCGACCGGAAACGACGATGGTTTCCCCTTTTCGAGGTTAGCAGGCACATCCGCGTTTGGTAGGCTCGTGCGCCTGGCCCCAAGCAAACCGCGGATCCCGATGACCGACACCTTCAAGGCCCTGGTGCTCGAAACGCATGCCGGCAGTCCGTCGGCCGCGGTTCGCACACTCCACGCTGACGACTTGCCGGCCGGCGAGGTCCTGCTGCGGGTTCACTATTCGGGGCTCAACTACAAGGACGGCATGATCCTGCGGGGCCAGGGCAACCTGGTCCGGGAATACCCGCATGTGCCGGGCATCGATCTGGCCGGGACCGTGCTCGAATCCGCCGACCCGCGCTTCGCTCCGGGCGACCCCGTCGTGCTCACCGGGCACCGCGTGGGCGAGATTCACTGGGGCGGCTACGCGGAGCGCGCCCGGGTACGGGCAGACTGGCTGATCCCGAAACCCGCGGGCTACAGCGCGCGCCAGGCCATGGCCGCGGGTACCGCCGGGTTCACCGCCATGCTCGCCATCCAGGCCCTGGAGGATCACGGCTTGCGGCCGGACGCCGGGGAGGTTCTCGTGACCGGGGCCACCGGCGGCGTGGGCAGCATCGCCGTGAGCCTGCTCGCCCGGCTGGGCTACACCGTCACCGCCGTGACCGGCCGCCCCGAGAACAGCGAATACCTGCACCACCTGGGCGCCAGGCACATCGTACCCCGCGCGGATCTGGCCGACGCCCCGCCCAAGCCGCTGCTGGGGGAACGCTGGGCCGGCTGCGTGGACACGGTCGGGGGCGACATGCTGGCCCATGTGCTCGCCGGAATGGCCTACGGATGCTCGGTGGCGGCCTGCGGACTCGCCGGCGGAGCGCAACTGCGGACCACGGTCCTTCCGTTCCTGCTGCGCGGCATCAACCTGCTGGGGATCGACTCGGTCCTGTGTCCCGCCGAGCAGCGGCTGGCCACCTGGAAACGCCTGACCGCTCTCCTCCCCGGCGACGACCTGGACGCGATCACCACCGAGATCGGACTGGACGACCTGCCGTACTTCGCCGAACAGATCCTCGCGGGGCGGATTCGCGGGCGCACGGTGGTACACCTGGATCCGGAGGACGCTCGCAACGCGTGACACCCCGGCCCGCCCGGAACCGGCTATCCTGCGGGGACCACCAGCCCGGAGGCATCCATGACCGAACTCGCATCCCGCCTGAAGTCGATCCGCGACCGCCTGGCCGAACTGGAAGGCATGGCCCGGGAGGATCACGCAGAAGCCGCCCACCGCCTGACCGCCGAGCTGACCCGGGATCTGAACCGGGCGCTCGAGGAAGCCACCGGCTCCGGAGAGGGCGGGCATGCGACCGCCCCTGGCGAACCCCGCCCTCCGCGGGACCCGGTGGAGAAGTGCCCGCGCTGCACCCTGCGCAGCTTTACCTTCCAGGACGGCACTATCCGGGAATACCCGGACCAGCCGGGGCACTTCGAAGCGCAGTACCACTGCATGAGCTGCGGTCACGAGGCCTGGCGCCGCCTGGGCTAGCAACCGAAACGCGGGCCGGAGAACCCGCACGGGCTGGAGCCGGCTAGACCTGTCCCCGCGTCCAGCGCACGATATCCGCCGCGCCCATGGCGCCGGCCTGGCGCGCGACCTCGCGCCCGCCGCGGAACAGTGCCAGCGTCGGGATGCTGCGAATGCCGAACTGCTGTCCAAGACCGGGCTCCGCCTCGGTATTGACCTTGGCGAGCCGCACCGTCGGCTCCAGATCCCCCGCCGCCTGCCGGAACTGCGGCGCCATCATCTTGCAGGGGCCACACCACGGCGCCCAGAAATCCACCAGGAACGGGATATCGTTGCGCTCCAGATGCCGGCGGAAGTTCGCGGTGGTCAGCTCCAGCGGCTCCCCGGCGAATAGCGCCCGATGGCACTGGCCGCACTTCGGTCCGGCCCCCTGGCGGGCGGACGGGATTCGATTCACCGCATCGCAGTGCGGACAGACCACATGCAGGGCTTCATTCACGGCAACACCTCGTCTGAGCCAGATCAGAAAGTACCCGTCGCTTGATCTTATCCCACAAGTGGATCGCTCGGGCCGTCAGGGCTTGTGATGGCGGCCCAGAAACCGTTCGGTGCGTTCCACCGCGCGGCGTTCGTTGCGGTCATTCCAGGGCTGCCCGATCAGCTTGCGCATCGTCCCCTCGACGGTCCGTGTCACCAGGATATTGGTCAGCATGCGAGCGGCATTCGGTAGATCGCGCGGGAAGGCCCGCAGCGCCATGGAGAAGCTGATGTCGTCATAGAGCACGTAATGCCAGAACCCAGGCGGGATGTAGAGCGCGTCCCCGTGGCGCAGTTCGGCCAGATGACCGCGCACATGCCGCAGGCCCGGATGGCGGTCGTAGTCGGGATCCTCGAAGTCTACCGCGGCCAGCGCGCTGAACGAGAATGGCACGTGGTACATGTACGACGTGTATTCGGGGGACACCAGCAGTACACGCTTCGGCCCGCCAAAGTGGCACAGCAGGATGTCCGGACGGTCGATGTCGAAGTGCATCTGCACCCTTGCGTCCTTGCCGCCCATGAACAGAACGGGCAACTTGCGGAACAATCGCAACCCGATTTCGGGAAACTCGAAATCGCGCGCCAGCGCCGGCCGGGCGGCGAACAGGTTGAAGAAGAACAGGCGCAGATCGCGTTCCCCCTCCGCCAGTCGATCCAGGTATTCCGCCAGGGGCATGTGCAGCGACGCGGCGTGCTGATGTTCGTTGCCACACGCGGGACGGCTGTCGTACAACGGCACGACGGCGTCGCCGGCCACCTTGCGGAAATAGTCGGCTGTCCAGCGTTCGCGCGCCGGCCACTCCCGGGTGAGCTCTTCCAGAATCACTGGCTGCGCAACCGCCTTGTACTGCTGCAAGAACGCGTCCGCTGCGACGGCTCCAACCCGCTCCACTGGGGTGGTCTCGATCATTGCAGGTCCTGTCTCCTGGGGCCACATTACTGAATCTACGCTCGTACTCGAGTCGCCGAGCGTGCGAACAAGGCGCGGTGACCGCGGTGCACTGTTTGGCAAAAGGGAGCCGCAACGCCGTGCGTGCGCCCGTCTTCGATCAACAGCAGGCAGCCGGGCCCCGGCCCCACTGCATTCACATCGTTTGTGGCGCTGGGATCCAGGTTCCGCCATCCTGCTTTGCGGCCCTTGCCGCTCGAGCCACTGCCCGCTGCCGACCCTCCTGGAGCGCCAACGCGAGGGTTTACCCTCATCCCGGTTTCCCCTGCGAATCGGTCAGCCTACCAACCCCTCTGGCCGCGCGCGATCCTGCGCCACACCCCACCACCGCTCGCCAGCGAACGTCCTGGCTTCACTTCACTTGCCCGCGGCTGCATTCAGGCTCAGGGTAGCAGCATGACTCTCGCAATTCGGAAACACACTGCGCAATGAGACCGTTGCCCGCCCTCTGCCTGATCCTCTCGCTGTTTGCCGCCCCGGCCGTACTGGCGGCGGATCGCGCCGACGCCCAACCCCCGACCATCGGCCTGGCACTGGGCTCGGGCGGCGCCGGCGGGCTGGCGCATATCGCCATCCTCCAGGTCTTCGACGACCTCGATACCCGGCCCGACCGTATCACCGGCACCAGCATCGGGGCCGTGATCGGCGGACTTTATGCCGCGGGGCTGGATGCCGACGAGATCCTCGACCTGTTCGACGACTTCGCCGGCTCCGAGCTGGACGCCCTGACCGGCCTGGCGCGCTCGGACATCCGGCTGATGGATCTCGTCCCGCTGCGGCTGGGCCGAAATGCCCTGTTCGACTCCGGCGAATTCCTGCGTTTCCTCGCCGAGCAGACCGACGCCCGCGACTTCGACGACCTGCGCATCCCGTTCGCGGTGGTCGCGACCGACTTTCGCACCGGCGAAAGCGTGGTAATCGACGAAGGCGACCTGTTCAAGGCCATCGAGGCCAGCATGGCAGTACCGGGGCTGTTCGCGCCCGTCCGCTACGGCGACGCCCAGTACCTGATCGACGGAGGCGCCTCCAACCCGCTGCCCTACGACCTGCTGCAGGGTGAATACGACTACGTGATTGCCGTGGATGTCTCCGGCAACGGCGCGCAGAACGACACCGAAGACATCGGCATCACCGACCTTCTGTTCAAGAGCTTCAGCATCATGCAGGCCTCCATCGTCCGCCACATGACGCGGCTGGACCCACCGGATCTCTACCTGATCCCGGATACCCGCGACATCCGTCTGCTGCACTTCAACCGCATCGACGAGATCCTCGAAAAGGCCGGGCCCACTGCCAACGAACTGCGCGAGCATCTCGAGGCCTGGGGCATCCAGCCGCCCGGGCCGTAACACGGTGGAGGCAGAGGTCATGCCCTATAATCGCGGCATCCCTCGCAACGGACGCGACGCCATCCCGGGAGAACCGTGAACCACGACACCCGCAATGCCCCCCCCGGTTCGGATGAGCCACCCGCGGAGACCGGCACGGGCACCGGACGCCACGAGCTGTGGTACACCCGACGGGATAGCCAGGTCTGCGGGCCCTATCCGCAGCGCTCCATCGGCCGCTTCCTGATCCTCGGCCGCCTGCGCCCGGATGACGAGATCAGCCTCGACCGGGAGACCTGGTGGCGCATCGACCAGCGCCCGCACCTGATCCCCGAAGAACTGCAGAATGCCCATACCCCCGAGGGCCGCGAGCGCCTGGAACAGGCGCGCCTTCGCGAGGACGAACGCCGGCGCGAACGCCGCCACGACGCCCCGCCTCCCGAAATCCGTGAACGCCGCAAGGCCGACCGGCGCTGCCCGGAATCACCGGAGACGGTCTCCCACCGGCAGCAATGGGCCGAGATCCTGGAACGACCGGCACCTCCCTGGACCCAATGGTTCCGCGGACCACGCCCCTGGATCGCGGGCGGCCTGGCGGTCGCGGCAGCCCTGGCGTTGCTGATCGGCTTCGGCATCGCCTTCGAGCGCGATACGGGACCCGACTGCGACGCATCACCGGCTCCAGGGATCAACTGGAATTACTGCGACAAGGCCGGGGCCGACCTGCGCGACGGCGACCTCACCGGGGCATCCCTCCACAGTACCCGCCTGGCGGGGGCGCGCCTGCAAGGCGCGCGCCTTGCCGACGCCGACCTGCGCTTCGCAGACCTCTCCCTGGCCGGCCTGGAGGGGGCAGATCTCGCGGGCGCCAACCTCACCGGCGCCGACCTGCTGCAGACCCGCCTGGCGGATGCAAGCCTGGAACGCGCCAACCTGACACACGCCAACCTCACCGGCGCGGAGATGGCCGGTGCGCGCCTGGACAATGCCCGGCTCGATCGCAGCATATGGACCGACGGCCGCACCTGTGCCCGCGGCTCCATCGGCACCTGCAACTAGGGCAACACGGATTGATGTACGCGCTCGCGTTGGGACACCGGGTTTCCCGGAACCGCGCGTGCATGAATCCGTGTTTCCCTGGGACCCAGGGCTGGCCCCAGCGTCCAGACCGTGCCGCGGGCATCCAGTCGCGAAACCCCGCCTATTCGCCGTCGCGCTCGCCGGCCGGGTCCAGGTCGACCCCCAGCTCCCCGGCCACTTCCGCCCAGTACGGCTCGGCCTCGCAGGAACAGCAGTCACACCACACGGTCACGCCTTCATGCATGCTGAGCCGGCTGCGCGGGGCCCGTGCCATCCGCGGCTCCGATGTCTTGCCGGATACCGGTGCCACCCGCTCTCCGGCCGTGCCACGGGATTGAGACATGGCTGTACCTCCCGACACGCGGTCTTCTGACCCAAGAAAACGCTGATCCGAACGGATCGACTTCTCATTCAGCATAGACCCCCGCAAGCGTCCCGGGCCAGCAGGCGCGCCCCGGCACCGTCTACTCTCGGCAGGATGTTTCCCGCCTCCCGGTGAACATGATCGCCCGACGCGACAAGATCCTGCTTTCGATCTCGGCCGCAGTCCAGTTCGGCATCCTGCTGCCGCTGGCCACGCTGGCCGGGTTCCTGTGGCAGGAGTCCGTCGTCGCCGAACAGCCCCCTGTATCAGGCCAAGCGCAGCGGACACAACCGGGTCGCCAGCGCCGCTGGTCGCCACCCGCCCACCCACGACCTGAACCATCCTCGACGCCGGTGATCTGAACCGATGGCAGACAGCCCACGCAGAGACCCGGCGGGGACCGGAACGTTGCCCATGCCCGGCCAGACCGGGCGCCGGGGCCGTGAACCATGTCCGATCCTCGCGAAGCGTTCGCCGGGTCACATGGAAAACATCCCGGATGAGGACCAGACTCCGGGGAAACGGCACCCCGGAGGGAGTGATCGACATGACCAGCCTGCATGAACCCGCGCGGGAACCTGCGCTCTACCGATTTCTCGGCATCGTCCTGCCTCCGGTGGGGGCCTATCGCTACGGAGCCGCCGCCCACAGCTGCGCCGCGCCAATCGCCATTGTCTGGGCAGCCGCCCTCGTCTCCATCGCCTATGCCCTGCTGACCGGCCTGGCAGGCATGTCCGGCTACGGTGGCTTCCCACTGGCCATCGGCCTGTTCCTCTGGGGGTTCGCCACGGTATGGACCTTCCTGGTGGTGCGGAACGTGCAGGCCGATCCTTTCCTCACCGACCCCCAGACACACGAACGACGCGTCCGCCAGCGAGAGGACGATCACGACCCGCTGGAGCAGATCGATTCCGGCAAACACCCGCGCTGACGTCGCCGCCCGTAACCACGCCCTATTGAACCGCGCCGCGTTACCACCCCTGAAATCTGCCTCTCGAATACGGTTTGCGCCTTCGGAAGTCCCCTGCCAGACTCGAAATCACGCGTTCGGGTGGAACGGGCCATCAGGACGCGTCCGACAGGGGAGCATGCATGAGCGATTCGTCCGGGGTGGAGGTCCAGTACCAGGACCTGGTGGAAAACCACCCCTTCATCATCATCTGCTATCGCCCCGATACCACCATCTTCTATGCCAACCGGGCGGCCCACGAGTACTTCGCGGCGCCTCCCGGAAGCCTGTCCGGGCACCGCTGGATCCATGACCTGCCGGAAGACCGGCAGCCCGAGAATCGCGCCGACCTGCTGCGCTACACCCCCGACGCGCCCGTGCGCACCATCGAGAACCCGGTGCGCCGCGGCGATGGCGCCGACCGCTGGATCCGCTGGACCAGCCGCGCCTTCTTCAACGCGGCCGGGGAGATCACCCACTTCCAGACCCTCGGCATCGACGTCACCGACCGCAAGCAGGGCGAGCTCCTGCGCGAAAATCTCCTGGGGAGCCTGGCCGAGGGCGTCTTCGGCATCGATGCCGACGGCAACTACACCTTCCTGAATCCCGCGGCCTGCGAACTGCTGGGCTTCGCCACGGAAGCCGAGGCACTGGGCCGCAACTCGCACGAGTTGTCACACCACACCCGCCCGGACGGCCAAGCCTTCCCGCCCACCGAGTGCCCCGTCTACCGGGTCCTGCGCACCGGCGACTCCCTGCACGCCCGCGAGGAGTATTTCTGGAGCCGCGCGGGCCACGGCTTCCCGGTACTGATCAACGCCGCCCCCCTGTTCGATGCCCGCGGCCGGGTGACCGGCGCGGTGGTCTCATTCCAGGACATTACCGAGCGCCGCGCCGCGCGCAGGGCGCTGGAGCAGCGCGAGGCCGAGCTGCGGGAGGCCCAGCAGATCGCCCACCTGGGCAACTGGATATCGGACTTCGAGGCCGGCGTCATACGCTGGTCCGACGAGGTCTTCCGGATCTTCGGCCTCGAATACGACCAGTGGGGTGCCACCCATGAGGCCTTCATGAAGGCGGTACATCCCGAGGATCGCGAGCGCGTTCAGCGCGCGGTCGACGACGCCCTGACCCCGGAGAGTCCGGAATACGACATCGAACACCGCATCGTCCGGCCGGACGGCGATATCCGCGTGGTCTACCAGCGCGGGACCGTGGACTTCGATCCCCAGGGGCGCCCGCAACGCATGGCCGGCGTGGTGCACGACATCACCGAGCGGCGCGAAGCGGAACGCCGGCTGCACTTCATCACCTACCACGATGCGCTGACCGGCCTGCCCAACCGCACCCGGTTCGGCGAACGTGCCGACCAGGCTGTGGCCGATGCCGAACGCCTGGGTCGGCCGCTGGTGCTGGCCCACATCGGCCTGGACCGTTTCAAGAGTGTCAACGAAGGCATGGGTCAGGCTACCGGCGACGAGGTCCTGCAGCACGTGGCCCGGCGCCTGGAGAACCGTCTGCCGGTCGGCGGCGTCCTCGCCCGGCTGGGGGGCGACGAGTTCGGCGCTCTGCTGCCAGTGGAAGCCCCGGGGGCGGTCGCCGGCTCGGTCACCCGCCTGCTGGAATCCCTGCGCCAGGTCATCAAGGCCGGCGAACACGAGCTGTACGTCCCGGGGTCCATCGGCGTCGCCGTGTATCCCCACGATACCCGGGACACCGCAGACCTGATGCGCCGCGCCGAGTCGGCGATGCACCTGGCCAAGCGCACCGAAGGCAACGCCATCGAGTTCTCCTCCGGCGACCTGAACAGCGACGTACGGGCCCGCGTCTCCCTGGAAGGCCAGCTGAGGCGCGCCGTGGACCACCAGGAAGGGTTCTTCCTCCACTACCAGCCGCGGGTCGCCGCGGGGGACGGACGCGTCGTCGGCGTCGAGGCCCTGCTGCGCTGGCAGGACGCGGCCGGCACGGTCCATTCGCCGGCCACCTTCATCCCGATCCTCGAGGAGACCGGGCTGATCGTCGAACTGGGTCAGTGGATCCTGACCGAGGCCTGCCGCCAGTGCCACGCATGGCACCAAGCGGGGCTGCCGGCGGTGCGCATGTCCGTCAACCTCGCCGCCCCGCAGTTCCGCGACCGGCAGATGGCCACCAGCATCGACCGGGTCCTGGCAGAAACCGGCCTCGACCCCAACGCCCTGGAACTGGAAGTCACCGAGACTATGCTGATGGCCGACATCGAGCAGGTCATCCGCACCCTGGGCCAGTTCCGCAAGCGCGGGGTCCGGGTCGCCCTCGACGACTTCGGGACCGGGTATTCCTCGCTCGCCTACCTGCGTCGTTTTCCGCTGGACGTGCTGAAGATCGACCGCAGCTTTGTCGCGGACCTGCAACCCAGCGCCAGTGATGCAGCCATCGTGCGCACCATCCTCGGCCTCGCCGACAATCTGGGCCTCGAGTCCGTCGCGGAAGGGGTGGAAACTGCGCAACAGCAGGCGTTCCTGCAGGAGGAAGGCTGCCAGACCCTGCAGGGCTTCCTTTTTGCGCGCCCGCAGTCTGCCGCCGACTGCGAACGCTTTCTGGCCCGCCCCGCATCAGCCATTGCACACCCGGGGTACCGCGCCTGAGCGGTTCCCGCGTGTTGTTCCCGCGCACCGGCACGGAAGCCGCGAACATGCACATCGATCCGTGTTTCCCTACGATGGACCCTCACCAACCGGAGGTACCGCGTGCGCGCCACAATCGTACTGGCAGGAATCATGCTGATCGGCGGCTGCAGCGCGCTCCCGCGTGGCGATGACGCCCCGCCCGAGGTGGCCTATGTCTGTGCCTATGGCCCGGAACTGACCGTCACCTTCGAGGACGACCAGGCCCTGCTGGCCTTCAGCGGTGCCCGCGCACGCCTGCAGGCCACCGAGACGGCCTACGGCGGGCGCTACGCCAACCCCACCGA
>NZ_JAWLFK010000018.1:16958-41240 GCF_041685615.1 Thioalkalivibrio sp.
CCAGCGCCTCGGCCACCTCCAGCCAGTAGGGCTCCGCCGAGCAACTGCCCCATGCCCCATCCGTGCCGCCCCGGCACGTGGGGGAATCCGCGGCCGCCGGATCGGCCCCCGATCGTTCGTTGCTTCGGGGCGTTTCGCTCATGACAAGCGGATGATGCCACGCTCGCCATGCCGTTTACGGGGCGGAGGACCCGGCCGCAGCGGGCGCCGCCGCCCCGGAGAACCCGGGGCCGTCTACATCCGCCGAAGACCAGCCCCGCTTGCTGTCGCGCCCCGTAACCCACCACTCGTGCACGAACAGGCGCAACGGGCCGCGCACCCGCTCCTCGAAGCGCGTCGGCAGGGTAAAGCCCTCGACCTCCGCGTATTCCAGGAAGGTCGTATCCACGTGCGCCCCCTGGGTCGGTTCAAAACCGTTCAGCGTGATGTGCACGCGATACAGCAGGGCGGTCTCCGGATGGATCCACATCACCACCTGGTCGGCTTCCGCCTCGCCAAAACCGGGCTCGAGGGTGGCCAGCACCCGATAGTAGTCCACCCCGTCGTCGCGCCGATCCGGCAAGCGCTCCATCGCCGTCGCGCGGTGCTTCACGAAGCTCGGGCCGTAATGGAATAGCTCGCCGGCATCCGTGGTCATCGCACTGGCGCGCACCCGCTCGGGGTCCGTGCTGCGTTCGCCGTCGAAGTACACGCGGAATTCTTCACCTCGGCGGAACACGCTCTTGGTGCCCGCGGATCCCGTGTAATGCACGGCATAGAGGTCGTCGGCGGGCCGGTAGCGCTCTTCGCCACGGCCGCGGTACTCACCGTCCGCCACCAGTGGTTGAATGCGCTGGATTATGCGGCCCCAGTCGCCAGCGTTCGCCTGGTTCAGGTCGCCCTCGAACGTGCGCAGATCCCCGCCATGGGCCGCCAGGGTACGCTGGAACAGGGTATCCGCCGTCAGGCCATCGTCGAACTCCGGTTCCGTGCCGGGTTGCGGGAACGTCCCAGCGCATCCGCCAAGCAGCACCGAGAAGCCCAGCCACACGACGGCGGCCGACGCCTTCGATCGTACCTTTGCACCCATTGCCACGCTCCTCGCGACACACCCTTGTACTTGGTTTGTACAGACGGTGTACATTATTTGCAACGGCGACGAGATCCGGGACTGACCATGCCGCGGGATCCTCGCGCGCGGCGACGGTTTCCTGAACGTGTGGCGCGGAGCGCTCCACGACCCCCTTCGGGCGTATCCGGCATCCGGAACTGGTTGAGCCAAAGACCGCCACGGCCGGCTTGGGCATCGAGCCAGCGGACGGGTCGACCACCACGCCGATCCGTCCGGATTCCAGGCGACCCAGCGAACCCACCGCATCTCCCCCGGACTCCTCACGAATGTCTGGAACACCACGGGATCGAAGTATCCCTCGGTCTACCCGGCCATCTGGCGAATCGGCGCCCCCGAGTCCCGTGCGGCCTTGTACGCACGATTGGAGGAAGTCGCGTCGTAGACACCGCACACCGCGCCCATCCGTGCATGCAGACTGTACCCGCCCCTGTCAGTCCGTCGGGATAACCCGAACCGTCCGTCTTCTCGTGGTGATGCGTGACCGGATCGAGGTCCTCTTCGGCGGTCTGGAGGATGCGAAGCCCTGCAGGAGATGCCGCTTCATCGCGGCAAATAATGCGGCGATAAAAAGGACGCTCCATCCACGGGCCGCACGGTTCACGGATGAACATCTTGCAGGTGATCTGCCCCTCCCTGGTCGTCTTTACCCCTCCGACTCCGTAGTCGTGCAGGCAGGCCGGGGCGGCGCCCCGGAGCGCGGACTGTCACCACAAGCCCGATACCCCTCGAATCGCGCCTGACGGCAGCCAACCAGAGACCTTGCTACCATGCCGGGCATTCGCCGGGAGTGGGGTCATGAGCAGCAAGATCATCGAGGTCGTGGGGCCCGCCGGGCACCTGGATACCGTGCTCGGCACCGCCGAGGGCCTGGCGGTCGATGTGCTCTGGCACGGCGTGGACGAAAACCGCGACCGCATGGCGGTGCACATGCTCGTCAGCACCGAATACCGCCAACGCCTGATCGACGATCTCTACCGCGTGCTCGGGGCCTCCGAAACCGCGCGCATCCTGGTGCTGCCCGTGGAGGCCGTGCTGCCAGATCCCTTCCAGGCGCCGAAAGAGGACGACGCGGACAGGGAACAGGCGGGCAGAAAGGCCCGTGCCGTGTCGCGCGAGGAGCTCTACACCAACGTCGCAGGCGGCGCGGACCTGACCGGCCAGTTCGTGCTCCTGACCGTGCTGTCCACCATCGTCGCGGCGATCGGCCTGCTGGAGAACAACGTGGCCGTGGTCATTGGCGCGATGGTCATCGCACCCCTGCTCGGGCCGAACCTCGCACTGGCGCTTGGCACCTCCATGGCCGACAACCACCTGATCGGCCGCTCGTTGCGGACCAACGCGGCCGGGCTGGGCGGCGCCATCCTGATCGGCATTGTGCTGGCCCTGGTGATGTCCGTGGACGTTGGTGCCCGCGAACTGCAGATGCGCACCGAGGTCGGCCTCGACTCGGTCGCGCTGGCGCTGGCCTCCGGCGCTGCCGCCGTGCTGTCACTGACGACCGGGCTACCCACCGTACTGGTGGGCGTGATGGTCGCAGTGGCGCTGCTCCCGCCGGCCGCCACCGTGGGGATCATGCTCGGCTCCGGCGAATTCTCCGCCGCGTACATGGCGGCATTGCTACTGGCCGTGAACGTGGTCTGCGTGAACCTCTCCGCCAAGCTCGTGTTCCTCTATCAGGGGGTGCGTCCGCGAGGCCGCGCCCAGCAGACCGCCGCCGCGCAAAGCATGGCGGGCTACCTCATCGTGTGGGCCCTCACCCTCGCCCTGCTGGTCTTCCTGATCCTCGAAGCCGACGTCACCCTGTAGTCCCGTCACCACCACCCCCGCCGGTGCGGAACCACTCGCGGACTGGGCCGCGGCTCCCTGCACACCTAAAACGCCTCCCGGAACGCGTTCAACCATGGCCTCGTCACCCGGTGCGAGCACCGGCCCGCGCCCCGGTACAGCGCATCAACGCTCAATGTTCCCGGGAGTCGACACCCCCCGCCTGGCGCATGCCGCGCATCCGTTCTGTTTTTCCGCGGATCGACTACACTCGGGACAAGGTGCCATGGTTCCGGAGATTTGGAATCCCGGCCGACGCCCGGATCGCCCCGAACATCGGCCCGCGGCGCAGCAACCGGCCCGGGACTGGCCAAAGGACGTGCATGATGCCCAGGTACCACACGGCTCTCCCCGCCACCGGCCGCATCGGCTATTCCGATCATCTCGCCCGTACCACTCTGCGTGCATGGATCGGCATGTCCTTTCTGACAGCCAACGTTCTGATTGTCTGTGGCCTCGCCCTGTCCTGGCTCGTCATCTACACCGCAGGCGGCGCGGACAGTATCGTCCCGCACTTCTATTACGTGCCCATCCTCTTCGCCGCGGCGCGCTTCGGCCCGAGTGCCGCCCTCGTCGTGGCCCTGGTCGCCGGCGTACTGGCCGGCCCGCTGACACCGGTAGACGTCCCCGCGGGCACCGTCCAGGAGACCGAGCGCTGGCTAACCCGCACCGGGTTTTTCGTCGGCATCGGCCAGCTGATGGCCTGGCTGGTCATCCCGGCACTGCACCCGGTGACCGAGGAATTGCGCCGCATGCGCCAGGAATTCGATATCCGGCGCGGGCTGCGGCACAACGAGTTCTTCCTGCGCTACCAGCCGATCTACTCCCTGGCGCAGGATCGCCATGTCGGCGTCGAGGCGCTGATCCGCTGGCAACACCCCATCCGTGGAGAACTGTCCCCGGCGGAATTTCTGGACGTGGCGGAGGATTCAACGTTAATCCATGACATCTGCGATCTGACCCTGGACGAGGGCTGTCGCCAGGCCGCCGCGTGGAACGCTCTGGCCGCCGAACGCGACCGCCCCGCATGGTACGTTGCAATCAACCTCTCGGCTCACGATATCGTCCGCCCCGAGATGGCGGCCCATGTAGCGGCCGCGCTGGATCGCCATCGGCTGCCCCCCGAATTGCTGCACATCGAACTGACCGAAACGGTGCTGGCGATGGAAGCGGCGACCGAGGCCCTGAAACAACTGAAGTCACTCGGCATCCAGCTCGCCGTCGACGACTTTGGCACGGGTTATTCCTCGCTGGCCTATCTCAACCGCTTCCCCATCGACATCCTCAAGATCGACCGCCAGCTGATCTCCGGACTCGGGATCGATCCATCCGCCCACGACCTCTCGCGCGGCATGGTCCTGCTGGCCGAGTCGCTGGGCCTGCGGACCATTGCCGAGGGCGTGGAGACGAAGGAACAACTGGCAATCGGCCGCGAACTGAAATTCGATTGCATCCAGGGCTACTACTTCGCCCGCCCGTTACGGGCCGAAGAGATCCCGTCCCTGCTGCTTTGCGACCTGCCCCACACCGGTCATCTTCACGCGGTGCGCTACTGACCGAAATAGTCGCGCAGGAGCCGGGTCGTTCGGGCGGCCGGATCCTCGCGGATGCGGCGCTCCTCGTCCGCAAGGATGGCAAACAGGCCCTCCAGGGCGTGATCGGTCACATAGCGATCCAGGTCGACGTCCAGTCCCGACAGGCCGGGAATGCGGCCTGCCGCTTCGCGCAGCGGCTGGTATGCCCGATAGACGTCGGCCCGCTCCATCTGCTCGCGAACAATCGGCATGTAGCGCTCGCGCAGGGAGGATTCCGACGCACCACGCAGGTACTGCGTAGCGGCATCGTCGGCTCCGCGCAGCACGCCATACACATCCTCCGGCCGCATTTCGCGGATGGCACTGACAAACACCGGTACCGCCTCCTGCGCCGCCGACTCCGCCGCGCGATTCATGCGCCGCTCCAGGGCGTCCACCTCACTGGCGAATCCCACACGACGCAGCAAATCGCCGACCTGTTCCAGCTCCTGCGGCAACCCGATCCGGATCAGGGCGTTGCCCCAGTAGCCGTCCTCGCGGCCGGTCCGCTCCACCGTGCGCTCGGTGCCCACCCGCAAGGCCTCGCGGATGGCCTCCTCGGCACGATCATCACCCCCATCGAGGCCGAAGTCGCGGACATCCAGCCCGGCACAGGCGGTCAGCATAAGGGGGAGCAGGAGCCAGGGGAGCCAGTACGCACGCCGCATGTCGAAACTTCCGTAAGGGACTCCCCTCCATCATACACAGGGCGTCGGATGGCGCGTTTCAGCTTCCGGCGAGACGCTTGCCGTGAAGCCCTGATTGTCCGATGGTAACCCTCCATGAATGCCCGCCCTCCCGATCCGTCCCGGCGCCGCCGGCGCCTTGGCGCCTTCCTGGTCCTGCTGGGCGTGCCCCTGCTCGCCCTGGCGATCTGGGTCGGCTGGGCCGAGCAGAATCCGCAACAGGAGCGCGAACTGCGCGTCGAAGTGCAGGACCGCCTGCACGAATGGTTCCCCGAGACCATGGATCTGCCCGACGACTTGCAGGGCTTCCTGCCGCGCTCGGATCGGTTCGATGACGATCGCCCGCCGGACGTGTTGCTACTGCACGGACTGGACGAGCCCGGCGATATCTGGGATGCCCTGGCGCCCGCGCTGGACGACGCCGAAATCAATGGCTGGGAATTCCGCTATCCCAACGACCAGGCCATCGACCACAGCGCGGATCTGCTCGCGGAACATTGGGCGCAGCTCGAGGGCGACGATCCGCTGATCCTCATCGGCCACAGCATGGGCGGCCTGGTGATTCGCGATTTCGTGACGCGCTACCGCCATCCCGAGGATGCAGCCCCGCGTGTCGGGGGCCGACCGGTCGCCGGCGTGATCCTGGTGGCCACCCCGAACCAAGGCTCGGAGTGGGCCCGGCTGCGGGTCTGGCTGGAGGTTCGCGAGTGGCTGGCCGACATCCAGCAGCAGCGCTTCTCGCTATTTGCCGGGCTGCGCGACGGCACCGGCGAAGCCAAGATCGACCTGCGCCCGGACAGCCGGTTCCTGGCGGAACTCAACGCACGCCCCTGGCCGGACGATATACCGGTCCGCATTATCGGCGGCAAACTGCCCGAACCCACACCCGCCATGCGCGAGAGTCTGGCCGCACTGGACGAACAGATCGACCTGGAGGCTGTGGCCGGACGCATCAACGAATGGTGGGATCAGACCGACGAGGAACTGGGCGACGGCGTGGTGCCGGTGGAATCCCTGCACCTGGACGGTCATCCGGACCCGCTGATCCTCGAGGGCTCGCATCGGGGGCTTCTGGCACCCGGCCCGCTGACGGACGAGCCCCCCGCGGTCGATGCGATACTGGAGATTCTCGATCACTGGCACAACGGCCCCGACACGTGAAACCCGCCACCAAGAGCGACCACGCCAACCGCACACTGTGCCGCCCTGCGGACCGGCAACCGGTGTCCGCGCGGAACCCGGGGCCGCACTGCGGTTCTCAAGGGAATGGACATCCCGCTGCTCGTCATTGGCGCATTGCTTGTCGCCAGCCTGACCGCCTTCTTCGCCGGCGTACTGCCCTATCCCATTGGCTGGATCATCCTGGGTATCGCCTTCATCGCCCGCCTGCTCTACCTGCGCGGGCGCTGAGCAAGCCGTCGTCACCCGGATCCGGAGTTGTTGTATCGTCGAGACTCCGCCCCACCCCGGGAACGCCCCTGTATGACTCCCACCCGACTCATTGGCATCTACACCGGCCACGTAAACACCGACTACGCCAGGGGCCGCGCCAGCGCCATCGACCGGCAGCCGGTAGAAGGCCCGGTCGCGCTGGGCCCCCTCGGCCTGACCGGTGACGAACAGGCGGACCCGGAAAACCACGGCGGTCCGGAGCGCGCCCTGCTCCACTACAGCCTCGATCGGTACGCCGGGTGGCAGGAGCAGTACCCGGATCGCGCCACCCGCTTCGTGCCCCCCGGCTTCGGCGAGAATCTCGCGAGCCACGACATGGACGAGCACACCGTGCACATTGGCGATGTCTATCTCATCGGTACGGCCCGGGTGCAGGTCAGCCAGCCCCGCACACCGTGCTGGAAGCTCGACGTCCGCTTTGACATTCCGGGCCTTGCGCGCGAGGTCCAGGCAACCGCCCGTTGCGGCTGGTTCTACCGCGTGCTGGAGACCGGCACCTTCACCACGGGCGACACGATCGAGCTTCTGGAACGCCCACCCCACACCCTCAGCATCGCCGCCGCGATGGCCGCGGTCTTCAGGCAGCCGAACCGCCAGCATCTGCAGCAACTCGCCGATTGCGAGCCCCTGGCCCCCAACTGGCGCAAGAAGGCCCGGAGAAAACTGCGCGGCGCCCCCGATGCCAGCGGCCAGCAGCGCCTCACCGGTGAACCCGCCAAACGCTAATCAATCCCCTACGAAACGGCCGAACGCGCCCCCCTCCGCATCCAGTCCCCCGCCCCATTGCCGAAAACCGCGCTACGGCGGCTGCGAAGTCCTCGTTTCGACCCTTCAAGCCCCGAGGCCACCCGGTCGAGCGATGTGACGCCTACGGTCGGGAGACAGCCCAGCCGCTTGAAGCGACGAGACCCTCGGGTGCCATGGCCCCGTACTCCGTCCAGCGCGCATGACACCGGGCGCCCGGCGCAAGGAATGCGACAACCTCCGTAACAAACGCTAGCACCACTTCACCTTCCGCAAGGGAGAAGCTGATCGAATCGCGCGCTCGCGCTCGAGTTGCTTTTGCGTGTGAACAAGGCGCGGTGACTGCCGTGCAGCCACTCTGCACAAGGGACCCGCAACGCCGTGCGCACGCAAAAGCGGCCGAGCCCCTGCATTCAATGGCTTGTGGGGTTGCCTCGATCCTGCGTTGCGCCGCTTGCAGGGAGACCACTACCCGCTGCACGGCGCGCCTGGTCTCGGAAAACAGGAGGCACCAACGCGACCGTGCGATTCAATCAGCGTCTCCCAAGCACACTGGACAATCATCACCAGCAGAAACCCGGATTGGCGATTATGGAAAACTCTCCACATGTCCACCACTTTCTAACCGCTGACCATCAGCGACCTCTACATGCGCCTGCCGACATCCATTGCCTGGCGTGCAGGGGTCAATTCACCTGGCGGATTGCGTCGGGCCCGACCAATGGTTCCGGACGCGCCAGGCCATAGCCCTGCCCGTGAGTAACACCGACCTCCGCGAGTCGCGCCCGGATGGCATCATCCTCCACGTGTTCCGCAATCGTGGTCAGTCCCAGGATCTGGCCCACCTCGTGAATGGCACGCACCATGGCGAGATCGACCGGGTCGGTGTTGATGTCACGAACAAAGTCACCGTCGATCTTCAGATAATCCACCGGCAGATGCTTGAGGTAGGAAAACGAGGACAGACCACTGCCGAAATCGTCCAACGCGAAGCGGCACCCCGTTCGCCGCATCTCGGTCATCAGCCGGGCAGTTCGCTGCAGGTGCCGCACCGCAGCAGTCTCGGTGATCTCGAAGCACAAGCGGTCACCGGGAAGGCCGGACTTCGACACCGACTCCTGCAGAAACGCCAGGAAGGCGTCGTTATTCAGTGACGAACCGGAGATGTTGATTCCCATCACCGGAAGGGCACGACATCCGGCGTCCTGGAGTTGTTTCATGTACGCCAGCGTCCGGGACACCACCCAGCGGTCGACTTGCCCCATCAGATCATAGCGTTCGGCCGCCGGGATGAAGGTATCCGGCCGAACCAACCGGCCATCGCTGTCGCGCAGGCGAAGCAGCACCTCCAAATAGGCATCCGTGTCATCGGCAAGCGTGCGAACGGGTTGTCCCCAGAGTTCGAAACGTCCCTGCTCGATCGCGTCCGGAATGCTGCTGACCCAGTGCAGTTCGCCCACCCGGTCACGCAGGTCCTCGTCCTCCGCCCGGAATACGCGTACCTGGTTGCGTCCCGTGTCCTTGACCACGTAACAGGCCGCATCCGCCTGCTGCAGGATCAACCGGGTCGATTCGCTCGCCTCGCTGACTTCGACCAGACCCAGACTGGCGGACAAGGAGAATGTCGACTCGTCCCAGTAGAAACGGAAGCTGGCCAGTGCACGGCCGATCTCCGCGGCCAGCGTTCGCCCCTCCTCGATGTCCCGGTCAACCATGAGGATCCCGAATTCATCCCCACCAAGGCGCGCGACAATATCGCGCTCGGGCACCAAATGAAGCAACAGGGCCGCAATCTGACGCAGGAGCTCGTCGCCCGCCGTATGCCCACGGGTATCATTGATAATCTTGAACTGGTCGAGGTCGAGATAACACAGAGTATGCCGGGTCTGGTGCGTGCGCGCGGAACGTAGCTGGTCCTCGAGACACGCCTCGAAGGCCGGGCGGTTCAGCAATCCCGTCAGGGCATCATGCCTGGCCTGATAGTCGAGCCGGCGCATCACCTCGCGCAACTCGCTGATGTCACGCATCACGAGAACGCTCGCCTGGCTGTCGCCGGCGCGGTTGAGGATCGGCGTAAAGGAAAGCTGGACCGGGCGGGTCTGGTCGTTCGCGGTGCGCAGGCGCATATCGGCATGGTGGCTTGCGTCCGGAAGCATCGGACCACTGGATCCCAACCGCGTGGACATCAATTCCCCGCTGGTCTCGTCTTCCAGACGGATCACCTCCTCGAGGGGCCGCTCCGTCAGGTGTGCGGCGGGCTCGCCCAGCAGCCGGCTGGCCACCGGGTTGGCGTATTCGATACGCCCATGGTCGTCGGTGGTAATCACCGCGTCGCCAATCGACTCCAGTGTGGTCTGGGCCCGCTCCTTCTCACGCCGGTTCTGTTCCCGTTCGGAGGCGATGATCTCCTGCTGCTGCATGTGGGTCAGGGTCATGCTCAGCCAGTCGGCGCTGAGCTGAAGGAACCCCCGCTCCAGCGCGTCCGGTGGCTTGCGCCTCGCATCGTGGCGATAGAGCACCAACAATCCACGCTGGTTGTCGGGAAGTGAAAGTCCCACCGTCTCGAGACAAGCCGGAAGCGAATCCAGACCCCGGGAGCGCAGTTCCTCGCAGGTACCGGACCGGCCTTTCTCCTGGGAGAATGCCGAAAGCTCTCGCAGCGCACTTTCGGACAACGGCGAAGCGCGGTGCGGAGGGTAGTGCCGGAGTCGTCTTACGCCCGCCTCCGCCTGGTCCAGTTCATAGAGGGCGGCCCCATCCATCCGAAGTTGCTCGGCAATTACCCGGAGCAAATGCCGAATGGCCTCCTCGTGGTCACTGCTGGCCTGGGTCGCTTCGACAAAGGTATTGAGGAGGTCGGTCTGCGACCGAAGCAAATGCATGCGGGCCAGCATGAACCCGAAAAGAATTCCCACAACGGAGGGAATCGCCAGCAATCGCGGCTCGAAACGATCGGCGCCATAGACAAACAGGATCTGGACCACCGCCAGCAGAATAACGATCGCGACCGAAATGCCGCTAAACCGCGCGTAGACCTGCCACGTATTCTGAAGCCGGAGTTGTGCCCGCATCCCCTCCCCTTGCGTATCGATGCATCGTCTGGCATCACCGGGGCCTACCCGCAATACGGTGGCAATGCACCCGGTCATTGCGACTATAACGGGTGCCTGACCGGGCTGAAAGAATGCGACCCGCGGAAAATGAACGGCCTATCGGCGGCGTCCCTCCGGGAAAGTCTTTCTGCACGTGCCGGTGCGGGCCGGATCGGCCTGCCGCCGGTTGCGAAGCCCTGGCCCCCAACTAGCGCGAGAAGGCCCGGAGAAAGCTGTGCGGGCCCCCGATCCCAGCAGTCAGAAGCGTCTCGCCGGTGAACCGCCCTCCGAATAACGCGTACCACGAACCGGCCCACGATGGCTCCTCCTATTATCTCCCTGGAGCTACCCCCATCAGCGCATAACCAGGTTCACCAGGGGGAACAGCCCGAACCAGAGCACATAGCCCAGGGATGCCGCCATCAATCCATCAATGCGCCCTCTAGGGCCTTCGCGGCGCAACGCACGCCACAGGAGCCAGACCAGACAGGCGGCATACGGGACCACCACATACCCGATCCCGGCATAGGCCCCCTGCGCCCATCCCAGCGCATCGAACAACGCGCCGCTGACGGCCGCCAGGATGGTGAACGACAACGCCACCCAAAGCGCACCGTCGTTTCCCAGACGCACGGCCAGGGTGCCCTTCCCCACCGCGGCGTCCGCCTCGCGGTCGGGAATGCCGGATAGCGTAATCGACGGCACAATCGCCAGGAACAGCGGCAGGCTCAGCAGCCAGGGCAAGGACGCAGCCCAGTCGCCCGCCAGGAACACATAGCCGCACAGCAGCACACCCAGGCTGTGCGTCAGCGCGACGTCGAGCTCGCCCAGTCCGCGGTAACAAAGCTTCAACGGCGCCGCGGTGTAGCCAATCGCCAGAACCACGAGCACGGCCATCACCACCAGGATCGGCCCCGAATCTCCGGGTGCGGTCGCCAGCAACGCCCCGAACGCGAGGGCGAAGCCCACCAGCGCGACGGCAGTCCCCACGCCCAGTGCGCGCGCGGACAACAGCCCCTCCACCAGCACGCGCGATCCACCGGTGAAGGGACCATAGAACCGGTTTTGCCGGTCCGAGCCAACGTCCACGCGTTCGTTCACCAGCACCGTGGCCACTTCCAGAAAAAACAGGCACAGGTACCCCAGCCAGAACACCGGGTTGCCGAACACCCCGCCCGCCGGGGCGGCCGCCAGCGCACCCACCGTGTAGGCCACGAAGGTCATCGGATAGAACTGCAAGCGCAACGCCTGGAGCCAGGCACCGGCCTTGTGCGCGAGCCACTCGCCCGCACTTTCGCGCCCCTTGGCCAGACGCAGCCCTTCCTGGCGTGCGCGCTGCAACCAGGCCTCGCGCTGGGCCTCGTCGCTATTGCGCACCGAACCGAACGTCAACGAACGCACCGGCCGAACCCCACAGAACCCCAGCGTGGCCCGCGCCATCGCATTGGCACCTGGCTGGCGATACACCAGCCGGTGGATCAGCGGCGGCGTATCCATGGTCGTGATCAGTTGCGCCGAGCGGCCCTGCAGCAACCCTTCGTACCCGGTACCGCCCTCGCAGGAGCGAAAGGCGAATGCCGGCGTCATGATTCGGTCCAGAAAACCCTTGAGCAGCGCCGGCATGGTGCCCCACCAGGTGGGATAGACAAACACCAGGTGATCGGCCCATCCGACGAGGCCGCGCGCGGCCTCCAGGTCCTTTTCGAGTGGCTGCTGATTGGGCGAAGGCGTGTGGACGTGCGGATCAAAATCCAGGCTCGCCAGCGCCAGCGATTTCAGCTCGGTCCCGGCCGCGCGCGCGCCTTCGCTGTAGACCTCGGCCAGCGCCCCGCACAGGCTATCGGTGCGCGGGTGGCCGAGGATAACGAGCACCTTCAAGCGACAACCCATCCGGTCGTCATACCTTCCTTCTCCAGACAGCCGTGGGGACAACAACCGCGGTCACGGGTACCGCAAGCGAGTCGGATTCCATCCCTGCCGACAACGAGCCCCTGCATGACGAAACCCTCCGCACCGCATGACTTACCCATGCCCACGATCCCACCCAGGCGCTCCATACGCGCCGAGCGTTTTCGCGCCGATCCCGCGAGTCGATGAATAGGTCCGCCACAGCAACCTCACTTAGACCATAGCCCGCGCCGGAGAGGCTCGCTACCGCCCCGTCATACGCAGAAGCGCCATTCCGTTAGAGAGCTCACAAGATCCGGGGCACCGGAACGGTTCACCTGGCGTTCAAGCAGCGGGGGCGGCGAACTGCGTCCGAGGATGGCTCAGCGACGTGGGTTACGGACTCCGAGCGCATCGTTATCCCGTTGCGGTCCGGACGGCCGGAGCCGTTCTGCGACGACTATATGAACCGATACGGCAAACAGAAACGCCCCCAGCACCAGCATGGCGACGACCAGCCAGCCATTCGCCAGAAACGGAAAAATCGGACCATCATGACGCCGGAGCCTTTCCGCCGGTCCCAGCCCTAGCAGGCACGACCCCGGCGTCTGCACCAGCGCCGCACGGCGGAAGGGGTGCCCCCGCGCCGTCGACCGCTGTACCGCGGCCACCGTGGACTCTTGCACGGCATCCGGCGCGGCGGGGCCCAGCGACCCCGCTTGCCAATCCTGCCCCCATGGAAAACCCATTGCTCGTGACCGACCCCCTGCACCTTGCCGGCCCGAGCGCATTCTTCGCAGACGCCCTGTCCGGTCAGGCCGAGTCGATCAGCTTGCGTCGTCCTGGCCGGGAAACTCGAGTTCGTAGCGCAGCTCCTCCTCTGGCTGCCGGATGAAGTTCCCCTGCACCAGGTCGACCTGGGCCTGCCACAGCAAGGCGAGACCGTCGGCATCCTCCACATAGCTGGCCATGGTGTAGGCACCGACCTCCTTGGCCTGCCCCAGAAGGCCGTTGAGTCGTGACGACGGCGTGCCGGAATGATGCAGCCCAACGGTGAGTTCCCGGGCGATCTTGACGTAATCCGGCCGTAGTTCGGCAAGCATACGGCGCGTATCGGCATCGGTACTGGTGCCAAAGTGCTCCAGGGCGATACGGATCTCCAAATCCCGAAGCGCATCGCCGACGGCCGAAAGCTGATCCATCCGGCCCAGCACATCGCCCTCGCGGAGTTCCAGAACCAGGCTTCCCGGCCACACCCGGTGAGCGGCCAGTCTCTTGCTCAGCCAGGACAAGAAGTTCGAATCGCCGAGCGAGCCGCGAGACACCTTCACGAACAGCCGCGACTGTGGATGGCTCACGGTTCGGGCATCGAGGATGCCAAGGGCATTACTGATGACCCAGCGATCGAGATGCCGGTCGAGCTCGAGCCGTTCCGCCATCTCGACGAACTGTGCTGGCAACAGGATCTTGCCATTCGGCTCGCGGATTCTCAGCAACACCTCGTGGCGCTCGATCTGATCGGACCCACTGATATTCGCGATCGGCTGAAAGACCGGAAACAGTCGCTTTTCCTTGATGGCGTGGGCAATGGTGCGCCGCCAGTGACTGCGCTCTTCGCCCTCCAGATCCGGCGTCAGCAGTTCCGGATCCAGTTGCACCCGATTGCCGCCACTGTTGCGGGCCTCGGTACACAGCGCGATGGCGCGGTCCAGTGCCTTGAGCGGGCGTTCCCACATCACCTGGCCGGCACCGATACTGGCGGCGACGGCGCCCCCCGGCAGTCCGCACACAGCGGCACCAGCAGTCCGTTCGTGCAAGCCTTGCACGAGTTCGACGACCTCCTTCACCTCCTTGCGTTGGGCAATCGCAATCGCGCCCGTCTCACCATGGCTGACCACGAGATCGCCCGGGGCCATGGCCTCGCGAATCCGGCGCACGAACTGGTTTCGAACCTGCTGGTAGTCGATCGGACCGACACGGTCGAACAATGCCCCCGGTTCGTCGAGTGCCCACTGCAGGATCACCGCGGTCCCCTGCGCAGGATCGAGACGGTCGAGATGGCACACCACGAGACGCTCGAACTCCAGGGGATGGGCCGGTGTCGGTGGGCGACCCGGTCCGGCCTGGCCACCCGCGCGCGACCGAATCCGTCGGTGCCATGCAGCCCGCGCACGGACCTGGCAGACGATATCCGCATCGGTACTGGCTGGCGGCAGGCAATCGATCATCCCGTTGGCGGATGAGCCATGCGGCACCCCCGGCGCAGAGTCCCCGCCCAGAGCCAAGAGGGGGATGTCCAGGGTCATGTCGTGGGGAAACAGCAGGCGACCGATCTCCTCCGCGGTAATCCCCGGCAAAGGCCCGGCAATCAAAACCGCCTCCGACCGGCTTTCCGTCACCCGATCGACCACCTCCAGGGGCTCCGTACCGATGGCGACCTCCAGGCCGGCCTGCCGCAACATGGCCGCGGGTTCCTCGGCAGACCCGGCATCCGGGCCGAGCACGAGGACCCGATACGGGGTCAGGAAGTCGTCCTGTACCAACCCGCGTATCGCCCCCACCAGGTCGAGGTCCGTCACGGGCCGATTCAGCAAGGCATCCGCCCCGGCGTGGAGCGCATCCCGCCCGGCCTGTCCTGATGCTCCATTCAAGGGCGCCAGGATGATCAGCGGAACCCCTGGCAGCGACCCGTCACGCAGGCCAACAATCCGCGACAGTTCGGCATCGTCCAGCGTCGCCCGTTCGGCGATCATCACGTCGGGTGGGGCCGACTCGCCCGAATGCGACAGGGCATCCACGTCGGTACACGCAACAACCGAATAACCGTGCATCCCCAACAGCAACGCGGTCCCGCTCTCCGCCGAAGCATCCGCCCCGAACAGGCATACCAGAGGCCGCCGGGCCACCGGGGCAGTGGCGGCCTCCTCGGCACCGTGCCCGGCAAGGGGAAGTTCGCCCCGCACACTTTCGCGCAGCCGCAGGACCAGGGCTCCGACGGTTTCAAGCTCGGCCGGATTGGGACGCACCGTGGTGGCCGCATATTGCGCGAGACGCTCGTCAATCCGGCGGGCGGTAGCAAAGGAGTCGTCCATTTCCGTGCCCGCCAGGCCGTTCACCAAAGCGCGTGTTACACCCCGGACATCCATCACGTCCGGTGGCCGGAACCCCCGCTGGCGCACGATGTACCAGCGGTCCCTGAGGTCATCCACCATTTTTGGAAGTTTCCTCAAGAACTCGGTATCAGGGGCATCTTTCACCCCCCGGATGACAGGGTTTCGGAGTTATGCATCATGCGGACCCGGACCTAAACGATTCCACGTCACTATAGACAAGTATCCGCGCCTCTGAACCCCTGGACACGGCTCAACCGACCGGATCTTCGCGCGGAATACTGCCAAGGCCCGTTGTCGCCGCCCAATTTCGTTATTCCCGAACCGGACCCAGGGTTAGGATGACGACTCGCGCATGACCGGAGAGGGATCGTGCTGTTCTGGCTCACGCTGGTGCCGTTCGTATTGCTGTTCGTGTGGTTGGTGCCGTTGCGGCGTCCCGCCTTCGAGGCCGCCCCGATCGCCTATCTCGCCACGCTGGTTCTGGCGGTGCTGGTGTGGCACGTCTCCGGCCCGGTGCTGGTGGCGAGCCTCCTGGATGCCGCCATCGTCTTCGTGGAGGTCCTGCTGATCATCCTGATGGCACTGCTGGTGCTGAACGTGATGATCGGGACGGGGCACATGAGCGCGATCCAGTCGGTCATCGCCAGCGTCTCGCGCGATCACCGGGTGCTGGCCATGCTGCTGGGCTGGGGGCTCGTGAGCTTCGTCGAGGGCATCGCCGGCTTCGGCACCCCGGCGGTGCTGGCAGCGCCGCTGCTCGTCTATTTCGGCATGCGCCCGCTGAAGGCGGTGGCCATCGCCCTGATCGGCAACAGCACCGCCGTCCCGTTCGGTGCCGCCGGAACCCCCGTGATCATCGGCTTCGCCGGCCTCGGCCTGGATGCGGAGACCGCGCGCTCGGCCGTGTTGCAGACGGCGGTCATCCACACCGTCCTCGCACCGTTCATCACGCTGTTCATGGTCTGGGTAGCCACGCTGGGCGAGGAACGGGGGCGCTTCCGCGAGTTCATGCCCTTCGCCGTGCTATCGGCGCTGGCGTTCGGCATCCCCTACCTGCTGGTCGCCTGGCTGGTGGGTCCGGAGCTGCCGTCCATTCTCGGCGGCGTGGTGGCCATGGCCGTGATCGCCCTGGCGGCGCACCGCGGCGTCCTCCTCCCGGGTCACGAGCGCCGGACCGAGGGCGAGCGGGCACCGGTCGCGCGCGTGCTGCTGGCATTCGTGCCCTTCGCGGTGATGGCCGTGGCGCTGATCGCCTCGCGCACCATCATGCCGCTGCGCGAGGCTCTGCAGTCCGTGCGCTGGTCCCCCGGCGAGTTCCAGGGCATCGAACTCGGGCAAGGCCTCGCCCCGCTGTACACGCCCTATTTCTACTTCGGCCTGGCCCTGCTCACCGCGTTGATCCTGTTCCGCGTGAGCCGTGCCACCCTCGGGCAGGCGGTGACCGCCACCTGGGGCAAGCTGCGCGTCGCGGCCATCGTACTGGCCTTCATCATCTCCCTGACACAGCTCCTGCTGATCTCCGGCAACAACGCGGCCGGCCTGTCGTCGATGCCACAGGTGCTGGGGCAGGGCCTGGCGGAAATGCTGGGTGGCACCTTCGTGATGTTCAGCGCCTTCATCGGCGCCCTGGGCTCGTTCATGACCGGGAGCGCGACCGTCTCCAACCTGCTGTTTGCGCAACTCCAGGCAGACACTGCCGACGCCCTGGGCATAGCGCTCCCGACCGTACTCGCCCTGCAACTGATCGGCGCCGGGGTGGGCAACATGATCTCGCTGCACAACATCGCCATGGCCGCGGGCGCAGCCGGCCTGCAGGCACGCGAAGGTCAGGTGATCCGCGAGACCATCGTCCCGGTCATCGTCGTCTGTGTCGGCGCCGGCCTGCTCGCGTTCGCCTGGTAGACCCGGCGCTCCCAGCCGGGCCTGGCGTTTCCGAATCCGCGCGAACCTCTCCACATTTTGCCCCCTACGGGTGTGAACGGGACGTCAACTCCCGGCACAACGGGTTTATGCCACACCCCGCGCGGCGCTACCCATGGGCTGCACGGCGGAACGCACTCCCCGACAGGGGCGTCCGCCCGGTGCATCTTTTGCCTAAACGAGAGGAGCAAGAACCATGTGGAACGTTCAGAAAACCGCCGTCGCCTTTGCCCTGAGTTCGCTGTTCACGGTCGGAGCCCTGGGAGCCGTACAGGCCCAGGATCTGGGCACCTCGGCTGAAGGCGCCGCCGAGACCGGCGCCGAAGCGAGCGGCGGGACGGCCGGAGCCTCCGATCGTGGCGCTGAAGCCTCCGGTGGCGCCGCCGGCGGCGCGGCCAGCGAGAGCCGGGCCCCGGGTGCCGGAGGCGACATGCGCGACGACCGCGGCATGGAAGCCGAAGGCGGCATGGGTGCCGGTGCCGAGGGTGATGCCGCAGGTGGCGTTGACGTGGGTGGCGACGATGATGACGGGGACGACAACTAAATCCACCCCGAGAACCGACCGGCCGGCCCCGACGGACCGGCCGGTCACACCCCGCCCTCAAGGGAAGCATTGATCCGACAACGCGTTCGCGCTCAAGTCGCCTTGCTTGCCGACACCGTCGCAGGGAACGAAGTGCCGCCGAACGTCGCTCTCGAACCACCTACCCGCTACGCACCCTGACAGGGTTTCCCAAAACACGGGGCACCCACCCGTGCGCATCGACTAATCCGGTCTTGCCTGGCCGATACCACCCATCGAAGAGTCAGGTTCCCGTCATATATCGCGGACCACCCGCCCCCATTCGGTCCCAATTTCCGCTAGATTCTTGACCTACATCAGATTTTCTGGATGTTCTTCTTTTTAATATATGAGTCGCTAGGTTCTGGCAGGCCCAACCAGCCCGCACCCAGCAGGCGGGGCGCCGAATGCCCCGAAACGTTTGGTCTTGTTTAAGTGGTTCTTAATCTCAGGAGGTAATGCCATGAACAAGATAGCCAAAGCGCTTGCAACCGCCGCATTGATCGGCGCCTTCACGATCCCGGTGCACGCCTCTGCACAGTGGTGGGGTCCGGGATATCACGCCCCGAGTTACGGCCCCTACTACAGACCCGGCTACGGGTACGGCCCTGGCTGGGGTCGCGGGATGGGAGACTGGTTCGGCCTCGGCGACATGTTCGGCGACTTCGACTTCAGCATGCGGGGCCGTGGACATGGATACGGCAGCGGGCACGGATACGGCGACTACTACGGCCGCCACTACGGGCACTACGGGCACTACGGGCACTACGACCCGCATTATGGGTACGCCCCGTATTACCACCCTGCCCCCTACCAGGGTGCACCCTGGGGGCCGCAGCAGCCGGCCGAAGAGCAGGACGAGCAGGACGGCTGATCGCGTCTAGCGCCCGGTCTGCCCCCGGCAGGCCGGGCCTGACCCACTGCGACATCCCGCATTCCATCCCTGAACCCGTACCCCCTCAAACACTCGTTGTGTAGTGCAAATATCAACGTGACCGAGCCGAACGGCGCGTTCACAACCCACGCATCACCTACCGGCCGGACCTCGTCTAGCCCGGCTTGCAGGCCAGTCCGTACTCGAAGGTATGGATCTTGACCCCCTCGGGAAACGCCTCCTTCAGGCGTCGCTCGAACTCGGCGTAGATCTCGGCCTTGTGCTGTTGCACGTCCCAGTCGCGGCTGTCGCAATCGACTCCTTCGACGTCCAGCTCCATGTTGAACTCCAGATCCGGTGCCATTTGTACGCGGATTCTCGGCATGTCGATTCTCCTTCCGGTTCGGGGCGCCTTAAAGGACAGGCACGAGCAGCAGCGCCATGATGTTGATGACCTTGATCAGCGGGTTGATGGCCGGGCCCGAGGTATCCTTGTACGGATCGCCGACCGTATCGCCGGTCACCGCGGCATGGTGAGCCTCGGACCCCTTGCCACCGTGATTGCCGTCCTCGATGTACTTTTTCGCGTTATCCCATGCCCCGCCACCGGCGGTCTGGGAGATCGCCACGAACAATCCGGTCACGATCGTCCCGATCAGCAGCCCCCCCAGGGCCTCGGTGCCCAGGAACACGCCCACGAGTACCGGCACCAGTACCGGCAGGAGCGAAGGCACGATCATTTCGCGGATCGCGGCGCTGGTCAGCATGTCCACCGCCCGGGTGTAGTCCGGCTTGGTGGTGCCTTCCATGATCCCGCTGATCTCGCGGAACTGACGCCGCACCTCGTTCACAATGCCGGACGCCGCGCGACCCACCGACTCCATCGTCATCGACGCGAAGAGGTAGGGGATCAGGCCACCGATAAACAGGCCCACGATCACGTTCGGATTGCTCAGCTCGAAGTTGGGCGCGCTCCCGGTGTGCAGGAGCAGCTCATGGGTGTAATCGGCGAACAGCACCAGCGCCGCGAGTCCGGCCGAGCCGATCGCGTAGCCCTTGGTCACCGCCTTGGTCGTATTGCCCACCGAGTCCAGGGCATCGGTCGTCTCGCGCACCTCGGGCGGCAGGTCCGCCATCTCCGCAATACCACCGGCGTTATCCGTGATCGGACCATAGGCGTCCATCGCCACGATGATTCCGGTCATCGACAACATCGTGGTGGCCGCGATGGCGATGCCATACAAGCCGCCAAAGGCATACGCCACCAGGATGGCCGCGCACACCGCCAGGACCGGAGCGGCGGTGGCCTTCATCGACAGGGCCAGGCCGGCAATAATGTTGGTCGCGTGGCCGGTGGTCGAGGCCTCGGCCAGATGCCGCACCGGTCGGAACGCCGTAGAGGTGTAGTAGTCCGTCACGACCATGATGATCCCGGTGAGCGCCAGACCCACCAGGGCCGCGCCATACAGGCGCAACGCTGCACCCTCCTCAATGCCCATGCTGCTGGCCAGCGCGGTGTCCGGAACCAGGACCAGGGTAAGGGGCAGGAAGGCCACGGCGGCCAGGCCGCCCGATACCATCAGGCCCTTGTAGAGGCCCTTGATGATCTCCGAACCCTGGCGCGCCTTGACGGCGAATGTGCCGATGATCGAGGCCAGGATTGCCCCGCCCCCCAGCACCAGCGGATACACGGCGGCCATCAGGCCGAGATCGGGAACCAGCAGGGTGCCCATGATCATGGTCGCGATGATGGTCACCGCGTACGTCTCGAACAGGTCCGCCGCCATCCCGGCGCAGTCACCGACATTGTCACCAACGTTGTCCGCGATTACCGCGGGATTGCGCGGATCGTCCTCGGGGATGCCGGCCTCGACCTTCCCCACCAGGTCTGCACCCACATCCGCACCCTTGGTGAAGATGCCACCGCCGACACGCGCGAAGATGGAGATCAGCGACCCGCCGAGGGCCAGCCCCACCAGGGGCGAGAGGCCGACATCAGTGCCCTCCGGCGTGAGCCACCACAACACGCCGAAATAGCCCGCGACGCCCAGCAACCCGAGCCCCACCACCAGCAGACCGGTCACCGCACCGCCACGGAAGGCCACATCCATGGCCGCCTCCAGACTCGACTTGGCAGCGGCCGCCGTCCGCACATTCGCACGCACCGCCACGTGCATGCCGATGAATCCGGCCGCCCCGGAGAGCACGGCGCCGATCAGAAAACCCATCGCGGCACCGATCCCGATCACCAGCCACAAGCCCACGAACAGGACGACCCCAACCGCCGCAATCGTGGTGTACTGCCGCTTCATGTAGGCCGACGCACCTTCCTGGATCGCGCGGGCAATCCGCCGCATCTCCTCGGTGCCCTCGGATCGCGATAGCACCCAGCGGATGGCAAACAGACCATAGGCCAGCGCGGCAACGCCACACAGCAGCGCAAACACGAGACCGGAAAATGGCATGGACATGAACTCCCCCTTCGATACGTGGTGACACAAAAGATCCGGCGCACCTGGCACCCGTGACGGCCGGCAGCCAGGCTGTCGGCACGACACGACCGCCCGGCGCAGTCCCGGGCATCCGGTTTGTGCTGCAAGGTCGCGCCTCCACGCGACCCGTCGAGGCGCGCGGCAACCGCTAGCGCAGGCGTGCAGCCTCGACAAACGTATCGGGGGGATGGTGGATCGGCCCGCAAATCTTCGGTATCCGGACCGCAAAAACCCCTTTCAATGCTAGGGAACTTACGTGCTACCCCACCATGCGTCAAGCGGCCCATCAACCATGGCCGTGGAATTGGTATCCGGAATACAGCTCCGGGGGGAAGGGACCGGGAGCAACCCGGTCCCGTACACTGGACGCGCCGCACACATGGGGACGGGCACGCCCGCGCGGAAATCGCGTAAAATCCCTTGCTTTCAATTCGACGCAAGTCCCACACAGGCCATCCAATGACCAGTGCCCAATCAGCCCACAAGGATTGCTATTTCTGCCGGGTTGCCGCCGGACAAGCCGACCCCCTCATTTACGAGAACCGTTCGTTTGTTGCCCTGTTCGATACCAACCCGGTCAATCCAGGGCATGCGCTTGTCATTCCCAGGCGGCATGTCGTTTCCCTGTTCGGTCTTGACGAAACCGAGCAGTCGGATTACTTCGATGCCATTTACGGCGTCCGTCAGGTCATCGAAGCCACCGAACTACATGCGCTTTATCGCGAGATGCTCGGCCGCGACTACCTGCGGGAGCGCCCGAAGGACCACATTGAAAGCGTCCTGGAACTGCCCTTCCTGGGGAACCGGCCCGACGCCTACACCGTTGGGAACAACGACGGCCGGGCAGCGGGGCGGAGCATCGACCACCTGCACGTCATCCTCCTGCCCCGGTACGAGGGCGACGTGGAAGACCCCCGGGGCGGCATCCGCAACGTCATCCCCGATCGCGCGAAGTACCACCGACAGCCGCAGCGGCAGGTTGCCCGGGGCGGTGGCCAATCCGGGTAAGGAGACGCCGACACCGTCGCGCATCCGCGCGCGAGTCGAGCCATCCGCTTACCTTCGATCCACCGGAAGGTGTTGGATCTCAACCGCCCGTGCAGTGGTTCGCAAAGGCGAAGGCATCGTTCATCGTCCACTGGGCCTGAGGCGTGTTCCCCATGCGCTCGCACCAGGCCTGCGTTCCCACGGCCCCCGATGGTTCGGCCTCAACGGGTGTGGCATCCGGGTCCCGCGCCATCAGCAGATCCAGCGCCGCCACGCGCTCATCGTTCATGAATGCCTCCACGTTGTCCCCGAACGCGAGCATCCCGTCGAGTACCGCCTGCCCTTGCCCGGGGTCCCGCATCATCAAACTCTCGAGTTGCTGTGCCACCCGGTCGGTCGCGCGATCGAACCGCATCCCGGCCTCCTCGAGCCTGCCCGAGTCCGCCAGCCGCGCTTCCACCTCCTGATCCAGCACGGCCCGGTCCGCGGTCTCGACGGATGCCAAGTGCGCCGCCGCCCAAACGATCATCTCGTCCATCTGGGCGATCGTCCGCGCCGTGTATTCACCCGCCAGGCGACCCCTCAACTCATCGGCCGCCGACTGGCTGTCAATGGCCTCGACCCGGTCGCCGATCTCCTCGAATAACACGGCCTGGTCGTGGAGGTTTTGCACCAGCCGCTCCTCGATCATCGAAGCATCCACCGCCACGAGCTCGGAGGCCTCGGGTGCGGCGTTCGCTTCGGTGTCGGCCGAGGGCTCCGTACCGCAACCCAACGGCAACAGCATCATCAGCGTCACTAGCGCCGACCATCTGGAAATCATCATGACTTCAGCCCTCCGTATCAGGGCTGTCGGACGACGGGTGGGAGCGATGGGGGCCACCGTCCGGCGGAAAATCCACAGGCAGATCGCCCGTAGATCCGGGGAATGCGGATCCGGCATGGGCGACCCCGGCGTTCCAGGTCGCGCGTGCGATCCGTCCAGAACACTCCGCACACACCAAGTATAGATCCGCCATGCCGATGTGTAGGCCGAAAGCGTCGACGGAACCCGTCGCGCGCCGGGTTCCGCGCCCTGGGTTGTCGCCAAACCCGCGGCTTCGCGGCACCACGGCCCGCTGGCGCATAGAACCCGGATGTGTTCCGGGAACGCGGGGCCGGTACCGACCGATATCCCGCAGCAAGCCACCCGGCGTGCATACCTGCGCTATGCTGCGACGCGACGCCCCGGAAACCCACCGCGAACGCGATTGAACCCCGGATTTTCAATGGATCCCCATTCGCACCCGGCACCCTATTCGCTCGCCGCCCTGACCGCCCACATTCGCCCCTTCCTCCGGGATCTGCGCAACCCCGAATACCGGGACGCCCTGGTTCGGGACCAGGGGGCGTTCGGTGCCATCGCCTCGGCGATTACCGCCGCGTTCATCCTGCTCACGATCCTGATGGACTACGCGATCGACCCGGTACACTTCACCGATGCGATCCAGCTGCGCCTGGCGGAGGCGGCTGCCGTACTGTTCCTGGCGTGGGTGTTCTGGAGGTGGCCGGGTTCCATCGCGGCCCGGCTCCTGTTCATCACGGTCCCCGTTTTCGTACTGGTGACGTTCCTCGAAACCCTGGCACGCCTGGATGGCGGGGCCGCTTACGGGATCGGAGGCATTCTCTACTTTTTCATCTTCATGCCGTTCATGGGCCGGCCCCTGGGTCTGGGGTTCAATCTGTTCGCCCTGGCGGTCGTCGCGATAACACCCACCGTCCTGCACATTTTCGGGTTCGTGCAGCACCTCAATCTGGCCGTCTATCACTCCTATGTATGGGTCGCCTTCCTGCCCTTCGCCCTCATCCTCACCCTCGTCGAATTCCTGTACTGGCGCCTGTACCAGACGCGCATCGAATTGTCCCGACAAGCCTCCCGGGATCATCTGACCGGACTGGGCAACCGGCGCTACTTCTTCGAGGTC
>NZ_JAWLFK010000059.1:0-6127 GCF_041685615.1 Thioalkalivibrio sp.
GAGATCATCCAGGTGGCAAAGATGAAGAAGGTGGAGGCGATCAGGGCACCTTCCAGGCCCCAGGCCATGAAGATGGCGCCAGAGGCGACGGTCCCGACCAGGCGTCCGCCGGCATTGGCCATGTAGTAGAAACCGACTTTCATCGCGACGCGGTCGGCCTCGGCGTAGTCGAGGATCAGGAAGGAGTGGACGGCAGAGTTGATCGCGAACACCACGCCGAACACGCCCAGCCCGACCATCAACACCCAGGCCGGATCCAGGCCGGATTCAAGCCCGATCACGATGGCAATCGGCAGGAGCATCAGGATGAAGGCCCACAGGCGCGCGGTGAGCCCGGTCGGATGCACCCCGCCCCGGCCCAGAAGACGCGGCACGGAGGCCTGCACGATGCCGTAGCCGATCACCCACAGCGCAAGGAATGCACCCACCTGCATGTGGTTCCAGTCCAGCGTGGCGCTGAGAAACACCGGCAGCGCAACCACGAACCAGACATCGCGCGCGCCGAACAGGAAGAATCGTGCGGCCGAGAGCACGTTGATCGCGGCGGAGTTGGAGAACATCTGGGTGAACTTCGGCTTGCCACCGACACGCCCCAGCCCGCGCGGCAGTCCCACCGCGGAGAACAGCATGACCAGCGCCAGCATCCCGGCCAGGATAACCAGCGCCATCCGGAAGCCCACGCTGTGGAGCAACGCCCCGCCGACGAAGAACCCCACCCCCTTCAACGCATTCTTGGAGCCGGTGAGCACCGCGACCCAGCGAAACAGTCGCCCCTCCCCATCCCCGGCGACCAACTTCACCCCGGACTTCGCGCTCATCTTGTTCAGATCCTTGGCGATCCCGGACAGGGCCTGGGCGAACATCACGTAGGCGACCCCCAGCCAGGCCTCGGGCACCGTGAGCATCAGCAGGGCCGCCACCTGCAGCAGCGTCCCGCCGATCATCGTGGTGTTCACCCCCAGCCGCGCGGCCAGCCAGCCACCGGTCAGGTTGGTGATCACCCCGAACAGCTCGTAGAACAGGAACAGGAAGGCGATCTCCAGCGGGCTGTAGCCCAGCTGGTGGAAGAACAGCACGACCAGCATGCGGATCGCACCGTCGGTGACGGTGAACGCCCAGTAGTTCGCGGTGATCCGCGCGTAGGCGCCCAGCCCCAGGGTGGGCGGCCCGCCCGGGTCCGGCTGATCGGCCGCGCCGCTCACGACAGCCTCAAACCCCCAGCTTGGCGACGCGGGCGACCAGCTCCACCAGCCGGTTCGCGTAGCCCCACTCGTTGTCGTACCAGGCCAGCACCTTCACCTGCGTGCCGTCGACCACCATGGTCGACTGGGCATCCACGATGGACGAGCGCGGGTCGGTGCGGAAATCGCCGGAGACCAGCGGGCGCTCCTCGTAGCCGAGAATGCCGTTCAGATCGCCGTTCGCGGCCTCGCGCAGCAGGCCGTTGACCTCCTCTACCGTGGTCTCGCGTGCGGCCTCGAAGGTGAAATCCGTCAACGATGCGTTCATCAGCGGCACGCGCACCGCATGACCGTTCAGCCGCCCGTTCAGTTCGGGAAAGATGTCGCCGATCGCCTTCGCCGAACCGGTCGTGGTCGGGATCAGGTTCAGCCCGGCCGCACGGGCCCGGCGCAGGTTGCCGCGAGGCAGGTCCACCGGCGACTGCGTCGCGGTCATGTCGTGCACGGTCAGGATCGTGCCGTGGCGGATCGACAGCGCCGGGTGCAGTACCTTCACCAACGGCGCCAGGCAGTTGGTGGTGCAGGAGGCGGCGGTCACGACGTGGTGCTTCGCGGGATCGTAAGCGGCGTCGTTCACGCCCATCACCACGTTCAGCGCCCGCGCGTCCTTCACCGGCGCCGCGACCACCACGCGCTTCGCACCCTGACCAAAATGCGGCTCCAGCGTGTCCATGGTGCGGAAGGCCCCGGTGGCGTCGATCACGATGTCCACGTCCGACTCGCCCCACGGCACCTGCCCCGGCTCGGCCAGGCTCGTGTGGCCCAGCTCGCGCCCGTCGATCCGGATCCGGTCCGCTGCGGCCTCGGGTTCGCGACCCCAGCGCCCGTGCACCGAGTCGAACTCCAGCAGGTGGCCGGTGACGGTCCCGTCGGCCGCGACCTCGTTCAGATGCACGATCTCGATGTCGTCCCGGTCCCAGGCGGCCCGCAGCGCCAGCCGACCGATCCGCCCCATCCCGTTGATCCCTACGCGCACCGCCATGGAGTCCCTCCCGCGAAAATTCGCGTCAGCATACCCCGCCCAAATGACAACCGCATGACGCCCGTGCGCTCAAAACCCGGCGCGTCAGTTGAGCCAGACGATACCGCCGTTGAGGTAGATGGCGAAGGCGACCCACAGCAGGTACGGCACCAGCAGCGCGCCAGCGATACGGTCGATGCGCCAGAAGGCAATCAGGGTGGCCAGGATCATCGGCCACAGGATCAGGATCTCGGCGAACGCCAGATCCGGGCGTTGCATGCCGAAGAACAGCATCGACCAGCCGAGATTCAAGGCGAGTTGAGCCAGGAACAACCCCAGCGCAATCCGGGCACCGTTCAGGCCGGCGCGCCGCCAGACATGCCAGGCGGCGAGGCCCATCAGGCCGAACAGCACGGACCAGACCGGGCCGAACACCCCGTCCGGCGGGTTCAGCGGCGGGCGCGTGAGCCCCGGATACCAGTCGCCGACCGAGAGACTGGTTGCCCAGCCACCCAGGCCTGCCACTGCAAACACCAGCACCATCCAGGCCAGCAGTCCGAGCATGTCCGTCACAAAAGAGCGCGGCCGCGGGCGCGTGGGACGGGCGGGATCGGGTGTTGTCACGGAATACTCCTTGTCCTCGGCGTGCCCGCTTCCGGATGCCCAGGTCGGCACATTCAGCAGGCTGCGGATTCGCCCCGAGGACTCCCTATCGAGCGATCACCTAGCGATCCGGGTGACAGACCCCGTCGTCGCAGCGCGAGCGCCAGCGATGGCGGGCAATCACGTTGTACACGCGATCCATCAGCCAGACAATCGGCGGCAGGCGGTGCAGCGCGCCACCCAGCCAGCGGTAGTACGGCAGATGCCGCCAGACCAGGACGAAGGCAAAGGCACCACTGCGAATGCGCCCTTCGGGGCTGATGGCATGCATGCGCTGCATGGCCTGGTCCCAGGTGATCCCCCAGTCCGCGAGCGGTGCCGCATCGGCGTGGATGTCGCGCCAGTCGACCGCATCGGCCGCATCCAGACGCTGGTAATGCCCGATTTCCCTGCGGCACAGCGGACACCCACCGTCGAAGAACACGATCGGACGGCCCGGGGCCCGCGGGTGCGATTCCGGGTCGAGTTCAGGCATGACCCACCGGCCCGGTCTGCTGGTGCTGCGCCTCGTTCAGCGACTTGAGCGCACGCTCCACCACATCCCGCGCGAGTCCCTGGGTCATGTCGGGATCGGCCGGGATCATCTCCGTGCGCACCGCCAGCGCCATCGCCAGGGCCTGGAGCACATCGCCGTTGCAGGTATCCCCGAGCACGCCGATTTCGTTGTCCAGGGTGTCGGTCAGGCGGTCGAGCAACTGCTGCACCCGCACCGCGGAGCCGGTTTCGGGGTGCAGGCGAAATTCGAAGGACACGGCCTCGCCGCTCGGTGTGACATAGCGATAGGGCAATACGTCCATGGCTCTCTCCTTCGCGAACGGTGGGCTTGGCGGGGCGAATTCCGGGGCCGGTCGACCAGCCCCTCCGTCATTGGGCCACGAAACCGGCCAACAGTTCGACCGGCACGCTACCGGCGGGCCGAATCGCCTCGCGGTTCCCGTCACCACCGGGACGCGACAGGCGTTATCCTTGCGGCTCATGAAACGCCGCTACCCGACTGTCGACTCCTCCTGCGCGCCCTGCGAGGCGATGGCACACTAATGGCCGCTCGCCGCAAGCACCGGCTGCTCTACTGGACGGGCGCACTGGCCACATTGGTGCTGGCACTGGGTATCGGGGCGATGCTCGCCCTGGTGGTACTTTTTGCCCGTGTCGACCCGCCCTACGGCATGGCCATGGTGGTGGCAACCGACCGGCAGACCGCCTCCAACCGGCGCCCGGACTGGCAACGCCTGGACGACCTGCCGCGGCACCTGATGCTGGCCGTCATCGCCGCAGAGGATCAGCACTTCCCCAACCACCGCGGCTTCGACTGGAGTTCGGTCCGCCAGGCCCTGGGCGATCACGTTCGCGGCGGACGCCTGCGTGGCGCCAGCACCATCAGCCAGCAAACCGCCAAGAATCTCTTTCTGTGGCACGGCCGCTCCTGGGCGCGCAAGACGCTGGAGGCCGGATTCACCCTGGGCATGGAGACCCTCTGGCCGAAGCGGCGCATCCTCGAGGTCTACCTCAACCTGGCAGAATGGGGTCCTGGCATTTACGGCATCGAGAATGCCGCCCAACACTATTTCGGCCTCTCCGCCACCGAGCTGGATCGCCACCAGTCCGCTCGCCTGGCCGCCATCCTGCCAAGCCCTGGCCGCATGAACCCCGTGCAACCCGGGCCACAGCTGGATCGCCGGATCGCCTGGGTCGAGCGCCAGATGGCCCAGCTCGGCATCGCCTGGCTGGATCCGATGTTGCTGGAATAGAGCCAGCGTACGCGCCCCCCCGAAATTGTGGCTCGGAGCTTCCAGCCCTTAGACTGCCTCGGATTGACTGACCGTACCGGGGGCTCGCAAGGACGTCCCGCCCACACATGGAGGTTTGCCGTGACCCATCTGCGCGCGCCACGTATCTTCTTCTCCCGCCTGCTGGTACTTGTCGCACTTTTTCTGGTTCTACCCCTCGGGGCCGTATCCGCGCAGGACGCCAGTCAACAGGATTCCGGCAACGATCTGCGCCAGATGCTCATCGACGTACTGGAGAGCGAGGAAGCCCGCGAAGACTTGCTCGAGGCCCTGCGCTCCGGCAACGGCTCCGACGCCGGGGACTCCAGCGCGGAGGACTCCACCACGGATGATCACCCGGTCGAATCCGGCGACGACGATTCCGTGGCGCGCCAGATTGCCCAGTTCACCCAGTCGCTGGCCGAAGGCGCCGTGGCCGAGGTCCGGGCCCTGAACGATATCGCCACGAACATCGCCGAGCGCGTCCGCGCGATCGAGCCGACCGTCTTCGCGACAGCCATGCTTCATCTCGCCATTATCATCGTGTTCACCGTGGTGGTGTTCCTGGTGCTGCGCTGGATGAGCACCCCGCTGTTCACGCGGCTCGACCGCTGGGCACTGAATGCCGCGGAACACATGCGCCTGATGCGGGCACTGCCGGCCGTGGTCCTGGCGGCCGCCATCGACTTCCTCGTCGTCATCCTCGCCTGGCTGGCCGGCTATGCCCTGGCGCTGTTCGTGCTGGGCGAGTCGGGCGAGATGAACACGCGTCATTCGCTGTTTCTCAACGCGTTCCTCCTGATCGAGGCCACCAAGGCGGCCCTGCGCCTGATCTTCGCCACGCGCTACCACGGCCTGCGCCTGCTGCCGATGGCCGGGGACGAGGCCACCTACTGGAACGCCTGGCTGGCTCGCATCGTGGGCTACATTGGCTATGGTCTGTTGCTGCTGGTGCCGATTACGAACAACCAGATCTCGTCCGAAGCCGGGCGCTCCCTGGGCCTGATCGTGATGCTGACGGCGTTCCTCTACGCCGCCGTGATCATCCTGCAAAACCGCACACGGGTGCATGCCCGCCTGATGGCCCTCGCCAACCGCGCGGATTTGGCCTTCACCCGCATCGTGACCACGCTGCTCGCGAAGTCCTGGCACTGGATCGCCCTGGTCTATTTCCTCTCCCTGGCCGTGGTCAGCATCACCCGCCCGGAAGACGCCCTGCCCTTCATGGCCAAGGCCACCGGGCAGACCCTGCTTGCCGCGTTCGTGGGTGTCTTTGTGGCCAATCTCCTGACCCAGTTGATCGGCCGCCAGATTCGGGTCCCCGAAGAGACGCGGGAGAAGTTCCCGTCGCTGGAACTGCGCCTGAACTCGTATATCCCGAAGGCGCTGCGGATTATGCGCCTGGTGATCCTGCTGATCGTGCTGGCAGTGATCGCGGACGCCTGGGGCGCCTTCAGCCTGACCACCTGGCTGGCCTCCGATACCGGCATGGCGGT
>NZ_JAWLFK010000059.1:6227-8972 GCF_041685615.1 Thioalkalivibrio sp.
GTGACGACCACGACTACTCGCACGACCGCCGCGCCCGCCCGAACCCGAAGCGCAAGGGCGACTTCGACGAGTCCGAGGACTGATGAGTACTGTGCCCCGACCGGTTCGCCGACGGCCTTGCGGCGACATGGACGCCTGCCGGACCAGTTGACCCTTTCCGGCATGGGGAGATCTGGGTCAATATAGCCACATGCGACTGTTGATCCTGCTCGCTCCTCTTTTGCTGCTCGTGGCCTGGGCACCGGGCCTCTGGGTACGCCACATCATGCGGAAATACCACCAGCCCCCGGATCGCTACGCGGGCAATGGCGCCGAGCTGGCGCGCGATATCCTGGATCGGCACGGACTGCACAAGGTCAGGATCGAGACCACCAAGGACGGGGATCATTTCGACCCGGAATCCTGCACCATCCGCCTGTCGCCCGAGAACCACGATGGCCACTCGCTCACGGCCGTCACCGTCGCCGCTCACGAAGTCGGCCACGCCTTGCAGCATGCCGAGGGCTACGCCCCGCTCCGAATGCGCAGCTACCTGGTTTGCGTCGCGGGGTATGGTCAGCAGATCGGCGCCTGGCTGCTGGTCGCCATCCCCTTCGTCACGATTATCGCCCGTCACCCGGCGCCCGCGATCCTGTTCCTGCTGGCCGGGGTGCTCTCCATGGGACTCGCCGCGCTGGTCCACTTCATCACGTTGCCCACCGAGTTCGACGCCAGCTTCCGCCGTGCGATGCCCATACTGCGCGACGGAAAGTACCTGCACCCGCCCGACTATCCCCATGCGGAGCGGATCCTGAAGGCCGCCGCCTATACCTACCTGTCGCAATCGCTGTTGAGCCTGCTGAACATCGCCAGGTGGTTCCGGTACCTGCGCCGATGAACGGGCCCGGCCCGACGCCATGCCCGTTGTGCGGGGCATCCAGCCGACCGTTTCATCATCGCGGGATCGGCGACGCCTCGCCCGGCGACTATCGTCGCTGCCCGGCGTGCCACGTGATCGCGCTCGAACGCGGCGCCTGGCCCCGGCGCGATGCGGAGCGAACCTACTATCGTACGCACGAAAACCGGCCGGATGATCCCGGCTACCGGCAACACCTGCAGCGCCTGATCACGCCACTGCTCGCGGCGTTACCGCCCCCGGCCCATGGACTCGACTGGGGTTGCGGCCCACAGCCCGTTCTGGCGGACCTGCTGCGCCAGCAGGGCTACACCATGGGCATCTGGGACCCGGCCTTTGCCCCGGAAACGGCCCGCGCACCCGACGGCGGCTGGGACTTCGTCACCTGTACCGAGGTGCTGGAACACCTGCACGCCCCGATGAGATCGTTGCGGACCATGCTGGATGCCCTGCGCCCTGGCGGGCTTCTCGCCGTGATGACCGAATGGCTACCCGAAGCGGCCCGGTTCCGCCGCTGGCATTACCGCCGCGACCCCACCCATGTCGCCTTTTACGGACCGGCGAGCCTGCACTGGATCGCCGAACGGCTGGACTGCGCCCTCGCCCTGCCCGAACGCGACGTCGCCCTGTTCACGCGGACGGAGGATCGGCCGCGATGATCGACCGCCTGCGCGCCTGGCGCCCGGACTGGTTCGGACCGCCCGCGGCGCGGCTGCAGGCGATCCATGTCTGCACCGCCGCGGGCGACCCCATGGAATCCGTGGACGCGATCGAAGCCATCGCGGGGAGCGGACTGCGCGGGGATCGCTACGCCACGAACCGCGGGCACTGGCATGCGGTGGAGAGTTGCCCGGTGACCCTGATTACCGTCCCCGAACTGCAACGGGCGTCACAGCGTCGTGGTGGCCCCATCGAACCCGGGGAACACCGCCGCAATCTCGTGGTCTCCGGCTGGTACCGCATGCCGCGCCAGAGTGGCTTCCTCTTCATCGAGGACGCCGTCCTGAAGATCGGACGACCCCGCCCGCCCTGTGGGTATCTCAACCAGTTAACGGGTGACAACCTCGCACGGGCCCTTGGACTCGACAGCGGCATTTGCCTTGACGTGGTGCGCTCCGGGACGCTAAGAACCGGCGCCCGGGTCACCTGGCACGCGCGCGCTCCAGCATGAGCGCGCGACGCTTGTTAAGCTGGGGTTAAGTGCGATTGTCTACTCTATGCATCTACTCACAAGGAGAAATTCTATGAAGATTCGTTCCCAGTCCCTCGCCGGACTGATCGCCGCTGCCGCGCTCGCGCTGGCCAGCCCGCTCGTCATGGCCCAGGGCATGGGCCAGCAGGAGCAGCAGGGCCAGGGCGGCATGGGTATGCAGGGTGGCCAGGGCGGCAACCCGCAGATGGAAATGCAACAACTTCAGCAGACCCTGTCCGAGACCCAGCAGCAGGCCATCGAGAACAACCCGCAGCTGGAACAGCAGGGCGAAGAACTGGAAAACCTGGTTCTGGACAAGATGGAATCCGCCGGCTACGAGCCACGCCGTGACCTGGAGACCCTGGAGTCCGCCGAAGAGCAGCTGCGCGACGAGGACCTGAGCGCGGAGGAGCGCCAGGAAGTCATCCAGTCCGAGGACGTGCAGCAGGCGCAAATGAACCTGCAGGAGGCCCAGCAGTCCGTCGCGGAGGACGAGGAGATCCTGGAAGCCCAGGAATCCCTGCGTGAAGAGCTGATGTCCGCCATGCGCGACGAGAACGCCGACATCGACGACGTGATCGAGCGCATGCAGACCCTGCAGCAGCAGATGCAACAGCAACAGCAACAACAGCAGCCGCAACAAGGCGGCGAAGGCGGC
>NZ_JAWLFK010000059.1:9072-11165 GCF_041685615.1 Thioalkalivibrio sp.
CCCTCGAGGGACCGGGCCTTTTTCATGTCCGGGTCGGACCGTCAGTCGAGGCGACCCGTCTCCTGCGCCAGGGCCCGCAGGGCCTCCGTCTGCCCCTCCGGAAGCTGGTCCCACTCAAAGCGCCAGCTCCAGTTTGCGTCCGCCACCGTGCCCGGCATATTCATCCGGGCTTCCGAACCGAGCTGCAGGACGTCCTGCATCGGCAGGATTGCCAGTTGTGCCGGTGAACGGCAGGCGGCTCGGATCATCGGCCAGGGCATCTCCCCCGCGGGCCCCTGGTCCAGCGTCTCGATCACGTGCTGCTGCATGGCCGGCTCCAGGGAGTGAAACCAGCCCAGCGTGGTGTCGTTGTCATGCGTGCCTGTGTACACGGCACTCAGTTCGTCGTGGTTCGCCGGCAGGTAAGGGTTGTCCGACCCGCCCTCGAAGGCGAACTGCAGGATGCGCATGCCCGGCAGGTCGAAGCGCAGGCGCAGCGCGGTCACCTCCGGGGTGATCACGCCGAGGTCCTCGGCCAGCAGGGGCAGCACCCCCAGGCGGTCCTGCAGCTGTTCGAAGAACTTGGCACCGGGTCCCGGAACCCAGTGTCCCTGCGTGGCATCCGGCTCGCTCGCCGGCACGGCCCAGCTGGCCTCGAACCCGCGGAAGTGGTCGATCCGCACCGCGTCCACCGTCTCCAGTGTCCAGCGCATGCGCTCCACCCACCAGTCATAGCCTCGCTCGGCCAGACGGTCCCAGCGGTAATGCGGATTGCCCCAGCGCTGCCCGGTCTCCGAGAAATAGTCCGGCGGCACGCCGGCCACCGTCAGGGGATGCCCCGTCGCATCCAGATCGAACAGATCGCGGTGGGCCCAGACCTCGGCGGAATCGTGGGCCACGAAGATAGGCATGTCCCCAAGAATGAGGATGTCCCGGGCACGCGCATGCTCGCGCACATCCTGCCACTGGTCGAACACGACAAACTGGGCAAAGCGGACCGCCTTCAGTTCCTGCGCCGCCTCGCGCTCGACGGCCGCAAGGGCCTCCGGGTCGCGGTCGCGGAGGGCAGCCGCCCATTCCCACCACGGGCGGCCCGCCTCGCGGGCACGGATGACCACGAACCGGGCAAAATCATCCAGCCAGACCGGACCCTGCGCATCGCAGAAGGCCTGGTAGGCCTGCGCCCAGCCATCGCCGGGCTGCTCCAGTCCTTCGCGGGCCTGTTGCAGCAGGGCCTCGACCGACCCATGGGGCGCGTCCAGGCCCGCCCGTTCGGCCAGCCGCTGCGGATCGATCAGGCGCACATCCCCGGCGAAGGCCGAGATGCTGGCGTAGGGGGAGCCGTCCTCCTGGGGCGGATGCAGCGGAAGGATCTGCCACAGGCTGAACCCCGCATCCCGCGCCCAGTCGAGAAAACGGAACGCCTCCTGCCCCAGCGTGCCCACCGGGCCCGGGCCCGGCAGTGATACCGGATGCAACAGCACACCGGCCCGGCGGCACTGCATCAGGGGATTACAGTGTTCTTCGCCCGCCTCCATCGACTACTGCCCCTTGCGCATCGTGCCGCCGGCGGCGGGATCGCCGCCGCCCACCGAGAGCACCTCGCCCAGGGACTCCGGCACTTCCAGGTCCGCCAGTTGGTACAGGCGCGCCAGGTGGCGTCGATAGAGCTGTTCGAAGTCGCTGACCGAACCAGCCGGGTTGTATTCCCCGAACCACCAGCACCAGTCGGAGCCCTCGCACACCGCCAGCTGCTTGCGCAGGGCCGGCGTATCCAGCCCGGGATGCCGGGCAACCGCCTGATCCACTGCGGTCCACGCCTCGATCAGGCGGTCCCAGCCCAGGTTCTTGTCCGGATCGCCGATCCAGGTGGAAAAGGTCCCGTACACCCAGGAGCCCGCCACGAGCCCCGACAGTTCACCCCGGTCGGCCCGCGGGCCGGTGCGCTGGCAGACGTCCGAAAAGGTGCACAGGTTCAGGTTCGGGTTCGCCGCCAGACGCTCGTACAGCGCCTGCAGGAAGTAAAAGCCGTTGTCCGGGTAGTACTCCCAGGCGTTCTCGCCATCCAGGATGACGGCCACCACACCACCCTCGGGCGAAACGGAGGCGATATT
>NZ_JAWLFK010000019.1:0-40685 GCF_041685615.1 Thioalkalivibrio sp.
TCCGGAACTTCCGGGTGCTTCTTTTCGGGTTGCTGGCTCATGGTGCATTCACCTCGCTGCGATGAAAAAAGAGGGGATGGGAGAAGCCCCGTCTCACCCCCGACTCACTGACGAATCCGGACGAACGCGCTCCATCATTCGATGGGTACCGTTCGCCCGCTGTCGATTTCCGGTCCCGTTTCCACCTTGCCGCCGTGTTCGATTTCTGCGGCGCTGGCATCGCGCACCAGCAAGATTTTCAGCTTGAAAACCACCTGCCGGCCGCACAGCGGGTTGTTGCCATCAATGGTGATGGTCTGGTCATCCATCCGCGTCACCAGGAAGCTCTTGGTCTGGCCGCGCTCATTCTCCATCAAGATGGCGGTACCGACCTCGCGGTACTCCTCGGGAACGTTCTCGATCGATTCGGTGATCACGAGAGACTCGTCACGCGGCCCGTACAGTGCGTTGCAGTCGATGGGCACCTCGATGGTCTCGCCCTCCGCCCTGCCTTCCAGCTCGCCCATCACCTGGGGCGAGAGAACCTCGTTCACGCCGTGCACGTAACCCAGCGGGAACTCGACCTCGGTCAGGACCTGGCCGGACTTCTCGTCGATCACCTGGTAGTTCAGTTCGACGTACTTGTTGTCCTGGATTACATCTGTCATTCAATGTCCCGCAGTCTCAGAAAATGGACGCACCGAAGATGCGCACCTCGCCTTCCTCGTACCCGAGGACCATGCGCCCGAGCCACTCGCCCTCTTTCTTCGTGCTGCGCACCCGATAAAGGACGGTGACGTGTTCGCCACGCCGGATAATGCCGAGGAAGTCCCAGTCTGCGCTCAGGTTGCGGGTCAGTTCGCTCTGGGCAAATTGCTTGCCGACCTCGACTTCATTAAGTCCGAACAACAGGTGATAGGAGAACCGGCGGACGAACTTGCCGTACTGACCCTTGTTGGAATACTTGATCAGATCGGACCATATGGGATGGGCGATCTCAACGATCTCCTCGTCGGAGTGATCGATGATATTCATCGAAGTCTCCGGCGGTCTCTCTGCTTCAGCTACGCTGGTCATGTTGAAACCCTCAAGTGTGGCGTTTGAAAGAGAAGGCCCACGCGCGTACGCGTCGGCCGTCGCCGCTTCCGTGCGAGGTGGCGGGCTCGCGCACGAGCCCGCCACGTTGGAATCCTAAGCTTCCTCTTTCTCGGCTTCCTTGGCCGGGGCCTCGTCCTTGTCGACCAGGTGATAGCACGGCGCCTTTTCCATAGTGTACTCGCCCGTCTTCGGGTCGCGACGGGAAACGGTCAGGTGATGCCAGTTCTGATCGTCGAGTTTCATGTAGTCGCCGCGGTAGTAGTAACCCGGCCAACGGGTCTCCTTGCGGAACAGCGTGTGATGGAAAACGCTCTCGGCGGTGCGCACGCGGTGCTTCAGCTCCCAGGCACGCAGCAGTTCGTGGATGTCCTCCGCTGCCAGCTTTTCCAGGTCCTCTTCGAGGATCTTCATCTTCTTCAAGCCGATATTGAGCAGCTTCTCGTTGGTCATGTAACTGACCGTCACGCCACCGCAGTACTCGTCCATCAGCTTCTGGAGGCGGTCAAGACCCTGGCGCGGGTTGATGTAGTTCGGGTTGACCGAACCGGCAACAACTTCATTGCGGTAGATCTTGTAGTGCTCGAGCGGCTTGTAGATCTCCTGTTTCAGCTTGCTGATCTGCGAATCGGAGACGCGGATGCCGTCGGCCTTGCCTTCGTCGATGTACTTGCAGGCGGCCTTTGCCGCCAAGCGTCCTTCGGTGAACGACCCGGAGGAGAACGCATGCGGCGTCCCACCCACGGCGTCGCCCGCACCGAACAGGCCCTCGACGCTGGTCATGCGGTTGTAGCCCCAGAAATACTCGGGCGGGGAGACATCCTCCGGACCGGAGCACCAGGCGCCGCAGCCAGTGGCGTGCGAACCCATGACGTAGGGTTCCGAGGTGGTGAGTTCGGGGTTCTCGTTCTTGGGGTCCACATCGGTGGCGGCCCACAGGACGGCCTGACCGACGGTCATGCCGAGGAAGTTCTCCCAGCCGACCTCTTCGAGGTGCGGATCCTGGAAGGCTTCCATCGTGACCATGTGGATCGGTCCACGTCCCGCGTTCACTTCGTTGAGGAACGCATGGTTGCGCAGGCAGGTCGGGATGGGCCGATGGGTCCGGTGAGAGACCTCCGGATCCAGGTATTCCTTGCCGACCATTTCCTGCAACTGCGGCCACCACTTGGACTCGTACTCTTCCCCGTTGCAGTTCTGCGTGCGGGTCTTCAGGTGCAGGAAGTAGGCACCGACCGGGCCGTAGCCGTCCTTGAAGCGGGCCAGCACGATGCGGTTTTCCATCTGCGTCATCTTGGCGCCGGCGTTGATCAGCAGGCCATAGGCCGAACCGGACGACCATGGCGCGTACCAGACACGACCGGCACCTTCACCGACCGAGCGCGGCTTGAAGATCATGGAGGCGCCGCCGGCAGCGACAACGACGGATTTGGACTTGAACACGTGGTAATTACCAGTGCGCACGTTGAAGCCCACGGCCCCAGCCACCCGGTTCTCTTTCGATTCGTCCATCAGGAGATGGGTGACGCAGATGCGGTTGTAGATCGTGTCGGCGGACTTCTTCGCCGCCTCGGCCACAATCGGCTTGTAGGACTCGCCGTGGATCATGATCTGCCAGCGGCCTTCGCGCTGGTAGGCGCCCGTCTTCGGGTCGCGCATCAGCGGCAGGCCCCACTCCTCGAACTGGTGCACGGTGGAGTCCACGTGGCGTGCCATGTCGAACAGCAAGTCCTCGCGCACCATGCCCATCAGGTCGATACGGGCGTAGCGCACATGGTCCTCGGGGTTATTCTCGCCCCAGCGGGTCCCCATGTAGCAGTTGATCGCGTACAGGCCCTGTGCCACCGCACCGGAGCGGTCAATGTTGGCCTTTTCGGCAATCACGACCTTCTTGTCCTGGCCCCAGAACCGGGCTTCCCAGGCGGCACCCGTGCCACCGAGCCCCGCACCGCAGACCAGAATGTCGATGTTGTCTTCGACGATTGTCTTGTAGGCCATCAGTAGTACACCCCTTCTTTCAGTTTGAGACCGGCGGCCTCAAGCGTGTGCAGATCCCCCTCATCCATGCGGATGTACTTGGGCTCGTTGAACAGCAGCTGGCTGTCGCGCATGGACTTGTCCGGCGCGGGGACGTCCGCCAGCTGCGGGATGTGCTTGCCCCAGGGCTTGGTGGTGATCGGTGAAAGGAAATTCTTCTCGCGACCATCGCGGAACTTGATCTTCCAGGCAATCGTGCCCCGATCTTCGTCGCGGTCGACCCGCACGCTGTGACCCAGTGGCGCGAAATCCGCGTAGCCACGTACGTCAATGGCGTGATGCGGGCAGGCCTTCACGCAGGAATAGCACTCCCAGCACATGTTGGGTTCGATGTTGTAGGCGCGACGGGTGGTTTCGTCGATATGCATGATGTCTGACGGGCAGATATCCACGCAGTATCCACAGCCATCGCAACGGGTCATGTAGACAAAAGTTGGCATGGTAGTCCTCGATCGATGCTGGTGTTTGGCTAAATGGCTTAGTAGTGGTGGGGCGCTTCACGCTGAATACCCTTCCCCATCTCCATCGGCGCGTCGCGCAGCAGTTCCATCGAGTGGCGCTGCTGTTGCTCGGGGTCGTCGCGCGTGAGGGTCGGAAGGTTCTCGGCGGAGCCGTCGGCCCGGGTGATGCGCTTCTGGTAGGCGGCGGCGGGCTTGAAGAACATGTGCGCGAACTTGGACCAGTACACGGTCGCGAACAGGGTCGTCGTGGCCGCGAGGAAGAGCGCGAAGAACAGCCAGCCGAGGGCGCCGGTCCCCTGGGTCAGCGACCAAAGAATGGCGAAAGTCGACGTGGCCAGCAGCGACCCGATGAACATGTCGGCACGGACCAGCTGGTACCAGCGACGCCCTTCGGAATACACGTCGACACGGATGAAGAACCAGAACCAGTAGCCGCCAAAGGCCAGCGACAGGGCGCCCAGATGCCACAGGATCGGCCACACCCCGGCGGCCGGCTCGGTCGCATAGCCAAAGATCAGCACGGCGGAGGAGACCACGAAAACGATGAAGCCCCACATCGTGAACAGGTGCGAGGCGCGGCGCTTCGGGTTCTTGAACTCGCCGGAGGTGATGACCTCTTTCCCCAGGGTCTGCATCGCCTGGGAGAATTTCTCGCCACCACTCACGCTACGGGTCGCATTCTTTTCGGCTTTCTTGGCGTTCTCGAAGAAGTACTGGGCACTCCTCTTGTGCATCATGTCGAGGATCGTGCCGACGGCCACCAGGATGACCATGAGCACGACATACGCCTGCATTGCGGCTGGTGGGATAAACGCAGCCAGTTCGGCAAAGGGATTGCTAGTGATCACGGCGTCAAGCCTCCTCAGGGTGTCCAATGGGCAGACCGAGTCTGTGCCAACTCGATCTCGCGCTTCAAATCAAACTTGCTTGCCTGCGCATAAGCTAGATGTATGGTGTCATATGCTTATTTATGGAAACGCTAATCTAGGTGTGCGGAAGGCACCACGGGAATGCGCGCGAACCACCGATCCTTCGAGGCCCGCGACGGCCGCATTTGCGCGGGCGAGACAGCGGTCTCGAGCGTGCCGCGAAGCGCCCATTGGGCGGGCTCAAGACAACGAGGCAGTCGCCGCGCAGAGCTTGTTCGGACAACCCCTGACGCCCGGTTTCCCGGAATTTACCCGGGGGCGAGGGTCAAGAAACCCGGCCCTTTATGGCCTATCTTGTGCTACGTTCAGGGTCGATGTCGCAGCGCGCCGGCCACGCGGCCGACTGAGCGAATGCGGCCCGGACGACATCCGGCGGCCCATGCCGCCCCATCCATACAGCCCACATCCAGCGTCGGCAGGAGATAAAGCCCCATGATCAAACCGCACGGTGCAGACACCCTGAAGCCCCTGTTCGTATACGACCCCGATCGACACCACGCCCTGTTGCAAGAGGCGGAAACCCTCCCCTCCGTGGTCATCAGTTCCGCGGCCGCCGGCAACGCCGTAATGATGGGGGGCGGCTATTTCACGCCGCTCACCGGCTTCATGAATGTGGCCGATGCGGTGAGTTGCGCCGAGAACATGAGAACCACCAGTGGTCTCTTTTTCCCGGTCCCGATCGTCAACCTGCTGGAAGACGCCGACACAATTCGCGGGGCCAAGCGCATCGCGCTGCGCGACCCGAACATGGAGGGGAACCCGGTGCTCGCCATTCAGGAGGTCGAGGCGATCGAGGAATTCACACCGGAGCAGATGGAGGCCATGACCCAGAAAGTCTACGGCACGACCGACATGGAGCACCCCGGTGTCGCGGCATTCAACAGCGTTGGCCGTGTCTGCGTCTCCGGACCCATCGAGGTCCTGCATTTCTCGTACTTCCAGGACGATTTCCCCGACACCTTCCGTACCGCCGTCGAGATTCGCAACGAGATCGCCGAACGCGGCTGGAACCGGGTGGTCGCGTTCCAGACGCGCAACCCGATGCATCGAGCCCACGAGGAGCTGTGCCGAATGGCAATGGAGCAGCTGGACGCCGACGGCATTGTGATCCACATGCTGCTGGGCAAACTCAAGCCCGGCGACATCCCGGCCCCGGTGCGCGACGCCGCCATCCGCAAGATGGCCGAACTCTACTTCCCCCCGAACACGGTGATGATCACCGGGTATGGCTTCGACATGCTCTATGCGGGCCCCCGTGAAGCCGTCCTCCATGCCCTGTTCCGGCAGAACATGGGAGCAACCCACTTCATCATTGGCCGCGACCACGCGGGGGTCGGGGACTACTACGGGCCATTCGATGCCCAGACCATCTTCGATACCGAAGTACCGGACGATGCCCTGGAGATCGAGATCTTCCGCGCCGACCACACGGCCTATTCGAAAAAGCTCGACCGTGTCGTCATGATGTGCGATGCACCCGACCACACTAAAGAGGACTTCGTGCTGCTGTCCGGCACCAAGGTGCGCGAGATGCTGGGACGCGGGGAGGCGCCCCCGGTCGAATTCTCCCGTCCGGAAGTGGCGAAGATCCTGATGGAGTACTACCAGGGTCTTAACCCGCAGTAGGACGGGCGTTCAGGCCGATTGCCGCCGCGGCACCCGCTGCTGCGGCAGCAATCCCTGCCCAACCCGGGAATACTAGTAGGCCTTGGACAAGGTCGCCTGGATCTGCGCGAAGGTCCGCGCGACGTCGAATGTCTGTACCTGGATTCCCAGCTGGCGACCGATCTGCGTAGCCGAGAACATCCCCCGGATGCGGGTTTCGCCGGTCTGCGGATCTCGCTGCCCGACCAGTGCGTGCTGACGCCCCCAGTCCTTCAGGGTCGCGACGATGTCGGCCACGTCGGCCTGCATGACGCGCTGCATGTCCAGCAGGTCGATGTCATCCAGCGAAACCATCAGGTCACGCACCATCAGGTCGTGATGCCGCACGCCACGTTCGTTCACCATCTGAATCGGACGCTCGCCCTGGGTGTCGCGCGCCGTGATCAAGCCGAGCACACGTTCCGAGTCGACCACGATCAACAGCCGCACGCCCTTGGCAATCATCTGCTCGGTCGCCTGGTTCAGCGTCGCCTCGGGCCCAATGGTCGCAACCGGAACCCGCCGAAAGTCCGTCATCACACACAGCGCGGACGACGCCAGGGTGACCTGGGGCTCCTCCTCCGTAACCTGCTGGAGACCGGTTCCGGGCGATGCCTTGCTCGACGGAAGGGGTTTGTGCGGGAATTCTGCTGTCATCGAGTGCTCCTCATCCAGGGTGGGAACCTAGACGATGCCCTGACACGCACCCGCTGACAAGCCGGTCCCGCGATCAGGGAGGGTGGAACAGGCACCAACGGCGAATCACGGCCACGAGCACAAGCCAGCCGGATACGACGGGTTCAGGCCGCACGCTCCTCCGGCGTGAACCGAATCTCGAACTCCATGCCTTCCAGGTCGCCGAGCGCCCAGGTCGCCTCGGGCGCCCCGAGACCGGCTACGGTGCCGGGGTTCACGAGCCAGGTCGAACCACCCTTCACATGGGGCTGCTGGCGAATCTCGGTCTCGTGACTGTGCCCGCAGCAGACAAGGTCATAGTCACCTGTACAGGCCATCGCATGGGCGTAATGGGGGTAGTGCGTGACGAAAATACGCCGGCCACCGAGCGTGATGGTCGCGTCCAGCCCGTAGTAATGAAGCAGGCCACCGGACTGGTGAGCGATGCGCGAGATCGCGACCGGGTCGCCCAGGTTGTTGCCGTGCACCGCATGGATCGGCACGCCCAGCTTCAGCGAGGCGCGCAGCGTATTCCCGCCAATCACGTCGCCACAATGGATGACCGCCTCGGCGCCGTCGGCAACGCCGGCTTCGATCGCACGGGCCAGCATCGGGCCACGGTCATGACTGTCGGAAACAATGCATACCTTCATCGGGTTTCACAGGCCTCTGTTTTGCAGTTCAGTGCCCGGAACCATAACACTGCCGCGATCTTCGCCGCGTACGGGTCCGATTCCGGGCCCTCGCGAAAGCGACCACCGGGATGCCCCGGTTGCTCGCGAAACGCCTTGTGGTGGACCCCCCGGAACTGCATAGTGGGGGCAACCCCGGGAGAAGTAAGGGGTATTGCGGTATATCGCGATTGTCTAACTTTCAAGGCGTTGACGATTCATGGCACAGACCCCGTCGCACGAAATCAAGAACACCACCTGCTACATGTGCGCCTGCCGTTGCGGCATTCGGGTGCACCTGCGTGACGGGGAGGTGCGTTACATCGATGGCAACCCCGAGCACCCCATCAACGAGGGGGTCATCTGCGCCAAGGGTGCCTCCGGGATCATGAAACAGCACTCGCCCGCGCGGCTGACCCAGCCACTGCGGCGCAAGGCCGGTGCCGAGCGGGGCGACGGAGAGTTCGAACCGATCTCCTGGGAGGAGACCTTCGAGATCCTTTCCGAACGGCTCGAGCATATCCGCGAGACCGACCCGAAGCGGTTCGCGCTGTTTACCGGGCGCGACCAGATGCAAGCCCTGACCGGGCTGTTCGCCAAGCAGTTCGGCACCCCCAACTACGCGGCGCACGGCGGCTTCTGCTCGGTCAACATGGCCGCCGGCATGATCTACACCATCGGTGGCTCGTTCTGGGAGTTCGGCGGGCCCGACCTCGAACGCTCCAAGCTGTTCGTGATGATCGGCACCGCCGAGGACCACCACTCGAACCCGCTCAAGGTCGCGATCTCCAAGTTCAAGCGCCAGGGCGGACGCTTTATCTCCATCAACCCGGTGCGCACGGGCTATTCCGCCATCGCGGACGAATGGGTCCCGATCCGTCCGGGCACCGACGGTGCCCTGCTGCTGGCCCTGATCCACGAGATCATGAGCAAGGGCCTGTACGACCGCGACTTCCTGGTGCGCTACAGCAACGCCGGTCAACTGGTGAACATGGACGAGGACAGCGACGCCTTCGGGATGTTCCTGCGTGCCGACTCACCCCCGGCAGACGGCTGTTACGACGCGCAGGATCAGCTCTGGTGGGACCGCAAGACAGGCCGCCCGGTGCAAACCCACACCCCGGGAGCGGACCCCTATCTGCTGGGTGAATTCACCCTGAAAGACGGCACCCGCACCAAGCCCGCATTCCAGCTGTTGCAGGACCGGGTCGCGGAATACACGCCCGAGTGGGCGGAACGCATCACCGGCATCTCGGCCGAGGATATCCGTCGCCTGGCCCACGAGATGGGGGTGACCGCCCGCGATCAACGTATCGAGCTCCCCATCGCCTGGACCGATTCCTGGGGCGAGGAACACGAGTCGGTCACCGGCAATCCGGTCTCTTTCCACGCGATGCGCGGCCTGGCAGCCCACTCGAACGGATTTCACACGATCCGTTCCCTGTCGATCCTGATGTCGCTGCTGGGCACCATCGACCGGCCCGGCGGCTTCCGCCACAAGGCGCCGTTCCCGCGCCCGATCCCGCCTTGCGCCCGCACCCCGAAGGGGCCGGAAGGCGTGCAGCCCGGCAAACCGCTGGACGGCATGGTGCTCGGCTGGCCGGCGGACCCGGACGACCTGTTCGTGGACGACAAGGGCGAGCCCGTTCGACTCGACAAGGCCTTCTCCTGGGAATACCCGCTGGCCGTGCACGGCATGATGCACAACGCCATCACCAACGCCTGGCGGGGGGACCCCTACCCGATCGACACCCTGCTGATCTTCATGGCCAACATGGCGTGGAACTCGACCATGAATACGGAAGAGGTCCGCAAGATGCTGAACGACAAGGACGACAACGGGGAGTACAAGATCCCGTTCCTGGTCGTGGCGGACGCCTTCCAGTCGGAGATGACGGCATTTGCCGACCTGATCCTGCCGGACACCACGTATCTCGAACGCCACGACGTGATGTCCATGCTGGACCGCCCGATCTCCGAGTTTGACGGACCGGTGGACTCGGTGCGCATCCCGGTGGTACCGCCCAAGGGCGAGTGCAAGCCGTTCCAGGAAGTGCTCATCGAACTGGGCTCGCGCCTGAAACTGCCGGCGTTCGTGAACGAGAAGGGCAACCGCAAATTCCGCGACTATCCGGACTTCGTGATCAACTACGAAACCGAACCGGGCTCGGGCATCGGCTTCCTCGCCGGCTGGCGCGGCAAGGGTGGCGAGAAATCGCTGCGCGGCGAGCCCAATCCCAACCAGTGGGAGATGTACGCCCAGAACAACTGCGTGTTCCAGTACGAGCTGCCACGCAGCTACCAGTACATGCGCAACTGGAACAAGGGCTACCTGGAGTGGTCGCAGCGCAACCGCATCACGCGGTTTGGCGAGCCGATCCTGATACACCTCTACTCCGAGGTACTGATGAAGTTCCGCGCCGCGGCCCAGGGCAAGGGCCCATCGCGCAAGGCGCCCGCGCACCTGGCCAAGCGTGTCGAGACCTTCTTCGACCCGCTGCCGTTCTATTACGATCCACTGGAATACCAGACCACCAACAAGCACACCTACCCGCTGGCCGCAATCACGCAACGCCCGATGGCGATGTACCACTCCTGGGACTCCCAGAACGCCTGGCTGCGTCAGATCCACGCGCACAACCTGCTCTACGTGAACGCGCGTACCGCGCATGCCGCAGGGATCCAGGACGAAGACTGGATTTGGGTGGAAAGTCAGTGGGGCCGGGTCCGCTGCATGGCCAAGTACTCGGAGGCGGTGGAACCCGGCACGGTCTGGACCTGGAACGCGATCGGCAAGGCTTCGGGTGCCTGGAATCTGACCCCGCGCGCCAACGAATCGCGCAAGGGCTTCCTGCTGAACCACCTGATCTCCGAGGAGCTTCCGGGGCATGACGGCCCGATCTCCAACTCCGACCCGGTGACCGGTCAGGCGGCCTGGTACGACGTCCGCGTCCGCATCTACAAGGCCGAAGAAGGCGAGCCGCGGGAGACTTCACCCCAGTTCAAATCCCTCAAACCGTACCCCGGCCAGTCCAAGCGGGAACGTGTGCTGAACTTCTTTGCGGGCATAGGAGGCAAGAAATGACCCAACTCGCCCTCGTCATCGATCTCAACGTATGCGTGGGCTGCCACGCCTGCGTGACCAGCTGCAAGGAATGGAACACCTCGGGCGACGCCGGCCCGCTGGTCGACCAGAACCCCTACGACGCGGATCCCACCGGTACCTTCTTCAACCGGGTGCAGAGCTTCGAAGTCGGCGAGTACCCGAACACCGAGACGGTGCACTTTCCCAAGTCCTGCCTGCATTGCGAGGAACCCCCCTGCGTGCCGGTGTGCCCGACCGGAGCCTCCTACAAGCGCGAGTCGGACGGCATCGTCCTGGTCGACTACGACAAGTGTATCGGCTGCAAGTACTGCTCCTGGGCCTGCCCCTACGGCGTGCGCGAGGTGGATGCCGAACGCAAGGTCATGACCAAGTGCACCCTCTGCGTGGACCGCATCTACAACGAGGAACTGCCCGAGTGGGACCGCAAGCCGGCCTGCGTGCGGGCCTGCCCGACCAATGCCCGCCTTTACGGTGACATTCATGACCCCGAATCGGTGGTCTCGAAGGCGATCCGCGAGGCCGGCGGGTACCAACTGATGCCCGAGTGGGGAACCAAGCCGGCCAACCACTACCTGCCACGACGGAAGACGCAGGTCACCATCCGCGAGGAAGAGCTGGAACGTGCCGACAACCCGCTGAAGATTGACAGCCAACTGCCCAAGCCCGGGCAGGAAGAACCCTCGCTCGACGACGTCACCAGCTGGTAAACAGGGACGAACACGCTATGCATCCTGCCTTTTCGGTCATTTTCCTCACCACCCTCATCGGCGCCGGCCAAGGCCTGTTCCTCGCCCTTTTCGGCGCCGAATCACTGGGCCTGCTGGGCGTGCTCCCGGCACCTGGGTCGGATTTCCTGGCGCTCGGGTCGCTTGTTTCGCTCGTGTTCCTGGTGCTTGGCCTGATTGCCTCCTTCTTCCACCTGGGGCGCCCGGAGCGCGCATGGCGGACCGCCACCAAATGGCGGACCTCGTGGCTGTCGCGCGAGGTGATCGTGCTTCCGGCATTCATGGGGGTGGTCTTCCTGTACGGCGCCGCCCACTGGTTCGGGATCAACCCACCACTGGGCACGCTGGCCGGCGGCTATCCGGTCCTGCCGAGCGTCGTGCTCGGGGCCCTCGGGGCACTCCTCGCGATCGTGCTGTACGTGACGACCGCGATGATCTACGCCTGCATCAAGTTCCTGCAGGAATGGCACTCGCCGCTGACCGTAATCAACTACACGGTGCTGGGGGCCGCCTCCGGCTTTACCCTGGCGGCGGCCTACGCCGCCTGGGCCGGCGGCACGGGACTGGTGAGCTTCCTGGTGACGGTCGCCATCGTGCTGACCCTGCTGGGCCTGGTTACCCGAATCGCCTCGCTCGTGCGCAACGCACGCATCAAGGCCAAATCCACGCTGCAAACGGCGATTGGCATCAAACACCCGAAGATCCAGCAGAAGTCCCAGGGCTTCATGGGCGGATCGTTCAACACACGGGAATTCTTCCACCACATGTCGGCGGCGTTCCTGCGCGGAATGAAATGGGTGTTCCTGCTGACGGCCTTCGTCATTCCGGCGATCCTGCTGGTGGTCGTCCTGGCCACACGCATGGACCCGACCGGCGTGCTGATCGCGGCATTCGTGATCCAGTACCTGGGGCTGGTCGCGGAGCGCTGGTTCTTCTTCGCTCAGGCCAATCACCCGCAGAACATCTACTACCAGTCGGTCGCCTGAACGCGGGGGCCTGCGGGCCCCGCGGCGTGGCTCCGCGACACTCGTGGCTCGCAGGGAGCGATGCCCTGCCAGTTCTCAGGTCGCGGACCAGCTCTCGGTGCCAATCCCCTCGCCCAGATCGACCTCCACCAGGCGGCGGCGCACCTCCATTAACTGGTCGATCAGCCCCGGCTCGTGACGCTCGTAGGCGTCCGCGTCCGGCACCCGGTTGACGACCACGCCCAGCAGCTCGGTGATCGCGTTGCCGATCGAATTCTGGCTGATCGTGACGATGAGCCGGCCCTCGTCGTTGCGATAGATCAACTGCTTGAATGCCGGCTGCCAGCGAATCGCATGGGCGTACTTGGCGTCGGTGAAGCACCGGTCACGCACCTTCTTCGCGGTCTTCAGGAAGTCATTGTTGAACAGCAGGACCTCCTCCACGGCTTCGGGGAAATGGACACCTTCGGGCAACGGCGCATTGCGGGTGGAGACCTGCGAAAAGAACGTGCGGTAGAAATCGAGAAATCCCTGGAGGATGGCGTCGTATTCACGCCAGAACCGGATGTCCTTCAGCGCCTCGACTCCACCCTGGATCTCCCAGCTCGGCAGGCCATGCGGGTATCCGGTCAAGTCCAGACGGGCCTCGTGATCCGACGCCGGGCGGAGAATCTTCAGGTCCAGCGCCCGGGTAAAGAACGCGCGGTAGACCTCGCGCATGTAGGCCTGGAACAGGCTGTGCTGACCACCGTCGGTGAGGTTGGGATTGCCCGGGTCCGCCAGCGGCGCGGCGGTGAGCGTGTCCATCGGGAAGACCATGAAATGGTTGTGCAGCATGCGGATGCTGGGCACGCCCGGGGCGGTCAGCGGCCAGGTGGCGTCCAGGCTGGCCTCGCCCGCCAGCACCAGGGCCTCTGCCGGATCCGGGTACTGTTCCAGCATGTACTCGATGATGACCCCGTTCATCCGGTTCCAGACATGCCGCACGGGCTCCGGGACCTGGGTGCGGCGCACCGGGCGTCCCATCGGGTCCAGTATCGTCTGCGAAGTGTTATAGATGATGGAGCAGTCGAATTCGTTGCTGTGCCCCAGGGCCTTGCGATAGAGCAGGAGATTTTCCGGGTTAACCAGCAGGCCGTTGTTGTTGACCAGATCAGCCAGGTTCTCGGTGCTGTTGAAGAACTCGTTGGGTTTCATCCCCTCCGGGATATCGAGAGGGATGGGGCGGAACGGCGTGGTGATCTCGCGAGGGCCGGATTGCATGACGATCGATGAGCTCCTTGCAGGGGGGGGCGATACCGGGACGGCACGGGGCGCTTGTACCCACAACCACAATGGCTGTACTGTAACTTGCGCGGCATGGGAGTGCCTGTCGCGACCATAGCACACCACCCACTCCCTATAGGAGCGAAAGCATGCGACTGATTCTTTTGGGGGCGCCCGGCGCCGGCAAGGGCACCCAGGCCCAGTACATCTGCGAGAAGTACAATATTCCGCAGATCTCCACCGGCGACATGCTGCGTGCAGCCGTGAAGGCGGGCACTCCATTGGGACTCAAGGCCAAGGAGGTCATGGATGCCGGGGGCCTGGTGTCGGATGACATCATCCTGGGGCTGGTCAAGGAACGCGTGGAGCAGCCCGACTGCTGCGACACCGGTTTCCTGTTCGACGGCTTCCCGCGCACCATCCCGCAGGCCCAGGCCCTGAAGGATCAGGGTGTGCCGCTTGACTTCGTCGTGGAAGTGGATGTACCGGACGAGGAAGTGATCCGGCGCATGAGCGGGCGCCGGGTGCACCCGGGTTCGGGTCGCACCTACCACGTCGAGTTCAACCCGCCGAAGGTCGAGGGCAAGGACGACGTCACCGGTGAGGACCTGATCCAGCGCGAGGACGACAACGAGGAGACCGTGCGCAAGCGCCTCGAGGCCTATCACAGCCAGACCCAGCCACTGGTCGACTTCTACGCGAAATGGGAGGAGAGCGGCGACCCCGAGGCACCGAAGTGCGTCCACATCAAGGGGACCGGTTCGGTGGAAGATATCCGCGACCAGATCTTCAAGGCCCTGGGATAGAAAATGGCCCGCCCGGGGCACCGGGCGGGCCATCGCGAAGCGGGGCCGGGGCCCCACGCAATCACCAGCCCCTGGCGCCTCGGCGACAGGGGCTGTTCGACGGGTACCTAGCGACCCAGCACTTTGGACACCTTGTTCTTGCGCAGGCGGTAGGCATCCGGCATCCCCGAGCCCAGCAAGGGCCGCAGGTACATCCGGAATGCGTCGGTGACATCGGTGCCCGAGGCATCAATGAACTCGTCCGGCATCACCTTGGTCTTGCCCGCGACGGCTTCCAGCGGGACATAGTCGTAGTCCACCGAATAAAAGCCGGTACGCTTGATCGCAACCGACCCGTCGCGCCCTTCCCACATCGCGAACTGGACGGCCTTCTCGCCCACCTCGCGGGCCTCGCGCTGGTCGACATCCGACACACAGCCGATAAAGGCTCGCTGGAGGTAGCCGAAGGTATCACCGCGTACGCGCTTGACGCCCAGCTTGTCGCGGATTTCGTCACACAGCATATCGGCCAGCGCGCCAGTACCGGAGAGCTGGACGTTGCCGTGCGCGTCCTTTTCCACGTCCTTGGCCAGCTTGGTGGCGATCGGTTCGCCTTCGGCATCATGGATGCCCTCGCTGACGGCGATCACACAGCGACCGTAACGGTCCATCGTCGCCTTGACGTCTTCCAGGAAACGGTCCACCTCGAACACCCGCTCCGGCACGTAGATCAGGTGCGGGCCGTCGTCGGGAAACTTCTTGCCGAGCGCGGAGGCGGCCGTCAGGAAGCCGGCATGGCGACCCATGACCACCGCCAGATAGATCCCGGGCAGGGCGTAGTTGTCGAGGTTCGCGCCGATGAATGCCTGCGCCACGAAACGCGCCGCCGACGGGAAACCCGGGGTGTGGTCGTTTTCCACCAGATCGTTGTCGATGGTCTTGGGGATATGCACGCAACGCATCGGGTAGTCGGCCTTGCGGGCCTCCTCGCTGACGATGCGCACCGTGTCCGAGGAGTCATTGCCGCCGATGTAAAAGAAGTAGGTGATCTCGTGCGCCTTCAGGACCTTGAAGATCTCCTTGCAATAGTCAAGGTCCGGTTTGTCGCGCGTGGAACCCAGTGCCGACGAGGGCGTCTCGGCGACCATCTCCAGGTTGTGGGTGGTCTCCTGAGTCAGATCCAGAAACTCCTCGTCGATAATCCCGCGCACCCCGTGGAAGGCCCCGTAAACGAGTTCCACATCGGTAAATTTCCGGGCCTCGAGGACCGCACCCACCATGGATTGATTGATTACCGCCGTCGGGCCGCCACCCTGGGCGATGAGAACCTTGGCCATCTTTATCCTCCTTTTTGCGACTTTCGTAGGTAGAAACCGGGAGCCGGCCACACATCGACCGGGACATCTCAATGACGTAAGGCCCGAAGATAGCAAATTCCGCACTCTGCGCACGGAACTGTTTAATTGTATTATCAAAGGCTTATTGATTAAGCGACGAACCACCGGGTGCGACGGCACCACCAGCCCGGCTGGTCGGTGGCGTGGACCCGGATGCAAGGGGAGAAGGACGGGGGCGGGACTCAGTCGCGCAGGTGCCGGTTGGCGAAACGGGTAACGCGGATCATCGCGTCGCGCGAGGCGAGGTCGTCGGCGAAAGTGCGGTTGTTGCCGTTGCGGAAGTCGAAGCCGCGGCCCACGCCCGGGTACTCGATCCAGTGCACCTCGCCTCCGCGACTTTCGAGGCCATCGGCGGCCATGCGCGCGGTGCGGTGACGCTGGTATTGCTCCTCGTCCCCGATCAGGATCATCATCGGGATCTCGAGTTCGTTGACCTCGCTGGCGTAGCGATACACCTGGTGCGGCTCGCCCAGGTTCGGGTCCTGAAGGTGCGGGTAGTAGCCGGCCCAGCAGGCGACATCGGCGACCTGGCGTTCAAAGGTGACGGCGACCTTGAGGGTCTTGTACCCCCCACGGGTGATGGAAACCAGGCACGCGCGGTCACCCACGATGTCGTCACGTTCCAGAAGTACGTCCAGCCCCCTGTTCAGATCGCCTTCCAGTTCGTAGTCATGATCCAGCGGGTGGCTTTCCATGAAACGCCCCGTGTACATGTCCGGGGCGAGCACCACGAAGCCGCGCGCCGCGAGACGCTTCACGTGGAGCTCGGCGAGATCGTCGAGCCCGCGCCGGCCGTGAGCCCAGAGGATCGCCGGATAGGCCTCGCCATCGGCCGGGCGGGCTACCATGGCGGGGATGTCAATGTCGTCGCGCTGGTACTCGATGCGGTCGATCTCGACCTCGTGGTTTTCCACATCGGAGTACATCACGCCGTCCTCCCACCAGTCGTCATCCCACCACCAACTGCCAGACCCGGTGTGGTCGTCCGCAACCAGCGGAACCGTGATCAGGACACCGGCCATCAGCAGACCGAAGGCACGCAGCACTGGAGACATCGGAAACCTCGCTCGAAGTCGTCGTTCGGGACGGAGCGAGCCCTGCAGGCCGCTCGTCGGGGGAATCTTCTACGAATCCTAGTGCAATCGGGAATAATCTGCCGCCGAAAAGACCTATTGCCCACCCGGAAAGTCCAACTGGCGCCAGGCCTCATAGACCACGACGGCCACGGCATTCGACAGGTTGAGGCTGCGACTGCCCGCGCGCATCGGCAGGCGCAGGCACTGCTCCGTCGGCAGGGCGTCCAGCACCGGCTGCGGCAGGCCGCGGGTTTCGGAGCCGAACACCAGGGCATCGTCGTCGCGGTAGGCCGGCGCATCATGACGGACCTGGCCGCGCGTGGTGATGGCGAAGACCCGGCCGGGCCGCACCGATTCCCGCCACTCCTCGAGGCTGTCATACTCTTGCACCCGGGCCAGCTCGTGATAGTCGAGCCCGGCGCGGCGCGCCCGCGCGCTGTCCAGCTCGAACCCGAGCGGATGGATCAGGTGCAGCGCGGCCCCGGTATTGGCCGCCAGACGAATGATGTTACCCGTGTTCGGCGGGATCTCCGGTTCATAGAGGACGATGTGAAGCATGAGTGATTCGCGCACCGATCCGCGGCTGGCCCTGGACTTCTGCGGGCTGCATTTGAACACGCCGCTGGTGCTGCTGTCCGGTTGCGTCGGCTTTGGCGAGGAATACACCCGCGTGGCGGGGTTCTCCAACCGCGATGCCGGGGCCATCTGCCTGAAGGGCACCACGGGCGCCGCACGGCTGGGCAATGCCCCGCACCGCGTCTACGAGACCCCGGACGGCATGTTGAACGCCATTGGCCTGCAGAACCCCGGGGTCGACCAGGTGGTGGACCACACCCTCCCCCAGCTCGACTTCGAGGAGACGCGCTTCTTTGCCAATGTCTCGGGCTCGACCATCGAGGAATACATCGAGGTCACCCGGCGCTTCGAGGACTCGCCGATCGACGCCATCGAGATCAACATCTCCTGTCCGAACGTGAAGGAGGGTGGCGTCGCCTTCGGCAATGACCCGGACATGTCCGCGCGCGTGGTCGAGGCTTGCCGCAAGGTCACGTCCAAGCCACTGATCACCAAGCTCTCGCCCAACCAGACCGACATCGCCGAGAATGCCCGGCGCTGCATCGAGGCCGGGACCGACGCCTTTGCGGTCATCAACACCCTGATGGGGATGGCGGTGGACGTGGAAAAACGCCGCGCGATCATCGGCAACAATCAGGGCGGCCTGTCGGGCCCGGCGATCAAGCCAATCGCGTTGTTGAAGGTCCAGCAGGTCTATCAGGTGGCCGCGCCGCACAACGTGCCGATCATCGGCCAGGGCGGCGTGATGAATGCCACCGACGCACTGGAATTCCTGATCGCCGGCGCCAGCACCGTCGGCGTGGGCACCGGGCTGTTCTACGACCCGCTGTGCCTGCCCAAGATCCTCCACGGCATCAGCGACTACATGGACCGCCACGGCTACACCCACGTGCGCGACCTGACCGGCACCCTGCAACTGAATGGTGCCATGTCCGCCTGCGCCCCGCCCGCCCCGCAGGACCCCACCACCTGAAGGGCCTGTTCACCACAGAGGTCACGGAGAACACGGAGAAGGGCAAGGTCAAAAGCGAAAAGCATTAACAGGAAGATCGGAAGGTCGGAAGAATGCAGTAATGGGGCCGGGGGACGTAGGGCACCGGTTCGGGACCCCAGGCGCGACGCCAAGGGCTCTCACCCCAAAAAACCTTCCTGTCTTCCCATCTTCCTGTAAATCGCTTTTGACCTGGCGCTGCTTGGTAGTGGGTCCGCTCTACTCGTCGTCGAGACCGAGCTCCTGGATCTTGCGGGTGAGGGTGTTGCGGCCCCAGCCGAGCAGCGCGGCCGCCTGCTGGCGATGGCCACCGGTGGCATTCAGGGCCTCGCGGATCACCGTGCGTTCCAGCTGTGGCAGGACCGAACCCAGCAGGTCGTGATCCCCTCGCTGCCAGTGCTGGCGGGCGACCTGGGCGAGCTCGGCGGTCCAGTCCCGCGGGCCCGCGGCGGCGCTGGCGGGAGCGCCCCTCGGCTCGGCGCGGGTCTCGGTGGGCTGATGCAGTTCGGCCGGCAGGTCATCCAGATGCACCTCCCGGCCCGATGCCATCACGGTGAGCCAGCGACAGGTGTTTTCCAGCTGGCGGACGTTGCCCGGCCAGGGCAGGCGCTGCAGCTCCGCAACCACCTCGGGGCGCATGGTCTTGGCCTCTACTCCCAGCTCCAGCGCCACCTCGGCCATGAAGTGCTGCACCAGCAACGGGATATCTTCCGGACGCTCGCGCAGGGAGGGCACGTGGATTCGGATCACGTTCAGGCGATGGAACAGATCCTCGCGGAACAAGCCGGCGCGGACGCGTTCCTCCAGGTCCTGGTGGGTCGCGGCGATGATGCGCACGTCCACCCGGATCGGGGTATGCCCACCCACACGGTAAAACGTGCCATCGGACAAGACACGCAACAGGCGCGTCTGCAGATCGAACGGCATATCACCGATCTCGTCGAGGAACAGCGTGCCCCCGTCGGCCTGCTCGAAGCGCCCCTTGCGACTCTGGTTGGCCCCGGTGAACGCGCCGCGCTCATGGCCGAACAGCTCGCTTTCAAGCAGGTCCTTGGGGATGGCCGCGGTGTTCAGGGCGATCAGCGGCTGGTCGGCGCGCGGGCTGTGCTGATGCAGCGCGCGGGCCACCAGTTCCTTGCCGGTACCGGATTCGCCGTTGATCAGCACGGTGATGTTGCTGCGCGAGAGCCGGCCGATGGCTCGGAACATCTCCTGCATGGCCGGGGCCTCGCCGATGATCGGGGTCTCCTCGATCTCGGGGCCGGCAGGGCCGCTCTCCTGGCCGGCCCGGCGCGCCTCCAGGGCGCGCTGCACCAGCGCCACGGCCTCGTCGACGTCGAACGGCTTGGGCAGGTACTCGAACGCCCCGGTCTGGTAGGCGCCCACGGCACTTTCCAGATCGGAGAACGCCGTCATGATGATGACCGGCGGCGGGTCCGGACGGGTCTGCATGCGGGCGAGGAAGTCCAGGCCATTCAGGCCGGGCATGCGGATATCGGCGACGATGGTATCCGGCACCGGGTCACGTTCCAGCGCCCCCCAGGCGGCATCCGCGGACTCGAAACCGCGCACGGCGATCGCGTGACGCTGGAGGGCGCGTTCCAGCACCCAGCGAATCGAGTCGTCGTCGTCAATAATCCAGACGATGGGCTCCATCAGTGCGTAGCCTCCCGGGCCTTCGGAGGTTCAATCGGAAGCAGGATGTCGAACGAGGTCGCCCCGGGGCGCGAATGGCATTCGATCAGTCCGTCGTGCAACTGGATCAGACTCTGGGCAATGGGCAACCCGAGTCCGGTACCCGCCGCGCGGCCGGTCACCATCGGAAAGAAAATGCGCTCGCGGATCTCTTCCGGGATGCCGGGCCCGTTGTCGCGCACGCTCAGCTTGGCGACCAGGCGGTGGCGGTGGCCGGAGATGGTGTACTGGCGCAGGATGCGCGAGCTGAGGGTGATCTCGCCCCCATCCTCCAGTGCGTGCACCGCGTTCTGCACCAGATTCAGGATCGCCTGCACCAGCATGTCGCGGTCGGCTTGCACATCGGGGATGCTGGGGTCGTAGTCACCGCGGATCTTCAGCCCCAGCGGCAGCTGGACGCTGACCAGGCCCCGGACATGCTCCAGCACCTCGTGCAGGTTGACCGCCTCGCGCCGCGGCAGATTGTTCGGCCCCAGCATCCGGTCCACCAGGCTGCGCAGCCGATCGGCCTCGCGGATGATGATCTGGGTGTACTCCCTGAGTCCCGAGTCATCCAGCTCGCTGGCCAGCAACTGGGCCGCGCCCCGCAGCCCGCCCAGCGGGTTCTTGATCTCGTGGGCCAGCCCGCGGGTCACTGCACGCGTGATCGCCTGCTGCTTCTGCAACTGCTCCTCGCGGCTGATGCGTTCGTGGCGATCGATCGCGTTCAGTTCGAACAGCAACTGGCCCGGTCGCCCCTTCTCGCCGTGCAGCGGTGTGATGACCACATCGGCGAGGAAGCGGTCGGCGCGCAGCGGCTCCATCTGTCGTGCGCGCAGGGTGATGGGTTGATCCAGGGTCAGGGCCGAACGCAGACGGCTCGACAGGTTGCGGTCCAGCTTGAGCCACTGCCCCAGCCCGTGGCCGACAATGCGTTCGCGGCTGAGCCCGAGCAGCACCTCGGCGGCACTGTTCATGCTCAGCAGGCACAGGTCGGCATCGGTGACCAGCACCGCCGTGGACAGATCGTCCCACCAGGGCGGGGTGGCCGGTCCAGAATTGGAAGGGGGCATGGTCATCAACAGGCCTCAAGCAGGAATCGCGCCAAGCGAACAGGGCCGGGCAAGGCGCCAAAGCCATGGGCTGTATCACGAATCGAAAGCCGGTTACACACCCTGAAAACAAATGTGCCCTAACTTGGTGCAAGTATAGCACCGCGCTAGGGCACATTTCGCACCATTACAGTGCGATAAGGCAAGGGTTCGTCAGTTCGCGCCGGGCGTCACCGGCTGTGGGGCCTGTGGAGCCCGGGGCGCCTGAGGGGCGCCTCCGGACGGGAACTGCTGGGGCCGCTGCTGCTGTTGCTGCTCGCGCGGAACGGCCATGCGCAGGACGTTGAACTCGATGGTCTCGCTCGCCCCCAGCTCCTGGCCGGATTCATCCACGATCCGGGCCTGCAGCGTGTGCGCGCCGCGATCGAGCCCCTCGAACGTTGTGCTGGGCGCGTCGCCCTCGCCGGCCTCCTCGCCGTTCAGCAGCCAGACGATGCGATGCCCGGCGTCGGCATCCAGAGCCGGCTCGAGATCCAGCTCGGCGGTGACGTTGCCGTCATTCGCACGCACGCCCTCTCCATCCTCCGGCCGGGAGATCGCCACCCGCTGATAGGCGCCCTCCGGTTCCGGCTGGCCGCGCGGGCGCACGGGACGCTCGAGGATCTCCCGCGCCCCCTCCAGCGGCACCGCACCCATCGGCTCGCGCACATCCACGGACTCGGAGGAACGGCCCTCGGGCGGCTGGTCCCCGAAATGGACATTGCCCTGGTCGTCGGTCCAGCGGTAGACCTCGGCGCTCGCGACCGCCGGGGCCAGAAGGACGGCGACCGGCAGGGCCAGCCATAGCGTGGTTCGAAACATGGGCTTTCCTCCTTGGATGGCGCGGACCAATCCCGCCCCCCTTTTTATGCCTTCGGATCGCGGCAAGCCCGACATGCCCCGCACCCGCCGTCGGCGCGAATGCACGCCGGGATCAAGCGGCCGCGCGCACCCAGACGCCCTGCAGGCGCGCCGCTTCGGCCTGCAGGGCCGCAAGGCGATCCCGCTGCTCGGTCCCGCCGGCGCCCGCCTCCAGCTTCCCGAGCCAGTCGTCCAGCGCAGCCAGGCGCAACATCGTGGGCGCCGCACCGCGTTCGATGGCGACCAGCGGACGTCGTCCGTTGAAACCGGACAGCAAGGTCCGGTAACGCTCGGCATCCGGCTGGCCGGTATCGTCCACGGCCACGGCCAGGGCGATGCGCGCGAGCTGCCAGAAGGCCGGTACGGGTGCGGGCGGGGCGACCAGGTCCGCCAGGCCGGCGCCCTCCGGAGAGACGCGCACGGATTGCCAGTAGCTCCCCGCCAGGGGCAGGTCCTCGAAGCGATAAAGCCCCTGATGGTGCAGTTCGGCATCCAGGGTCGCGCGCGACGCGGCATCCAGCGAGGCCGCGATGGCATCCGCCCGTTCGCGCATCTGTTGCTGCAGCACACCGCGCCGGTAGCCATCGCCGGCCGGCAGGGCGCCGGCCGTGTGGCGGTCCTGCCACTCGGCCGCGCGCTCGCCCAGGGCCACAAGGCTGCCCGGCCCCTCGGCCGCGACCGCGCCGCCCCGCAAGGGCTGGCCGCGTTCCAGCACCAGCACCACCTGCCCGGAATCGGCATCCGCGCCACGGGCGACCACGCGACCGCAGCCGGCGGGCACTTCGGCGAGCGCGGCTTCCAGTGCCGGCGCGGTGCCCGGCGCCACGCGCAGGCACTGCACCGGGCGGCCCTCGTGTTCCGGGCCATCGGCACCGGGGTCCAGGGCCAGGCCGGCGCACTCGCCACAGGCACGGATCTCGGAATCAGTCATTACCATTCGAAAATCACCCAGGAAGGGGGTACAAAGTCGGGATCCAGCTCGTTGCGACGGCCATCGAGTGTACCGTCGCCGGTGGTATCGATCAGATAGTAGCTCGGGCCCACCGCGGGCGTGACCTCGATCATCACCAGCTCACCGCCCACACGGTATTCGCGCCGCGTCTCGCCGTCGCGCTCGATGATGATGATGTCGGCATCCTCCAGCGAACGCTGCTCGCGGGCGCGCTCGTCCAGCACCGGTGGCGGCGAGCTGTCGCCCTCCTCGAGTTCCGGTGGAGGCGGGGCATCGCCCCATTCGCGCTCTTCCTGTGCCTGGGCCGTGCCGAACACCAGCAACAGGGCCACCAGCAGCGACAGGGGCAGGCTCGTGCGGATCGGGGTCATCGTCACAGCTCCATGAGTCGTTTCTTTTCTTCCGCGGACGGTTCGAAGCTGCGCGCCTCGTAGTACTCGAAGATCACGTCCACCACGTCCTCCGGCGAATCTACCAGCGAGTATAGCTGGAGGTCCTCCTGATCGATGGTGCCCTGCTCCACAAGCGTGTCCCGGAACCAGTCGAGGAGTCCCTTCCAGAATTCGCTGCCTACCAGCACGACGGGGATCCGCCGGGTCTTGCCGGTCTGTACCAGGGTGAGGATCTCCGCCAGCTCGTCCAGCGTCCCGAAGCCGCCGGGCAGGACCACGTAGGCCGAGGCGTACTTGACGAACATCACCTTGCGCGAAAAGAAGTGGCGAAAGCCCAGGCCCACATCCTGGTAGTCGTTCGCGCTCTGCTCGTGGGGCAGTTGGATATTGAGCCCGATGCTGGGCGAGCGGCCGCCGAACGCACCCTTGTTGGCGGCCTCCATGATGCCCGGGCCACCCCCACTGACGACCGCGAACCCGGCATCCGAAAGCTGCCGCGCCGTCGTCTCGCCCAGCTGGTAATAACGATGCTCCGGGGGGAAACGGGCAGAGCCGAAGATACTCACCGAGGGCTTGATGTGCGCCAGGCGCTCGAAGCCCTCCACGAACTCCGCCATGATCTGGAAGATCTTCCAGCTTTCCCGGGTCAGGGCGGAGTCATCGATCGGGCGCAGGCCCGGGTGTTCGGCACGTTCGCGATTGTTCATGCAGGAGGTTCCCAAGAGTCAGGGTCTCAGCGTACCGGCGGCCCCGGGCGGGCACAAATGGTCGCGGCACGGGCCAGGCCTGTAGAATGGCGCGCGTTCCCCGTCCGGATTCCGCCTCCATGTCGCAAGCGCCTCTCGTCCTGGTCGACGGCTCGTCGTATCTCTTCCGCGCCTTCCATGCGCTGCCGCCGCTCACCGCGCCCGACGGCGCCCCGACCGGCGCGATGATCGGCGTCGCCAACATGCTGCGCAAGCTTCGCGCAGACTACGACCCGGAGCACATGGCGGTGGTGTTCGACGCCAAGGGCAAGACCTTCCGCGACGACATCTACCCTGAATACAAGGCCACCCGCCCGGCGATGCCGGATGAGCTGGCGGCCCAGATCGAGCCGCTGCACGAACTCGTCCGCGCAATGGGCCTGCCCCTGCTATGCGTCGAGGGCGTGGAGGCCGACGACGTGATCGCGACCCTCTCGGACCAGGCCGCGCGTGCCGGGCACGACGTGGTGATCTCCACCGGCGACAAGGATCTCGCACAGCTGGTGGATGACCGCATCACGCTGGTGAATACCATGAGCGGCGTCACTCTGGACCCAGAGGGCGTGCAGGAGAAATTCGGCGTCGCCCCGGAGCAGATCGTCGACTATCTCGCGCTCATGGGCGACAGCGTCGACAACATCCCGGGCGTGGACAAGGTCGGCCCGAAGACCGCAGCCAAGTGGATCGCCAGGTACGGCGATCTCGATACCATCCTGGAGCAGGCCGACGACATCGGCGGCAAGATCGGCGAGAACCTGCGTGCGGCCGCCGACCGGCTGCCGACCTCGCGCGAACTGATCACGGTCAAGCGTGATGTCGAGCTGGACGTCGGCCCCGACGACCTTTCCATCCAGGAACCGGACCATGAGCGCCTGCTGGAGCTGGTGCGCCGCTACGGGTTCACGCGCTGGCGCGCGGAGCTGGAGGGCAGCAACGGCGAACCCGCCGGCGACAACCCGGGGCCGCCGCAGGGGAAAGGAGATTATCGGACGATTCGGAAGGAGGCCGAGCTTGCAACGCTGCTGGAGCGCCTGGACAAGGCCGATCGTGTCGCCTTCGATACCGAGACGACGAGCCTGGATGCCATGCGTGCCGAACTGGTCGGCATGTCCTTCGCGTTCGAGCCGAGCAACGCGCACTACCTGCCGCTGGCTCACACCGGGCCGGACGCCGATCCGCAGTTGCCCTTCGACGACACCATTGAACGCCTGAAGCCCTGGCTGGAATCGAACACCCACGGCAAGCTCGGCCATCACCTGAAGTACGACCGCAACGTGCTTGGCAATCACGGCATCAGCCTGCGCGGTATCGTTGATGACACGCTGCTGGAGTCGTTCTGCCTGGACGCCGGCGCCAACCGGCACGACCTCGACTCGCTGGCCGAGCGTCATCTCGACTACAAGACCACGCACTACGAGGACGTGGCCGGAAAGGGGGCGAAGCAGATCCCGTTCGCCGAGGTGGATATCGGTATCGCCACCGACTACGCGGGGGAGGACGCCGACATCTGCCTGCAGCTGGATGCCGTGTTCCAGCCGCGCCTGAACGAGGCCGAGGGCCCGGCCTTCGTCTACCGCGAGATCGAGATGCCGTTGGTCCCGGTTCTGGCAGACATCGAACGCGCGGGCGTGAAGGTGGACCCGGACCTGCTGGGCGAGCAGAGCCAGGAACTGCTGAGCGAGATGGAGCGCATCGAACGCGAGGCCTTCGCGGAGGCCGGCGGCGAGTTCAACCTCGGCTCGCCCAAGCAGATCCAGGAGATCCTGTTCGAGCGCCTGGGGCTTCCGGTGCTGCGGCGCACGCCCAAGGGCCAGCCCTCCACCGCCGAGGACGTGCTCGAACAGATGGCGGACGACTACGCCCTGCCACGCCTGATCCTCGAGCACCGCGGCCTGTCCAAGCTGCGCAGCACCTACACCGAGACGCTACCGCGGCGCATCCACCCGGAAACCGGACGGGTACATACCTCCTATCACCAGGCCGGCGCGGCCACCGGGCGCCTGTCGTCGTCGGAACCCAACCTGCAGAACATCCCGGTACGCACCGAGGCCGGGCGGCGCATCCGCCAGGCCTTCATCGCCGAGACGGGCCACCAGCTGCTGGCGGCCGACTACTCGCAGATCGAGCTGCGCATCATGGCCCACCTGTCACAGGACGCGGGCCTGCTCAAGGCCTTCGCCGAGGGCCAGGACATCCACCGTGCCACCGCCGCCGAGGTCTTCGGCCTGAAGCCGGACCAGATCTCGAACGACCAGCGCCGGGCCGCCAAGGCGATCAACTTCGGGTTGATCTACGGCATGTCCGCCTGGGGACTGGCGCGCAACCTCGGCATCGAGCAGGGCGAGGCGCGCGAATACATCGACCGCTACTTCAACCGCTACCCCGGCGTGCACGACTATATGGAGAAGGCCCGCGCCAGCGGGCGCGAGAACGGCTATGTCGAGACCTTGTTTGGCCGTCGCCTGTACCTGCCGGAGATCAACAGCCGCAACGGCGCGCGGCGCCAGCAGTCCGAGCGCGTCGCGATCAACGCCCCGATGCAGGGCACGGCCGCCGACATCATCAAGCGCGCGATGGTGCGGGTCGCGAACGACCTCGCGGAGTCGCAAATCGGCGCCCGCATGATCATGCAGGTGCACGACGAACTGGTATTCGAGGTGGCCGACGATGCGATCGACTCCCTGACCACGCTCGTGCGCGGGGCCATGAGCGGTGCGGCCGAGCTCGACGTGGAGCTGGTGGTGGATGTCGGCACCGGCGCCAACTGGGACGACGCGCACTAGATGGCCGGCTCGCTTGCGAAGGGTTTCAACCGGGTCGCCCCCTGGCTGGTCGCGGTCCTGCTGCTGGCGACGGCCTGGGTACTGGCCGATCGCTATCTGGATACCGGTGGCTCCGACGGCATCACCATCGTCCAGCCCGGCGACTGCGACCTGAACACGCGGCCCTGCAGCGCCCCCCATCCGGCCGGCGGCACGCTGACCCTGGCGATCGCACCGCGCCCGGTGCCGATGCTGCAACGACTGGACCTGACCCTGGAACTGGATGCAGCCGCCCGCAGCAGCCTGGGCGAACCGGAGGCCCTGGAGCTGGACCTGGCGGGGGTGGAGATGTACATGGGCTTCCAGCGCCCGCGGCTGGAACACACCGGCAACGGGCGCTACACCGGCGAGACAACGCTGCCCATCTGTACCACCGAGGCCATGACCTGGGCAGCCACCGTGATGCCCGCGGGTGACCCCGAGGCGGCCCGGGTCCAGTTCCGCTTCATCACCCGCCGCGGCCAGGCCGTGGCACCCTGAGGGAGACCGACATGCAGCGTATTCCGCTGAGCACCCTGTTGTGGGGCCTGGCCGTGCTTGCGGCCGGCGCCCTGCTCGTCTTGGTAATGCTGCGTCCGACGTCGCCGCCCCTGTCCCAGGGGGCCGACCACGAGCAGCTCCCGGTGGCCGATGCAGTCTCCGGCGGGCCGATCGAACTGCCGGTCTCCACCGAGGGCGACCGGTTCCGCCTTGCGGACCTGGAAGGTCAATACGTCTGGGTGTACTTCGGCTATACCGCCTGCCCGGATGCCTGCCCGACCAGCCTCGGCTGGATCAGCGCCGCGCTGGATCGTCTGCCTCCCGAGTTGGAGGACGAGGTGGCCGCCGTACTGGTGAGCGTCGACCCGGAACGCGACGACGCGCAGCGCCTGGAGACCTATGTCGGGCACTTCCACCCGGCCATCCAGGCCGCCACCGGCAGCCACGAGGAGCTCCAGCCGATCACGGAACGCTACGGGGTGTTCTACGAGCGCACCGAGATCGACTCGGCCATGGGGTATGTGGTGGATCACAGTTCATCCACCTACCTGGTGGGACCGGAAGGCAAACTGCTGGAGATCTACCCGCATGGAACGCCGGCCGACGACCTGGTGCAGGGCCTCCAGAGGCACATGGAACGGGGCGCCGATCGGGATTAGGCCGCGGCCGCAGGCTCACGCAGCCCGAAAAGATGGATTCTGTGAAAAATTTCGCAATCCAGAAGCACCCGGCCGGAACTTTGGCCGCGCACCGCTTTCTCATTCACTGAGCGCTCTAGCCCAGCGCGGCCCGCTTCTCTCCCTGAGCGGGCAATAGGCCTCTCTCCCCCCTGTAGAGGCCGAAATTAGCCCCGGTCCCACCCCAAGGCCGGGGCTTCTTTTTGTCTGGATTTCGCGAGACGCGGGGACGCGGTTCCTCACCCGGCCGCCAGGCCGCCCGCATCGTGCTCGGCCAGCCAGTCGCCCAGGAGGCCGCGCAGGTCATCGACGCCCTGGTTCTTCAGCGAGGAGAAGGTCTGGAGCGTTGCCTCCACGCCCATCGCTTCCAGTTCCCCGTGCGCCTTGCGCAACTGCCGATCGGCCTCCTGGCGCGAGAGCTTGTCCGCCTTGGTCAGCAGGCAGTGCAGCCGGCAGCGCTCCAGTGGGACCCAGCCGAGCAGCTGGCGATCCAGCTCGGTCAGCGGGCGGCGTATATCCATGATCAGAACCAGCCCGATCAGGCACTGGCGCTTTCGCAGATAGCCGCCAAGAAGCTGGTCCCATTCGGCGCGCTTGCCGGCCGAGACCTTCGCATAGCCGTACCCCGGCAGGTCCACCAGACGCCAGTGCTCGGCGGGCGGCAGACTGAAGAGATTGATTTCCTGGGTGCGGCCGGGGGTGCGGCCGACCCGCGCCAGCGCCTTGCGGCCGCACAGGGCATTCAGGGCGCTGGACTTGCCGGCGTTGGAGCGTCCGGCAAAGGCGATCTCGATGCCGGTGTCGGCCGGCAGCTGCGCAATCTGCGCCACGCCAAGCAGGAATTCGGTTTCACGAAATCGCGGTTCCATGGGGCGAGAAAACGTCCTTTGCCGAGTGCCGGACTCGGTTTATTTTTGAGCACAAATTAGCATTGTGCTATAAACTGCGCCCCTTATGTTGATCGCCCTGCCACGGGGCACAAGGAACGGGTCGAGACCCGGCACGCATTTACAAGCAGGAGATTCTCCGTCATGAACCACAAGCTTTCCGCTCTCTTTGCTGCCCTGTCCGTATCCCTGCTGCTCCCGCTGTCGGCGGCCCAGGCGGGCGATCCTCAGCGCGGCCAGGAACTGTCCGAGGCCTGCGCGTCCTGCCACCAGGCGGACGGCAACAGCAACAATCCGGAATGGCCCAAGCTCGCCGGCCAGCATTCGAAGTACCTCGTCAAGCAGCTTGAGGACTACAAGTCCGAACGCCGCGAGAACAGCCTGATGCTGGGCCAGGTCGCGGACCTGGACGAGCAGGACATGCGTGACCTGGCGGCCTACTTCGCCGAACAGGAGACCAGCGAGGGCACCGCCGACGAAGAGGTCGTCGAGCGCGGCGAACAGATCTACCGCGGTGGCATCCCGTCAGAGAACGTTGCCGCCTGCGTCGCCTGCCACGGCCCCAACGGCAGTGGCAATCCGGAAGCCATGTTCCCGGCCGTCGCCGGGCAGCACGCACAGTACAACGCCGACCAGCTGCGCTACTTCCGCAGCGGCGAGCGCGCCAACGACAATGGTCAGATGATGCGCAATATCGCGGGCAACCTGTCCGACGAGGACATCGAGGCCGTGTCCCAGTACATGGCCGGTCTGCAGCCGAACAACTGATCCGGCTGCGGGTGCGCCGCGCAGGACCGGCGGCGGAGCGACCCAGGGAAGGGGCGGCCTAGGCCGCCCCTTTTCATTGGCCGAAAGAAAATGTTTCGCGCGGGAATGCCGCCACTGCCGGACGCGTCATGGTGGGACGCGGCGAACTTCACGGCGCACCCTCGGTCCACCCGGTGCTCACGAAACGTCCGTGCAGTTTGTCTTGGAAATTGAATCCCCGTCGGGTTGCTTCGCATAGTCGCCAGGGTTAAAGCAGGTTTCAGAATGTCGAATAACGATCAGGCCGCAACCGCCGGCCCGGCCCCAGCATCCCGTCAGAAGGCCGCCCGCAAGCCGCGGCGAACCCGGATCATCGTCGATTTCATGGGCTCGATGAGCCTGGCCATCACCTTGCTGGTCGCGCTCGCCATCGCATCGGTAATCGGCACCGTACTGGTGCAGAACGAGCCCTACACCGAATACCTGATGGACTTCGGACCCTTCTGGCACGAGGTCTTTGCCGGGATGGGGCTGTACCAGGTCTATTCGGCCACCTGGTTCCTGCTGGTGGTGGCCTTCCTGGTCGTTTCCACATCGTTCTGTGTCTATCGCCAGTCGCCCGGGCTCCTGAAGGATCTGCGCCGCTACAACCTGCAGGTCAAGGAAAAGTCCCTGCGCTCGTTCCATTCCAGCGCCACCGGCGACCTCGACCAGCCGCAGGAGGAATTCGCCCAGCATGCCCACCGGGTACTGAAGGCCCAGGGCTTCAGGGCGCGCGAAAAAACCAGCGAAGGGCAGACTGTGATCGCAGCCATGCGCGGGCGCTGGAATCGCATGGGCTACCTGCTGACCCATGTCGGCATCGTCGTGATCTGCGTGGGCGCCCTGGCCGACGGCACGACTCTCCTCAAGCTCAACGAATGGCTGGGGAACCTGGAGATCGAGACCCGCAGCGTACCGATCTCGGAGGTCCCGCGTTCGGCCTGGGTGCCGGAGTGGAACCCGTCGTTCCGCGGTTCGGTGGAAATTCCGGAGGGCGCCTCGGCCAACGTGGTCTTTCTGCCGGTGCGCGAGGGCTATTACGTGCAGGAGCTGCCGTTCCGGATCGAGCTCGAGGAGTTCCGCATCGAGCGCTTTTCCACCGGAGCAGAACAGTCTTACGAGTCCGACCTGGTTATCCATGATCCGGACCGTGACGAGCCGCTGCGCCACACCATCTCGGTCAATCACCCGCTGATCTACGATGGCTACGCGATCTATCAGGCCAGCTTTGCCGACGGCGGCACCAAGCTGGATATCGACGCCATCCCGCTCGGTGCCGAGGCTTTGCAGGAGCTCGAGGTTCCAGGACGTGTATTCCAGGAGATGGACGTTCCGACCCCGGACGGCGGCAACCGCACCGTCGAGTTCATCAACTTCCGTTCGGAGAACGTAGTCCCGCTGCTGAATGAAGAAGGTGTGCGCGAGGACCGGCAGTTGGGTCCGAGCTTCGACTTCCGCTTGATCGACCGCACCGGGCAAGGCCTGTACTACCGCAATTACATGCGCCCGGCCCTCCAGGAGGGTGCGATGTACTTCCTCAGCGGCGTGCGCGAGACCCCGGCCGACGAGTTCAACTATTTGTTCCTGCCTGCCGACAGTGACGACTCGCTGGAGCGCTTCCGCACGTATCTGGCCATGTTGCACAATCCCGAGGTGCGAAACGCGATTGCCCAACAGGTGGCACGTGACGACGACACGGTGCCAGACGAGCAGAGCGAGGCCATCGCCCGTACCACGGCCGAACTGATGGGCCTGTTCGCCGAGGGCGGCTACGGGGCCGTGCACGAGGAAATCGAGCGCCGCGTGCCCGCCGAGCGTATCGACGAGGTGCGCGATCTGATGATTCGCATCCTCCACGCCGGCCTCCAGGGGCTTTACATGGAGGTCCTGCAGGACGAGGGTGTGGTCTCGATCCAAGAGGAGGAACAACGTTTCCTGGAAGACGCCATCTCGGCGATCAACGCGATCAGCCTGTATCAGTCGCCGTTCTTCTTCCATCTGAAGGACTTCGAGCACCGCGAGGCCTCGGGCCTGCAGATCGCCCGCGCACCGGGCCAAAGCACGGTTTACGCCGGCAGTACCATGCTGATCATCGGGATCTTCCTGCTGTTCTACGTGTCGTACCAGCGTCTGTGGATCATGGCGCGGCGGCGCGAGGACGGCGAGGGCACCCACGTGGTGATGGCCGGCACCAGCAACCGTCACAAAGTGGAATTCGAGGAACGTTTCGCGCATCTTAAGCGGTGGATCATCGACCAGAAGCCGGTCGGCTCGGACCCGCAACGCGAAGACTCTCACAACAAGAACACATGACCCGCGAGTAGTCGGAGGAGCACATCATGTCAGTACCCCACGAGGCCCTGGATTTCGAACGGCCCGGTTTCTTCCGGCAACTGCAGTTGCGCGACTGGGGCTACTTTGCCCTCATGGCCACCGTCGCAACGATCTCGCTGACGCTGTTTGGCGAGAACATGGACCGTTACGACATCGGCGGGCTGATGCTCGCGGTCGGCACCAGCGCCTGGCTGGGCTGGTTCTGGCGGCCGTGGAAGGCGTTCTCGATCATTGTCGGGGTACTGGCGCTGTTCGGCATCTGGCTCTATGGCGACAACCTGGCCGCGAACGAGACCAACTTCTGGCTGAACTACATCGGCTCCGGCCAGGCCGGCGTCATGTGGATGAGCGTGTTCCTGTATCTCTCCACCGTCGCCTATCTGCTGGGCCTCTTCTCCAACTCCGACTTCCCCTCGCGCGTAGGCGCCGCCTTTGCCTGGGTGGGCGCGGGCGCCGGTGCCATGGCATTGCTGGTGCGCTGGCGCGAGATCTACCTGACCGATCCGACCTGGGGCTATATCCCGGTTGCCAACCTCTACGAAGTCTTCATCCTGTTCGCGGCCCTGACCACACTGATGTACCTGTACTACGAACAGCGCACCGGCTCGCGCAACATGGGCGCATTCGTGATGCTGGTCATCGCGGCCGCGGTCACCTTCCTGCTGTGGTACATGTTCGACCGGGAAGCGCATGTGGTCGAGCCACTGGTACCGGCACTGAACAGCTGGTGGATGAAGATCCACGTACCCTCCAACTTCGTGGGCTACGGTGGCTTCGCCATCGCCGCGATGCTGGGCGTCGCCTTCCTCGTCCGGAACCGGCTGGACGGCACACGGCCCGACGCCGCAATCACCCGCCGCATCCCAAGCACGGAGACGCTGGACAGCGTCATGTACAAGTCCATCGCGATCGGCTTCGCCTTCTTCACCATCGCCACCGTGCTGGGCGCAATGTGGGCAGCCGAGGCCTGGGGCGGCTACTGGTCCTGGGACCCGAAGGAGACCTGGGCGCTGATCGTCTGGCTGAACTACGCGGCCTGGCTGCACATGCGCTTTACCAAGGGCTGGCGGGGCCCGACCATGGCCTGGTGGGCGATCGTGGGCCTGTTCATCACCACCTTCGCATTCCTGGGCGTGAACATGTTCCTGTCCGGCCTGCATTCCTACGGAGAACTCTAAATGAAGCGTCGTGAATTCATGGGCGCCCTCAGCGGCGCCGGCCTCCTGCTCGCCACCGGTACCAGCCTCGCCGCCGACTACCGCGAGGGCCAGCACTACCGGGCCATCCAGCCGCCTCTCGACACCGGTCTGGAGGACGACAAGATCCAGGTGGTCGAGATCTTCTGGTACGGCTGCCCGCACTGCTACCAATTCGAGCCCAAGGTCCAGGACTGGAAGCCCGATCTGGCCGACGACGTGCAGTTCGAATACCTGCCGGCACCAATGAACGATGTCTGGGCGCTGCATGCCCGGGTGTACTACACCGCCGAGGAGCTGGGCGTGCTGGACGAGGTCCATCAGGCGTTCTACGACGCGATCCACGACCAGGGCCGCCAACTGCGTTCGGAAAGTGGGATCCTGCGCTTCATTGACCAGCGGGGGCTGGACGCGGACGAATTCCGCGACACCATGCGCTCGGATGCGATCCGTCGCCGGGTCGTCGAGGCCACCGAAGCGGTCCAGGACTATGGGGTCGAAGGCGTACCCACCCTGGTGATCAACGGCGAGGCAATCGTCTCCGCCAGCATGGCCGGCGGGCACGACGAAATGCTGGAGGTGGCCGACTACCTGATCGAACGTGCCCGCGGCTAGCGCGGTTTTGCACACACGGGTTCGTCCATGAGCGACCCGACGACCGCTCAGCGCCTGGTCGAGTGCCTCGAGCAGGAAGGGGTTGAACGGATATTCGGCCTGCCGGGCGAGGAGAACATGGCCGTTCTCGACGCGCTCGCCGATTCCTCCATCGAGTTCGTCACCACGCGCCACGAACAGGGCGCGGCCTTCATGGCCGATGTCCACGGGCGGCTTTCCGGCCGCGCCGGCGTCTGCCTGGCGACACTGGGGCCGGGGGCGACCAACCTGATCACCGGGGTCGCGGACGCCAACATGGATCACGCCCCACTGGTCGCGATTGCCGGTCAGGCCAGCACCCACCGTCTGCACAAGGAATCCCACCAGGTCCTGGACCTGAAGGGCCTGTTCCAGCCGATCACCAAGTACAGCTCCAGCGTGGTCGAGCCCGAGATCCTTCCGGAGGTGGTCCGCAAGGCCTTCAAGTGGGCCGAGGGCGGCAAGCCCGGGGCCAGCTTTCTCGAGCTGCCGGAGAACATCGCTTCCCTCCCGTGCCCGAATCCACCCCTGCCGGTGCACTCCGGACCCGCGGCCGTACCGGCCGACGCTTCGCTGGAAGCGGCCGCGCGGCTGTTGAACGAGGCCCACCACCCGCTGATCCTCGCCGGCAACGGCGTCATCCGCTCCGGCGCCAGTGGCGCCCTGGCCGCGCTCGCCAGCGCCCTGAATATCCCGGTGGCGAATACCTTCATGGCCAAGGGCGTGCTGCCATTCCGGCATCCGCTGGCACTGGGCTCGGTCGGATTGCAAAGCCAGGATTTCGTGAATTTTGGCTTTCACAAGGCCGACGTCATCGTCTGCATCGGCTACGACCTGGTGGAATACCCGCCCAGCTTCTGGCACCCGGACGGCGACCGCACGCTGATCCACGTGGACTCGGCCCCGGCCGAAATCGACGGACACTACAGCGTGACCGCCGAGGTCCTGGGCGACCTGACGACCTGTCTGCACCGCCTGGCCGAGCAGGTCAGTCCGCGTGAGGAAACCATCCTGCGCCCGCTGCGACAAAGCCTGATCGCGGACATGAACGAGCACCGTGATGACGCCCAGGTACCGCTCAAGCCGCAAAAGCTGATCTGGGACCTGCGTACCGCGGCCGATCTCGACGCGATCATGATCACCGACGTCGGCGCCCACAAGCTCTGGATGGCGCGCATGTTCCGCTGCGAGCTGCCGAACACGTGCCTGATCTCGAACGGGTTCGCCAGCATGGGGATCGCACTCCCGGGAGCGGTCGCCGCCGCGAAGCTGTACCCCGGGCGCCAGGTGGTCGCCGTCACCGGCGATGCCGGGTTCCTGATGAACGTTCAGGAGCTGGAGACCGCCGTCCGCCTCGGCCTGAACTTTGTCGTCCTGATCTGGAACGACAATGCCTACGGCCTGATCGAGTGGAAGCAGGTACGCGAATACGGTCGCAAGGCCTTCGTCGAGTTCGGCAATCCCGACTTCGTGCAACTGGCGCAGTCGTTCGGCGCGCACGGGGTCCGGATCGAACCCGGTGACAGCCTGGAGATGGCGCTGCGCGAGGCGCTCGTGGAGCCCGGCGTGACCGTCATCGACTGCCCGGTGGACTACAGCGAGAACATGAAGCTGACGGAACGTTTGGGCGAGCTGGTTTGTCCATTCTGACAACACGGACTTTCCCGCCAGCAGGAGAACGCCCGCGATGACCCCAATCGCGACCGGCACCGGCCACGCGCCGAGCCCCGAGGACGCGGGTGCGGCACAACCGGACACGCCGGCCCGGGAACAGCTGGGCTACCAGCACGAACCGGACAGCCAGCGCCTGCGGCTATTGAGCTTCAATGCCCAGGTGGGCATCCATTCCTCCCGTCTGCATCACTACCTGACCAACAGCTGGAAGCACGTGCTCCCGTACGGCGGGCGCATGGACAACCTGGACCGGGTCGCACGATTTATCTCGGAGTTCGACATTGTCGGCGTGCAGGAACTCGATGGCGGCAGCATTCGCAGCAACTTCGTCGACCTGGCGTCCTATCTCTCGGAACGCGCGCAGTTCCCCTACACCTACAATCGCATCAACCGCGACCTCGGCCAGTTCGCCAAGCACTCCCTCGCCCTGTTCTCGCGGCTTGAGCCGGACCGCGTCGAGATGCACCGGCTGCCCGGCGCGCTGCCCGGGCGCGGCGCCATCGAGGCGCACTACGCGATGGGGGATGGCGAGGAGCTAGTGCTGTTCCTGTTGCACCTGGCGCTCGGCAAGCGCACCCGCAAGTCCCAGCTGGCCTACGTCGCCGAGCATATCCGGGACCTGCCGCATGCCGTGGTGATGGGCGATCTCAACTGCCAGCAGGACAGCGAGGAACTGCGCCAGCTGGTCGCGCGCACCGGCCTGATGGAACCCATGGCCTGCCCCGCGACCTATCCCGCCTGGGACCCGCGCCTGGTCTTCGACCACATCCTGCTCACGCCGGACCTGCACGTCAGCGACGTGCGTGTCTACAACGTGGCCCTGTCGGACCACCTCCCGGTCGGTATCGAGATCGAACTGCCCCAGCGCCAGGCCCTTCATGATCCAGCGCACTAAACCGATGCCGAAAGACGGGTACGGTTCGAACGCGGGTGTGCACACGAGTCCGTGTTCCCCTGGCATCCACCCCACTTCCGCGTTTAAATAGGCACGCCTAACTTCCGGGATTTCCCGATGTCCGACAGCGATCTGCGAAAAACCGTCATCGACCTCGAACGATCGCTGGAGCGGGAACGTTCCGTTCAGGACGCCACCCGACGGGTTGCGTTGCGCGCGCTCGCCGTCGTTTCCGCGAAGGTCCCGGCGCTGGAGGGGGCCGTACGCGATCTGAGCCGTGCCATCGAATCCGACCCCGGCGATACCGCCTGGCTGGACCGCCTGAGCGGCCAGCTGGCCGATGCCGTGCGTTCCAGCGACCAGCGCCAGGACCTTGCCGAGGGCATCCTCGAGGTCGTACGCCGCGGCCTCCACGGCTTCGAGTTTCTCGACTCCGAAGTGGACGCCCTGGCCCGCGCGGCCGACCGACGCGACAAGGCAGAGATCGAGCGCACCCTGGGCCGCCTGTTCTCGGTGCTGCACGACAAGTGCCAGAAAGCCATGACCGAGCGCGAAGAGCTTACCGAGGTCGTCGGCGAGATCTGGCATCGCCTGGAGGATGTCGACACTGCCCTGTCCGAGGACGAAGCGCGCAGCGAACGCGCCCGCGAATCGGTCTCGGAGCTGCATGCCGGCATCTCCGGCGATGTCGCGCAAATCAAGGGCCGGGTCGTCGACATCAAGGACTTGCCGACCCTGCGCACCGAAGTCAGCCGCGGTCTGGACCGCATGGTGGAACGGGTCACGGCCTTCCGCAACGAGCAGGAAAGCGAACTGCTGGCCGCACTGGAACGCAACCAGGCCCTGCGCTCCAAGGGTCGCAGCCTGGAGGGACAGGTGCAGGCACTGCGCACCCGGCTGGAGCAGGCCCGTGCCGAAGCGACGCGCGACAGCCTGACCGGCCTGCCCAATCGCACGGCGTTCGAGCAACGCCTGCAACAGCTCCCCGCGGAGTTGAAGCAGTCCGGCACCGCCTCGCTGCTCGTCTGGGACATCGACCACTTCAAGGTCATCAATGACGAATACGGCCACACCGCGGGCGACAAGGTTCTGCGCGCGGTCGCCGAAATCCTCGCCGAGGGCGTCCGCGAACCCGACTTTGTCGCGCGCTACGGCGGCGAGGAATTCGTGATGATCCTCCATCGGGAACCTGCGGCCGCGCACGAACAGGCCGACGCGATCCGGGAGGCCGTGGACCGCCTGATCGTGCGGGCCGGGAAAACCCGCCTGAACGTCACCATCTCCGCCGGTCTGGCCGGCATCGACCCCGCCGCCACGCCGGAGATGATCTTCGACGCGGCCGACCATGCCCTGCTGCAGGCCAAGAAGCGGGGTCGCGACCGCATCGAGCGGACCCGCGACTGATTCCTGTGTCGAGGGATGCCATGAACGCACCGCAACCCCACCTGATCTTCGGCGAAGTCCTGTTCGACTGCTTCCCCGACGGCACACGCGTGCTCGGGGGGGCCCCGTTCAACGTCGCCTGGAACCTGCACCAGCTGGGCGAGTCGGCGTGTTTCGTCGGCGGCATCGGGGAGGACGCGGACGGGCGCGACATCCGCGCACGCATGGACCGCATCGCGATGGACACCCGGGGGCTGTTCCGCCACCCGTCGGCCCCTACCGGCCAGGTCCGCATCGCACTGGACGACGGCGAGCCGACCTACACCATCGTGCCCGACCAGGCCTACGACGATGTTCCGGCGGACTGGGCAAAGGCACTCCCCGAGACCGCCGCGCTGCTCTATCACGGCACGCTGGCCCTGCGCTCCGGCAACCGGGACCTGCTGGAACGCCTCCAGGCCCGCGCGCGCCGGCGCTTCGTCGACGTGAACCTGCGTGCACCGTGGTACAAACCCACCGACGTCCTCGCACTGATGCGCGGGGCCGACGTGGTCAAGCTGAATACCGACGAGGCCGCCACGCTGGCCCCGGACGTCGCCGCAACGGAGCGCCCGGCCACGCTTCTGGCACGGGCGGCCATCCGCTCTGCCCTGATCATCACGCAGGGCGCCGACGGCGCCGGCATCCACACGGTCGACGGACAGCACTGGCAGGCCCCGGCCCCCACCGTCGACGGCTTCCGCGACGCCGTGGGCGCCGGCGATGCATTCGCCAGTGTCGCCATCATCGGCCTGCAACACGACTGGCCCTGGGCGACCATCCTCGAGCGCGCGCTCGGGTTCGCGGCCGCCGTCTGCTCCCTGCAGGGTGCCACCACCGCGGATGCTGCCTTCTATCGCGAGGCTTCGCGCGGCTGGCGCTCGGCCTGACAGCACCGGGACGCCCGGACACAAAGACCGCACCCCGCGGCATATCCACCCCACGTTGCCCCCTCTACCTTGAGGAACGGGGCGCTCAATGGCCGATCGCCCGCTCACAAGCCCATTTGAGGAGGCATGGTCATGCATCATTCCATCCGTACACGCAGCATCGGGGGCCTGGCGCTGAGCCTGGTCCTGCCCATCGCGCGGGCGTTCTCGACCACCGCGAGTGCCGAAGACGTTACCCGCCTCCACCTGCAACAACACAACGGCTATTTTGCCGCGAAGGAAACCCTGGCCGACCTGAAACCCGGTGAGTACGAGTTCGTCGTCACGACAAGGCCGGCAAGGTCGCGGGCTTCCAGATGCTGGTCATCGCACCGAGGAGACTCTGGCCATGTTCCCGCTGCAACCGGGTGAGACCGGATCGGCCCGGGTCACCATCAGCGAGGACGGTTTTCGTTACCGCTGCCCGATCAATCCGACCCCCTGGTACGAGCTGGACAACGTCCGCGCCGCTGACGGCTAACTCACCGGGATTGCCGGGCCGCGCGGACAATCCCGGGGCCCGGCATCGCCCCGTACAAGGAGTTCCAAATGGCCCTTCGACATACGTATTTCTCGGCAGCCGGATTCAATCCGCTGCCCCATATCGATCGCTGGTTGCACCCCTATCGTCTGGCGGCCGATGTGCCCCTGCGCGATCGGACGGTGCACGTCTACTGCACCGGGCGGGCCCGTGAGGCCCTGCAAACCCGCGCAACACCCCTCTATGTGGAAATGCAACTCTACTTTTCCTGCGTAGTGAAAAAACGCGTGCTGTTCCACGACACCCCGAGTCGATCGGACTTTGTCGAGGCCGGCGATCACCTGCGCGTCCGGGCGAGCACGGTGGAATCCGATGTCTGCTCGCCCGAGGCGTTTGCCGCCGGCTACCCCGCCCGCCGCGAGCTGTCCAGCGTCGGCGCCCAGCGCATGGTGCCGCGCAATCTCTGGCTGGATTATCGCGCCGGCCAGTGGGTGGGCGAGATAGCCGTCGGTGCAACCTGAAAGTACCCCCGGACCCTGGGACACGGCTGCCGGACGCTCGACCCTTACGCGCGCGCCCCGGTACGCCAATACTCGGAGACAGGTCCAGGCAAACGGGTTACCACCCGGGGAGAGGCCACCATGGGACAGTCCGGCTGGCTGATCGGCCTGATGGAGTTCATGTCGCTGCTGTTCATCTTCGTGGTGGGCAGCACCATCGCCGCGCTGGTGGTGCTTTACATCATCGACCGTACCCAGCGAACCCAGGCGATCCGCCACAACTATCCTGTCGTCGGCCGGCTGCGCTATCTGCTGGAGCACCTCGGCAAGTTCTTTCGCCAGTACTTCTTCGCAATGGACCGCGAGGAACTCCCCTTCAACCGCGCCCAGCGCAGCTTTGTCTACCGCGCCTCGAAGGACCTGGATACCACGGCGAGCTTCGGCTCCACGCGCGATCTCACACCCGTCGGCTCGGTGTTCTTCGTCAACTGTCCCTTTCCCACTCTGGCGACCGACGCGGCAACCAGCGAACCACTCGTTATCGGTCCGCAGTGCCCCCGTCCCTACGCGGCCCCCTCGCTGTTCAACATCTCGGGCATGAGTTACGGGGCCGTCTCCAAACCTGCGGTGCAGGCCCTCACTCAGGGTGCCGCACGGGCGGGCTGCTGGCTCAACACCGGCGAAGGGGGACTTTCGCCATACCACCTGGAGGCCGGATGCGATCTCGTGTTCCAGATCGGCACGGCCAAATACGGGGTACGGACGCCGGACGGCCGGCTGGATCATGACCGGCTTCGGGACCTGGCCGCCCTGGCACCGGTGCGCATGTTTGAGATCAAGCTGAGCCAGGGGGCCAAGCCCGGCAAGGGCGG